>CAJKQE010000001.1 GCA_905201915.1 uncultured Lachnospiraceae bacterium
GAGCACTTGACTTTTAATCAAGTTGTCCGGGGTTCGAATCCCCGATGCTTCATTATAAAAAAGACTTAAATCCTTAATATAAGAATTTAAGTCTTTTTTTGTTGTATAATTAAAAGAAGTTTAGTAAAATAAAACCATAGAAAATTTAAGAGGAGGTAAGCGGTATGAAAAACAAAAAAGTAAAATTACTTGCTGCAGCATTTCTTTTAATGGGTAGTATTGCCGTAAGTAATACAGAAGTACAGGCTGCTCAGTGGAACGTGAATGATTATGGTTGGTGGTATCAGGAAGATGACGGAAGTTATCCGGCGAATACGTGGAAGTCAATTAATGGAAAGTGGTACTATTTTGACGGAAACGGATATATGCTGACAGGCTGGCAGGAAATTGAAGGGGAATGGTATTATCTTAATGAAGATGGAGCTATGGCATCGAATACCTGGATAGGTGACTATTATTTGACAGGAAATGGAACTATGGCAAAAAATACCTGGATAGGCGATTATTATGTAGGAGCAGATGGTCGGTGGAGAACAGCTCAATGGAATGTAGATAGTAATGGCTGGTGGTATTGTCATGCAGATGGAAGTTATACAACGAACGGCTGGGAGTCTATAAACGGATATTGGTATTATTTTAATGGCAGCGGATATATGCTGACAGGCTGGCAGGAGATTGGAGGAGAATGGTATTATCTTAATGCGGATGGAGCTATGGCATCTAATACTTGGGTAGATGATTATTATTTAACCGCAAGCGGCGTTATGGCAAAAAATACCTGGATAGGCAACTATTATGTAGGACCTGACGGAAAATGGGTTCAGGATACTGCAACAATTTATGAATTTGAGGTTATTAATATTTTAAATAGAGAGCGTGCTGCTGCCGGTTTAGCACCTTTAGAATATGATTATCAGTTATCTTTAGCTGCTGATATTCGTGCAGAGGAATTAAAGCAGAATTTTGATCATGTAAGACCGGATGGAACAGATTGGTCAAGTATTTTTGAAGATTTAGGAATTCAGGGGATGTATGCAGGGGAAAATATTGCTATAGGATTTATGACGCCTGAAATGGTTATGAATGCTTGGATGAGTAGCCAAGGGCATTATGAAAATATTATGGGTCCATATACACATGTAGGTGTAGGATGCTATATAGATAATTATGGCATTAAACACTGGGTACAGTTATTCCTTATGAAATAATTTTTTGTGAAATAAAAAAGAACCAGAATCAATGAGGGGGGAAGGTTGATTCTGGTTTCTTTTTTAATATTAAAATATTAAAAAGAAGGAGAGCCGGTTTTCTATTCCGGCAATATGAAAAAGAAAAAGATTTTTGAAAAAGTCTTATCGGCTTTTACAAGTTATACTATAAAGGGTAAATGTGATGAATTTGTGATGAAATGATAAAAGAAATGTGAAGAAAAGAAAAAAATGATATTTATATTTTTAGACAATAAAAAGCAAGAGCAGAAATCTGAGGGGGATAGATTTCTGCTCTTGTTCATTTCATAAAAAAGAAGGAGTTACTGGCAATAGGCTTGCCAGTAATATGAAAAGAAAAAGATTTTGAAAAAAGTCTTATTGGCTTTTACAAGATATACTATACTATGTAAATAAGGATAATTTATGACAAAATACTAAAAGAAAAATGAAAAAGAATGATTTTCATTTATTCTTTTTTTATAAATACTTTTGAATTTATTATCTTTCTGATTTATAAAATGGGTCTGCAGGATAACCACCGGCAGATTTCTGCATCCCTCTTTGTATTGCATCTTTGGAGTTTTTCCAGTCAGCATCTTTGTTTTTATAGTCAAATTTGTCACAGAACCATTCTAAATCATCAGTAACTCTTTGTAGGTTTTCTGTCATTAAGGAGAATAATTGCTGATAAAATTCTGCTTTTTCTTTGTCGGACAGCAATTCTTCTGCTGTTTCTACTAAATCACCGAAATGAGGAAGGCAGAAGCCTTTGCTGTTTTTAAAAAGTTCTTGAAATTCTTTGTTTTTTCGGTAAAGTTCAAAGAAGGTATCTAAATATCTGGTATAAGTATTTTTAGAATAATCACAGATATAACAGGAGTTATTCTGTTCTTTTACCCATGTACCCAAGGAGGATTGAGGATGCTCAGGATTTAGTTTGGCTTTTTTGAAATGTCCCAGCATAGATGCTTTTTTAGGAGAAAACATTTTTATTTGCTGTTGTAATTCTTCATTTTTCTTTTTAAAGTGTGTTGAAAGGATAAGTCCGGTTCCAAGTCGATTTCCATAGTTGAACATTTTTTTGTAATGATCCCGGCAAAATCCTAATTTATCTGTTTCTGCCCGTATATCGTCTTCCATGTAAGAAGCGCCTTGACCTAAGACAAAGTCAAGTGCATGTTGTTCTAAATTTCTTTCGATAAAACAAAATGGGCATTCATCATCGGCATGGAATGCATCCATTAATGGAATGGTATATATTTTTTCTTTCATAAGCATTTCCTCTACTTTTTTTATTAAGCGTATCATAGACTAGATAGATTGAAAAGGAAATTTTTAAGTAAAAATTAGTATTTGCAGGTTCTTTCAGAGTTTGGTAAGATAGTAAAGTAATGACAGAATTTGAGGGAAAAAGACATGAGAAAAAAGATTGATTTATTAGAAGGACCAATTGCGGGAACTCTTGCTCGTCTGGCTTTTCCTATTATGGGAACTTCCTTTATTCAGATGGGATATAATCTGGTAGATATGATATGGATTGGAAGGTTGGGAAGTAATGCGGTAGCGGCAGTTGGAGCAGCCGGTATGTTTATGTGGTTGGCAAATGGATTAACCATGATTCCCAGAATAGGCGGACAGGTAAGTGTAGGACAGAGGCTTGGTGCAGGAAATCCGGAAGAAGGTGCAGAATTTGCCAGAGGAGCTCTGCGTATGGGAACATTTTTAGGTATCTTATACGGAGTGATAAGTCTGTTGCTAAATAAGCAATTAATTGGATTTTTTAATTTAAATAGTCCGGATGTTATATGGGATGCAAGAGTTTATTTGATGATTACTTGTGGAATCATAGTGTTTTCATTTTTAGACCAGGTAATCGGAGGAATTTTGGCAGCAATGGGGAATACCGTGACCACCTTTCGAGTTACTACGGTGGGATTGGTTATTAATTTAATTTTAGACCCTATTTTAATTTTTGGTATTGGACCGTTAAAAGGAATGGGTGTTGCAGGGGCAGCTTTTGCGACTGTATTTGCACAGATTATTGTATTTGTTCTTTATTTAAAGGCAGTATGGAAAGAGCCAGTTATCTTTGGGAGAATTCATTTGTTTTTAAAAACACCTAGAGAACATATCAGAGAAATTGTAAAAATAGGTCTTCCATCTGCGATGCAGGATGCACTGATGTCTATGATTTCTATGGTGATTGCACGTTTTATTGCAGGCTGGGGAGATGCAGCAGTAGCAGTTCAAAAGGTAGGAAGTCAGATTGAATCTATTTCTTGGATGATGGCAGGTGGTTTTTCTACAGCAGTGAATGCTTTTATTGCACAGAACTATGGAGCCGGCAAAAAGAAACGTATTAAAAAGGGTTATCGAAAGGCCATTGAAATTATGGCGGTATGGGGTGTAATTACTACATTACTGCTGTGGGTATTTCCGGAGTTCTTTTTCAAAATATTTATTAAAGAACCGGATGTCATTCCTATGGGAGTGGATTATTTAAGGATTATAGGAATTTCAGAGATTTTTATGTGTCTGGAAGGTGCAGCTACAGGAGCTTTTCAGGGAATAGGGAAGACTGTACCGCCGTCTGTTACAGGAATTTTGTTCAATGCACTTAGAATTCCGGCGGCTATGCTTTTATCTGCTACTGGATTGGGATTAAATGGAGTTTGGTGGGCATTGAGCTTATCCTGCATGTTTAAAGGAACCATATTGCCGTTATGGTTTAAATTTGTATTAAAGAAATATGAAAAACAGGAAATGAAGGAGGAAGTAAGATGACACAGCAGCATATTGTATTAATTGTTCTGGCAGTAGTCATTATTTTATCAGGAATTTTTCTTGCTGTGAAAGGGAAGCCATCTATGATAAGGGAACGTTTTTCCAGTGGGGTTTCACCTGAAAATGAAAGAAAGTTTATGATGACAATCGGTGGAGCAGTTTCTGTTATGGGACTGGATTTACTGGTTTTACAGCTTTTAGCTTTGCGTATAGCATTAAAATCTGAGCAGACACTTTTAATTTTGGGAGTAGGAATTGTAGCTTTTGTGGCAATTATTCTTATTGGACAGAAACATTATAGAAGATAGGTAATAAAATTAATTTGAAATTTTTATAAAGGAGAGGATAGAGATGAGCAGAGAATATCATATTGAGACAAAATGTATCCAGTCCGGTTGGAAACCGAAGAAAGGTGAACCAAGGATGATGCCTATTTATCAGAGTACAACTTTTAAATACGATACAACAGAAGAAATGGGCAGATTGTTTGATTTAAAGGACAATGGATATTTTTATACAAGATGTCAAAATCCTACGAATGATTTGGTTGCGGCAAAAATTGCAGATTTGGAAGGTGGAGTTGCTGCAGTGCTCACTTCCTCAGGACAATCAGCTATTTTTTATTCTATTTTTAATATCTGCGAAGCAGGAGATCATGTAATATGTGCCTCTGCAATTTATGGAGGAACCTTAAATGTATTAGGTGTAACTGCAAAAAAGATGGGAATTGAATGTACTTTTGTAGATGTAGATGCAACGGCAGAAGAATTAGAGAAAGCATTTAAGCCAAATACAAAGGCAGTCATTGCAGAAACCATTGCAAATCCATCTTTAGTTGTATTGGATATTGAGAAAATGGCAAAGCTTGCACACAGTCACGGTGTGCCTCTTGTAGTAGACAATACTTTCGCTACACCGGTAAATTGCCAGCCGTTTAAATGGGGCGCTGATATTGTAGTACATTCTACAACAAAATATATGGATGGACATGCAGCACAGGTAGGCGGTGCCATTGTAGACAGCGGAAATTTTGACTGGGAAGCTCATGCAGAGAAATTCCCAGGGCTGACAACTCCTGATGAATCTTATCATGGAGTGGTTTATACAAAACAGTTTGGAAAAGCTGCTTATATTACAAAAATTAATGCACAGCTTATGCGTGATTTAGGCTCTGTACCTTCTCCGATGAATTCCTTTATTTTAAATTTAGGACTGGAATCATTAGTTTTAAGAGTGGAAAGACATTGTTATAATGCACAGAAGGTGGCTGAATATTTAGATGCACATCCATTGGTAGGAAAAGTAAATTATCCGGGACTTCCACAGGATAAATATCATGATTTGGCACAGAAATATATGCCGAAAGGAACTTGCGGAGTTATTTCTTTTGAGTTAAAGAAGGGAAGAGAAGCGGCTGTGAAATTTATGGATAGCTTGAAGCTGGCTTCTATTGTCACTCATGTGGCAGATGCTAAGACAAGTGTATTGCATCCTGCAAGTCATACACACAGACAATTAAATGATGAACAACTGGTTGCAGCAGGGGTTTCACCGGGAATGATTCGCTTTTCAGTAGGAATTGAGCATATTGATGATATTATAGCAGATCTTTCACAGGCATTGGAGGCTAGCGAACTGTAAATATGAAATCTTATCAGATTACAGAGTGGAGTCATGAGCTGTTTAAGCTTCAGGTAAATCCAGAGGGATTGTATATTGATGCAACGATGGGAAATGGGCATGATACATTATTTTTATGTGAATTGGCAGGAGAAAGTGGAAAAGTTCTGGCTTTTGATGTGCAGAAAAAGGCAATTATGTGTACAACAAACCTTTTAAAAGAGCACAATGTGGAAAACAGGGCAAAACTTTATCTGGATAGTCATGAAAATATGGATGCTTATGCAGAAGCAGGAACAGTAGATGGAATTTATTTCAATTTTGGATATTTGCCGGGAGGCGATCATAATCTGGCAACGAAAGCGGATACCAGTGTAAAAGCCATAGAAAAAGGTCTTAAACTGCTGAAAAAGGGTGCAGTTATGGCACTTTGTATTTACAGTGGAGGAGATACCGGTTTTGAGGAGAAAAATCGAATTTTGGAGTATTTAAAGAAGCTGGACAGCAGAAAGTATGTCGTTATTGTCAATAGTTATTATAACAGAGAGAATAATCCTCCAATTCCGGCATTTATTGTGAAAAAGGGATAGAAAAGTATAGGGTAACATATAATACAAGTAAGAAAATTCTGGTTTCGTATTTTTATGAAAAAAGAAAAAGACATAAGTATCTTACTCGCAGTATTATTTTTGATGTTACCCTATCTTTTGACAGTGGTTATTTCAGGAAGAAAAGCATGTCCTTTAAGCAGGCAGCCGGATTTAGAAGAATATATACCAATTTTAACAGCGGCACATATTGACTGGGGATACGAAAAAGAAGCGATTAAAGCACAGACAATAATTGAAAGAACGAATTTATCTTTAAAGTGTAAATCGGAAGAAGCTATGAAAGATATTCAGGAAGCTGCTGATTATTTAAAGAAAAAGAATATGAATGGGGAAGAGTTGAAACAATTTCAGATGTTTCAGGAGGAAGCAGCCAATACGCGGGGAAAAATTCTTGTATATCAAAATGAGAAAAAAGAAATTCCCTACCATCCTCTCAGTCAAGGAAAAACCAGAAGCGGAGAAGAGATTCTGGGTGAGAAATTTGTTTACATACCCTCAGTGGAAACACCGAAAGATATAGACAGTCCTCTGTATGTAGAGGGCTGTTATTTTTCTTTAAAGGAGTTGGAAGAGAAGATTAAAAAAAGTTATCCTGCTTTTTCCATAACAGCAGAGGCAGAAATCGAAATAACAAAAACAGACAGTGCAGGGTATGTTATGGAAATTCAGATTGGAAATCAGGCGTTTCAGGGAGAACGGATAAAAGAGGTGCTTGATTTGCCTTCCTCTTGCTTTAGCGTGCAAAGCAGTCAAGGGGAAGTGCGTTTTTTATGTAAAGGTATCGGACATGGAATGGGAATGAGCCAGTATACGGCTCACAATCTGGCATTAGAAGGAAAAAATTATGAGCAGATATTGGGATATTTTTTTCCTGATATGGAAATAGAGAAAGAAAAATGAAAAGATGTATAACTTCTGCTTTTCTGGTAATCCTATATTTGAAAACAAGAAAGGGGCGGATGAGCCCACTAAGGCAGAGGTGAAAAATATGAGTAAAAAAGGAAAAATTCGTGTAGCACTGGGAAGCTTACTGGCACTTACTCTGGTAGTTACCTGTGTGGCTGTTTACCAGTCCGGGAGTAAGAGCAGAGCAAATGAGAAAGAATTTGTTAAGGAGAACGAGGAAGATATTGTTGACCAGGCAATAAAAACAGAGGAACGAGAAGATGCAGAAGATGTGCAGGATGTAAATACTACAGAGGTAGAGGGTACAAGAGAAGTGGAAGAAAGTACGCAGGAGAATACAGAAGAACCTGCCCCTGAAACACCGGAGGAGGAACCGGAACAAGTACCTGCACCAGAGGCAGAAAATACATCTGCACAGGTTGCAGCACCGGAAATAAATTTTACAGAAAGTTCCTTAATGGAATGGCCGGTAAATGGACAGGTTGTTTTGGACTATAATATGGATAATACCATTTATTTTCCAACTTTAAATGTGTATAAACTCAATCCGGCAATTGCGATTTCTTCAGAAGTAGGTGCTCCTGTGGCAGCAGTTGCCAACGGAAAAATTGTATCTGTGGTGAATAATGAAGAAACAGGACAGACGGTTACGGTGGATATGGGAAATGGTTATCAGGCAGTTTACGGACAGTTAAAAGACGTCCCATTTCAGGCAGAGGAATATGTTTCAGCAGGCAGTGTATTAGGTTATATCAGTGAACCTACTAAATATTATACAGAAGAAGGGGCAAATCTCTATTTTGCCTTATCAAAAGATGGAGTTCCATTAGATCCAATGCAGTATCTTCCTTAAAAGAAGATCATTCACAAATTCTGGCTGTGAGAGTATAATAAACTATGCGGAAAGAAAATCCGCAGCCGATTTTATAGTACAGTTGGTTTTTTGTGTAAGTAGAAAATTTGGGTGAAATACTTTTTAATCGGCGGCTTGATATATAGAACGTCATGTCTTTGGGCAAGACGTTCCTTACATAGATTTACAGGAGAAAAAGATGAATTATACGTATATAGTAAAGTGCAGTGATGGTAGCTTTTATACCGGATGGACAAATAATCTGGAAAAAAGAATTGCCAGTCATAATGCGGGAAAAGGCGCAAAATATACAAAAAGCAGATGTCCGGTAGAGTTGGTCTATTTTGAAAAATTTCAGACAAAGACGGAAGCTATGCGCAGAGAATATGAGATTAAACAGTTGAAAAGGGAAAAGAAGATAGATCTGATTAAGAAATTTTTGTGATATTATAACTTTGAACCGCCACATTGACAGGACTAAGTGTCCGGTATCCATGTGGCGGAAGTTTTTGTCTAGTCTGTGATTTGTTTTTTCAGATAATGTCCTACGATATTAGCAAAGTTGGAAATATCGTGAATATAGGCAAAATCCTTTCCAAAGATTTTCTTTTCTGCCTGAAGGTCTTCTTCTTCGCCGGCAAATACACCTAAAACAGAAATTTTACGATTTCTCAGCCTGCGAATTTCCGTGGCAGTATCTTTTACTGCAAAATCCAGACAATAGGGCTGTTTTTCTGCTTTTTGGCGAGAGTTTGCGGCAATAATATCGTTGGGATTTCCATCACTTAATACAATCAGAATTTTATTTTCCTGTGGTTGTTTATCAAGACTGTCAGCGACAGCTCTGATAGCAAGTCCGTCTCGATTGTTGGCAGAACCATAGAATTCAAAAATATTTTCATCAGCGTCAGAATTGTCCAGGTAATCTCGATATTCATTTAAAATGGTGTAGGAACCAAAGGTGCAAAATCCTGTTACGCGATGGGGAATTTGGGCAAGGCTTAAAGCCCTGCTGATGATAAATCCCTGAAGTGCTACAAGGCTTTGACGTCTTTGCTGTGAGCCGCTGGCATCAATTAGGACTTCTACGGCAAAATCAGAATTATCTTGTAAAAGCTCCCGTTTGAATAGCATGGAATTATCTGTTCGACCTAAATTCCAGAGCTTTTCCGGACAGATTGTTCCGTATTCACTGGTACATAATTCCCGTTCTGTTCTGGTGAGTAAAGCTCTTTTTAACAAATTAGAAAGAGATAAAATGTTTTGGCGTGTGAGAAGAAAATTCTTTTTATAAACGTGAAGGTTTTCTTCTTTTATTCTCTTTACATAATCTGTTTTGGCATTACTTGTTGTCTGATTGTGAAGGACACCTTTTGTAATATGGAGCTTGCAGTCTTCATGTATGCCTGTACACAGCTGTTTTTGTAAACGCGATTTTTCATTGGGCGGAAGAATACTTTTTCCATAATTCAGTTCAATATACTTTTCCAGATGCTCTGAGGATTGTTTATCAAGAGCCAGAAGCCTGACATTTGATTTATCCTGTTTTCCATTATCTTGAGCATCTACATGACCACTGAAAATATTGACAGTATCTTCTTCAGAAATCAAGTTATCCTGTTCCGTTGTCTCTTCAGAGTCTTCAGCAGCAGATTTCAATCCGGAAGTGTCTCTGCTGATACCTTTAAAATATTCTGCAAATCCTTTTTCATAAGCAGTATGATAGACTTCGTCAATACATTTACAGACGTCCTTTATAGAGTCAGTATGAGAAAGTACAGATATTTTTAAAAGCAGAGGCTGCAGCTTGGGATTTACTGTTTTTTGATAAAGCTGAAATTCTAAATAGCAATATTCCAGATAATCCCAATCCGTATGAGAAAAGCGAAAAGCATCCTTTTTCAGAGTTTCACGAAAAGATTTTCTTCGTATATTTTCAATTCCTCTTCGTTCTGTACAGATTTTTTTGGAAACTGCACTGTCGATACAGAGTTTAGAAATCAGGGAAAGAACAGAAGGTTCTGCTCCATATTGTATTTTCTTTTTTATATAGGCTTCAAAAAACTCTGCATCAAAATATTTTTGGAAAGCGCCCTGTAAAACCATATTGTAGAAAGCAATTTCAGGGGATTTTTGCAGGTCTGCGGGATTGATTTTTACATCACAGTTATAATCCTCACTGACTGTCCACAGAAGATTTTGCAATCTGTTTTCCATCATGTTTTCTTTCATTAGAACACATCACCGCTTTTCCATGTATCAGGGATACGAGTCATAACAATATCACTGATAAGTTCACGTTCAAAGTTATCAAAACTTTTATTGATAATACCCATTTCCACGGCTTCTATTGGTTCTAAACCACCATGAATAAGTCGGATGGCGCCGATAAGCCCACGCATATCTACAGCCTTTGTGGAAATTTCTCCATTTTTTGCTTTTAACTGTAAGTCTAAAAACAGACCACAGAATTGTTCCAGGGCATCTGGCTTGATGTGAGGAAAGATATTTCTTAAAATCTGTTCTAAACGTTCCATAGAAAGTGGAGGCATATTGATTACCATAAAACGAGAAACAAGAGCCTCATTTAATTCTTTTGTTCCGGCATAGCCATAGTTCATCGTACCAATAAAACGTGTAGCAGGATGAAGGGCAATTTTTTCATAACCGGGTACATCCATAATTCGGCGATAATCCAAAACTGCGTGGAGAACAGCTACCGCATCGTTTTTTGCCATATTAATTTCATCCAGAATACCAAAACCACCGGAAACAGCACATTGATAAATAGGTCCTTGTCTTAAAGTGACCTCATTATTTTTAAAAGTATCTGTTCCGATGAGGCTGCTGCTGTCCGTGTTTACATGAAAAGAAATATTATAAGTGGGACGGCCGAAAATCCATGCTAGATTTTCAGCCAATATATTTTTTCCTGTTGCTTTATCTCCGCACAGCAGCAGGTTTTCCCCTTCTAATAAAGCAGTAACTGCCTGTGTGAGAATTTTTGTTCCATAAAAAGGCATAGAAGGTTCTACAAGTCTTGCCTTTAGTGAGTCGGGCAGTGGATATTGGCTTTTAAAAGTGTCAATACGTGACTGCAAAGCTTCATTGAAATCCATAAAACGCCCCTTTCTGCAGATATTAGATTACCTGCTGAATTTCATAATTATCATTTACGAGTACAATGTCTGCATATTTACCAGGAGTAAGAGAACCTACTTTGTCATATACGCCAATGCTCTTAGCCGGATTTCTGGTAGCTGCAAAGATAGCAGTTGCTTCAGGAATTCCAAACTCCATAGCTTTTTTCATGCAGTCAAAAAGGTTTGTAGCAGAGCCTGCAATTGTGCCGTCAGAAAGAGCTGCAAAGCAGTCGGTCATAGTAACTTCCTGTCCCCCAAGTTCGTATTTACCATTTGGCATACCGGTTGCCATCATGGAGTCACTGATAAGGACAACACGTTCATCACCGAACATCTTAAATGTAGTACGGATTGTAGCAGGGTGAATGTGGAAACCATCGCAAATAAGTTCTACCATACAGTCTGGTGTATCACAAGCTGCACCTACAACACCTGGATCTCTGTGAGCAAATGGAGGCATGGCATTGTATAAATGAGTTACGTGTTTCGCACCCATGTCCATAGCTTTTTTTGCACATTCGTAATTTGCAGTAGTATGACCGATAGAAATAACAACTTCATCTTTCACTTCCTGAATAAAGTCAAAGGCTTTGTCTACATTTGGTGCCAATGTAACCAGTCTAATCTGATTTCCGGAGGCTTCATTGCATTTTCTAAAGAAAGATGCGTCAGGAACGGAGATATGTTCTCCTGCCTGTGCGCCCTTCTTTTTAATATCAATCAATGGGCCTTCCATATTTACACCGATAATATGAGCAAGCTCTTTGGATGGCTCTACTTTCGTAGCAGTAGCAAAAATATCCATAAGCTGGTCTTTTGCAAGTGTCATGGAAGTAGGACAGTAGGAAGTAATACCGTGTTCTTTTTCGTACTGTAAAATAACTTTTAAGCCTTCTGGATCTGCATCACAGAAATCATGACCTTTTGCACCATGGCTGTGCACATCTACAAGACCTGGAATAACCTTTAAACCGTAGGCATCAATGACTGTTTTATCTGTTACTTCTGCTTCTGAAGCTACAATTCTGTCATTTTCTACATATAAATCTTTTTGCAGGAAGGTACCGTCTTCCTGAAATACAAAACCATTTTTTATAATCATAGTGAATTCTCCCTTTTCGTTTATTTATATTTTTATTATAAGAAGATGGAAGGACGAAATCAACTGTTTACAGAAGGAAAAAAAGAAAAAGGCAGCCGTTGGATAAAACGACTGCCTCTTGCTATGCGGAGGAGTTTACTTTAATAGATTAACCAAAGTATCTCTTTAAGAGACCTTCGAATGCTTTACCATGTCTAGCTTCGTCTCTTGCCATTTCATGAACTGTGTCATGGATAGCGTCAAGGTTAGCAGCTTTAGCACGTTTTGCTAAATCAAATTTACCAGCTGTAGCGCCGTTTTCAGCTTCAACACGCATTTCCAGATTTTTCTTTGTGCTGTCTGTTACAACTTCACCTAATAATTCAGCGAATTTAGCAGCATGTTCAGCTTCTTCCCAAGCTGCTTTTTCCCAGTATAAACCGATTTCAGGATATCCTTCTCTATGAGCAACTCTAGCCATAGCTAAGTACATACCAACTTCAGAACATTCACCTTCGAAGTTTGCTCTTAAATCAGCTGCGATGTCTTCGCTGACACCTTTTGCAACACCTACAACGTGTTCAGCAGCCCAGCTTCTTTCTTCAGTCTGCTCTACAAATTTTTCAGCGCCAACGCCACATACTGGACATTTTTCTGGAGCTGCATCGCCTTCATGAACATAACCACATACACTACATACAAATTTCTTCATAATAATAATCTCCTTTTCATTTTAAAATAAAATTCAGTTATCAAATCTGGTAGATACCAGTATTAAAACAATAATAATAATGATTACTGTTTTAATATAGTATACTTAACTAAAAATGTCAAGTATTTTTTATGATTTATTTTTAATTAGGGTTTACAAAAATAAAAAAGTTAATCTTGATTTTTTGAAAAATATATTGTAGTATAATATATATCAATAAATAGTATTAAAAACTACATATAAAAATAAGTAATACTACAATATAGGAATTTCATATATAAAATATCATATACTATCTTTATAAAAAGCGAAGGAGTGACTGACATGAAACAAAAAATTAAAGATCCCGGAAGTGCAATAACTCATTTTATTGGATGTATAATGGCAATTTTAGCTGGATTACCATTACTATGGAAGGCAGCAAGGGAACCGGATTATATACACATCATTGCGATGAGCATTTTTATACTGAGAATGATTTTACTGTATGCGGCAAGTACCATTTACCATACTATAGACTCAACAGAGAAAGTAAACAGAAGACTTCGTAAACTGGACCATATTATGATTTTCATTTTAATCGCAGGCAGTTATACACCGGTTTGTTTAATCGTTCTCAAAGGAAAAACGGGATTACTGTTGTGTGCTGCTGTATGGATTACTGCAATTATTGGAATTATTGTAAAAGCATGCTGGATTACATGCCCGAAGTGGTTTTCTTCTGTAATTTATATTGGAATGGGCTGGCTGTGTGTGTTTGCTTTTGTTCCTATTGTACATTCTCTTTCACCGGCAGGCTTTGGCTGGCTTCTGGCTGGAGGAATTATTTATACAGTTGGAGGAATTATTTATGCGTTGAAGCTTCCGATTTTTAATTCTCATCATAAAAATTTTGGCTCTCATGAAATTTTTCATCTTTTTGTAATGGGAGGAAGTATTTGTCATTTTATTGTGATGTATTTCTTTGTAATGCCTATGCCGGTATAAGAGGTGTAAAAAGATAAGAAAATGTGGATAAAGCAGATAAAACAAAATTCTTTTGTGGATTAAGTTTTATCTGCTTTTTATTTGTCTTAAATAAGTTCAAGGTGTTCCATAGCTTTGTAAATCCCATCGTCTTCAACAGAAGAAGTAATATAAGAGCAGATTTCTTTAATAGGTTGTGAAGCATTTCCCATAGCAATGCTGTTTGGAACAGCCTCTAACATGGCTCTGTCATTTTCACTGTCACCAAAAACGTAACAATCATCTTTTGATTTACCCAGATATTCACAGAGAAATTCAATTCCGCTTGCTTTTGAAAAACCTTTTTGAATGATTTCATACATATTATTAGAACGGTCGATACACTGGAAGTATTGAGATAAATAGGATTTTAATTCTTCATTTTCCGGTGTAGGTGGAAGGATTGCAAGAAGTTTATCGTAGGTAAGAGTGTCACTTTGCAATACATCTTCAATATTTTCACCTTTGATGTGAAAAAGTTTTTCAGCCACATCAATCCACTGTTCTGCATTTGGCAAAGTATGGTCAAAGTAAATTGCATGTGAGGCTTCGTAAAGAACAGAAATTTTCTGTTTTCGCAGTTTGTAAACGAGATTTTTACAGAACTCATTAGTGAGTTTACGAGAAAATAGTTCTTCGTCATGAAAGAAAATATTTATTCCACAGCCACATACATAACCATCAAAATTCAAATCGGTTATTTTTTTAGGAAGGCTGGTTTTTGTTCTTCCCGTATTAATAAAGAGAAGATGTCCGTTGTCACGGGCTTTTTTTATTGCAAGCTTTGTGCTTTCAGGCATGATACCGGGACCTTCTGTGATAAGTGTACCATCTATATCAAAAAATAAAAGTTTTGATGTCATAGAGAAAACGTCCTTTCTGGTAATAGAGTTAAATTACTGTATTCTATGAGGTATTTTAGGATAGAATGGAAATATTGTAAAGTATTCGTGCATAATATTTTCTTCATATACAGATACTATTTCCAGAAATGGAAATTTTAACAGATGGAGGAATTTTTTAATGAAAGCGACAGGAATTGTAAGAAGGATTGACGATTTAGGCAGAGTAGTAATTCCAAAGGAAATCAGAAGAACTTTAAGGATAAGAGAAAGTGATCCAATGGAAATTTTTACAGATAGAGAAGGGCAGATTATTTTAAAGAAATATTCTCCTATTGGTGAACTAAATACTTTTGCAAAGGAGTATACAGAAGCGTTGGCACAGGCAGCAGGTTGTATTGCCTGTATTGCGGATAGAGATCAGATTATTGCGGCAGCAGGAAATGGATGGAAAGAATATGAGCAGAAAATGATTAACAGGGAATTGGAAGAAATGATTTCAGAGAGAAAAAGTATCTGTGCTACAGAGAAAAAAGAATTTGTTAGAATTATTGAGGGAGATAAAATGGAATATGCTTCTCAGGTAGTATGGACAATCACCTGTGCAGGAGATGCTGTTGGCGCAGTAATTCTTTTGGAAAAAGAAGGCGGTCGTAAGTTTACTGATACAGAACCGAAGTTGACACAGGCAGCAGCAGGATTTCTGGGGAGACAAATGGAGCAATAATTATATAAAAATTTCAGCCATAAGACAGTATGCGAATGACTGCTTATGGCTGATTTTATTTCTTATTCAATAGAAGCCTGTCCGACTTTTTTTAAAAGGTCTGATTTTATTTGATAAAGTTCATCAGATAAATCTACATAAACTTCCTGTGGGTTGGCAAAACGTTTTGTTTCATCCCATAAAGTGTCTAACTCTTTACGGCAGATTTCCTGAATTTCCATTACAGAAGGAGAGGTATAAACACATTCTCCTTTTAAGAAGACAGGTACAAGAAGTTCTCTTAAAATGTAAGATCCACCTGAAATTTTTGTCTTTTTCCATGTGGCAATAGGATCAAAAATAATCATATCATCTTCAGGATTAAATACTTCGTGTTCCATGCAGATTAAATCGGCACGTATTTTACCGGTGTGTTTATCGTAAATTCGCTGAATTGTTTTGTTTCCCGGATTTGTGATTTTTTCGATGTTTTCAGAAAGTTTGATTTTAGGTATAAAATCAGCATCGTCTTTATTCTTAATAGCAGCTAATTTGTAAACACCGCCAAAAGCCGGGTTATCATTGCAGGTAATCAGGTTTGTTCCAACTCCCCAAGAATTGATTTTTGCACCTTGGGCTTTTAAACTTTCAATTAAATATTCATCAAGGTCACTGGAAGCGGAAATGATTGCGTCTTCAAAACCGGCATCAGCCAACATTTTATAAGCCTTTTTGGACAAATATGCTAAATCTCCGCTGTCGATACGAATTCCATAACCTTTTAAATCAATACCGGATTCTCGCATTTCCTTAAAGACACGGATAGCGTTAGGAACACCGGAGTTTAATACATCATAAGTATCGACTAAGAGAATGCAGGCATTGGGATAAAGCTGGGCATAAGTTTTAAAAGCGGTATATTCATCAGGAAAACTCATAATCCAGCTGTGGGCATGAGTTCCTTTTACAGGAACCTGGAACATTTGACCTGTAAGGACATTAGAAGTTCCAACACATCCGCCAATCACAGCAGCTCTTGCACCATAAAGTCCTGCATCAGGTCCCTGAGCACGGCGAAGTCCAAATTCCATAATTCCATCGCCTTTTGCAGCGTAAACAACACGGGAAGCCTTTGTGGCAATGAGACTTTGATGGTTCAGCAGATTTAAAACAGCAGTTTCAATTAACTGGGCTTCCATAACAGGTGCGATTACTTTTAAAAGAGGTTCTCTTGGAAAGACTACGGTTCCTTCAGGAACAGCATAAATATCACCTGTAAAATGGAAACCTCTTAAATATTCCAAGAAGTCTGTATCGAAAATTTTCAGGCTTTTTAAATAATCAATGTCATCCGGGGAGAAATGGAGATCACGTACATATTCAATAATTTGCTCCAGTCCTGCCGCAATAGCATATCCGCCACCACAGGGATTTTTCCTGTAAAAGGCATCAAAAACAACAATTTGATCTGTAGGGTTTTTAAAATAACCCTGCATCATAGTCAGTTCATATAAATCAGTCAATAATGTCAGATTTAAAGCTCTCATATTATAGTGCTCCTTTGCAATTTTACACTTTGTGCAAACATTATACCACGTGCGCAGAAAAGGAAGCACTCGTTAGGGTATTTACTTTTCAAGCCGTGGCTTGCCGGTATAATTTGCCATGTATATGGCACCAAGCCAAATGTATTGGCTTGGTTTGCACTTTGTGCAAACATTATACCACGTGCGTAAAAAAATTAAAAGGTTTGTGTTAGCTTCATTCCATGATATTCTTCCAAGGTAAGACCAGTAAGAGAAAGGTAGAGGGAGAGAGTTTTTCCGACAAATCGGATATGCCATGGCTCAAATGGATAGCCGGTAATATGTTCTTTTCGTTTGGGATACCGTAGAATAAAGCCGTGAATAGGTGCATGTGTTTTTAACCATTTGCCTTCTTTTGTATCACAGAAACTTTCCTCTAACTCGAAATTTAAAGAAGCACAGGAAACATCAAGCGCCAGACCACTTTGATGCTCACTGGTTCCCGGAGCTGCCACAGCTGTGCTATTTCTTTTTATTGCGTTTTCGTATAGTTGTTTTTGACTTAAATAGGAACGATATCCGGAAACACCTACAAGAGAAAGATGATCGAAAGAAGCCTGTTCAAATAGGGATTTTGCTGCTTGGGCAGCGTCTATATACAGCATTTTGCGCTCGTTATTAACAGAAGGCGCAAAGGGGATATGTGCAGTTACAAGATGATCCGGTATATAATCAAATGCTAGAGGGACAGAGGGATTAATAAGTTGTGTGTAGGAAAACATAGAATAAGTACCTGCCTTTTTATAGTAAGTATAAGATATGAGGATAAACAGAGAAATAGAACTAAGATTAAAAAATGCTCTTTAGTATGATAAGACAAAAGAGAAAAAATAAGTAAAATGCATAAAAAACAGAGGGAAAAAAGTGTTGAAACAGAAAAAATAATTTTGAGTATATTACTATGTTGAAGTGCGAAAAGTCAAAAGGGAGAAGTGTTGTTGGGCATATTGATGAATAGAACAGAAAGTGCTATCATACGCATTGTAAAAAATAAATATATTTTAATTGAAAAGGAAAAGAGGCAATCACTATGGAAGCAAAAGCAAACGTAGTAAATAACAAAAAAAGTTTTAAGGAAAAATTTCATGATTATATGATGGGAATGTCAAAAATTGTACCATTTGGCTTGAATGATAAGGAAGATAAATATTATCACAGCATTTTTAACTATGATAAATAAGAGATAAGAATAGAAGAAGACAGGGCTGAAAAGTCACTGTCTTCTTTTTTTGTTTTATTTCTTGTTTTTAGTATACTCGTTTTTAACAATGAAATCTACTCGGAAAAATACACAAAAATCCATAGAAAGCGGTCTATGCTTTTTTGGGAACAATGTCAATGGATTTTCAAATCTCTCCATGCTAAAATATCTGCAATGGTAAGCTATTCAATATCGTATACCGCATCATTTAAGCTTATTCCATTATCTATATTATTATAGTTATTAGGAGGTACAGTATGAACGATACGAAGATTGACGCAATGCTTGAAACATTGCAAACCATTACAAAAGATATAACTGATATGAAAAAAGAAATGACTGACGTGAAAAGGGACATGATCGACATGAAAAAGGACATGACCGACATGAAAAAGGACATGACCGACATGAAAAAGGACATGACTGACATGAAAAAGGACATGACTAATATGAAAGAGGATATCCTAGGATTAAAAGAAGAAATAAAGGATATAAGGTTTCATATTGAAAATGTAACAGATAAAAATATATCTTTACTGGCAGATAGTCATTGTAAGTTATTTCAACGATTAAATGAAAATAATCAAGCATTAAGTAATCAATTAGCATATCAGATTAAAGTAAATTATTTAATTTCTGACATGGAAAAGGTGAAGCAGGAAGTGGCAGAAATTAAAAAACGCATTTCATAGTGCGTTACAAATACCTCCCGGTGAGCGGTTTGGTTCGCTGACCTGGGAGGATTTTTAAATTTTATTTATTATACGAGGGGGAAACACATTGAAAAAGATAAAGCAATATAGATTGAAAGGGATTTATTATCGCAGTTTTATAGTTTTAATTGTAATTCCAATTCTCATTGTATTTATTGCTGCAATTTTTATTATTCGTCAAATGATGGTACAATTACGAAGGCGGCAGCAAAAACAGATACTTATGATATAGAGAAAAAGAGAGTATTGTCACAGGAGTTAGACAGATATTTTAATTTTGCTATGTGTCCCATAGAAGATATTGCAGCGGCAACTTTTTTTATGAAAAACGGGAATTATACCAATTTAAAAGAAGATTTTTCTATTTCTATGGCGGAAATCAAAGGTGCAGACTGGTATGCTCAGGTATTGAAAGAGAAGAACAAAGTCTCTGTAGGAAGTTTTAATAAAAAAATTACATTATCAAAATACGGACAAACCCCTTTCTATATTGCGGTGGTTATTTCTCCCGACATTCGAGTAGATAATTCCGGGCGCATTGAGACGGTTATGTTAATTGTAGTGTCTGATTTAGAGAAAATTATAAAATTTGATATGAAGGATGATTTAATTGGAAATACTATATTATTAGATGAGGAAAACCAGATCTTATTAAAGATATTGCGGACATTAACTACTTTCTTAATGGACTATGCCAACGCACAGGAAGGTTCCTGGCAGGTGTGGCTGCCGGTGCGGTAAAAGGCTAAATAAAAGGTGTAAAGTCATTAGATTTCTAATGGTTTTACACCTTTTTTACGTTTATTTCTCAAAAGTATGATAGTTCATCTTTCTGCTTTCCTTTATACTAGCGTTCAGATTGCTGAAAAAGGAAGGAGAAACACGATGTCAGAAATCACATTGAAAAATGTTTCAAAAATATATGAAAACCAACAGTATGCAGTCAGAAATGTAAATCTGGAAATACAGGATAAAGAATTTGTGATTTTAGTAGGACCATCCGGCTGTGGAAAATCTACAACTCTTCGCATGATTGCAGGACTTGAGGATATTTCAGACGGAGAACTTTACATAGATGGGGAATTTAGTAATTATTGTGAACCAAAGGACAGAGAAATGTCTATGGTGTTTCAGAATTACGCTCTTTATCCCAATATGACAGTTTATGGAAATCTGGCTTATGCACTGAAAATCAGAAAAGTTCCCAAAGATGAGATTAAAAAAAGAGTTCATGAAGTGGCAAAAATTTTGGAGATTGAGCATTTGTTGGATAGAAAGCCCAGTGCACTTTCAGGGGGACAGAAACAGAGAGTGGCAATGGGAAGCGCAATTATCCGAAAACCAAAAGTATTTTTAATGGATGAGCCATTATCCAATCTGGATGCAAAGCTTCGTACTCAGATGCGTATTGAACTGGCAAAGCTTCACAGAGAAATGGAAACAACGATTATTTATGTGACACATGACCAGACAGAGGCAATGACATTGGGAACGAAGATTGTGGTAATGAAAGACGGATTTGTACAGCAGGTTGCACCGCCGGCAGAAATTTATAATAATCCGGCAAATCTGTTTGTGGCCGGTTTTATCGGTGCACCATCTATGAACTTCTTTGAAGCCTGGGTGGCAGTTGAAGATGGACGTACACTTCTCTATCTGGGAGGAAATGAGCTGGGAAAGAAAGTTTATCTGGATGGGAAAAAAGGAGAAATTCTTCAGAGACAAAAAAATGGCGAAAAAGTAATCCTGGGAATTCGTCCGGAGGATATTTATGAATATGAGGAAGCGAAAAGACGAGGATTTGAGAAAAATAGTGTAGGTCTGGAAGAAAAAGTAATTGCCAGAGAACTTTTAGGGGCAGAGGTTGTTTTGTACTTTCAGGCACAGGGAAGAAATCAGGCAGTACGCTTAAATCCGGAGAATGAGACGAAAAGGGGAGAAAATATCAATCTCTATTTCGATACAGAAAAGCTTTACGCTTTTGATATGGATACACAGGAAAACTTGTTCTATAAGGAGGATTTCACTCATGAATAAAAAGAAAAAAGGCAGTTTATCCCCTTATGGATATCTACTGCCGTGTATGCTGATTTTTGCAGTATTTTTGTTTTATCCATTTTTTAAGACCATTTATTTGAGTTTTTATAAGACAGATAAGATGGGGCAGGCGAAACTCTTTGTAGGAATCGAGAACTATAAAGAATTATTGACATCGCCCTCTTTTCTAAACAGTTTAAAAGTAACTTTAATTTTTGTAGGAATTGTTGTTGTGGGAAGTATGCTTTTAGGACTGATTACTGCAGTGTTGTGTAATAAGGCATTTCCCGGAATTCGCTTTTTCAGTACAGCCTATGCATTGCCAATGGCTATTGCGTCAAGCTCTGCAGCCTTGATTTTCAAGCTGATGCTTCACCCTTCCGTGGGAATTGTCAATAAGCTTTTGGGACTTGATATCAACTGGCTGAGTAATCCGGAAACAGCACTGTACTGTGTGGCAATCCTCACAGCGTGGTTGAACAGCGGAATTAACTTTTTGTACTTTTCAGCAGGACTTGGAAATATTGACAACACTATTTACGAAAGAGCTTCTGTAGACGGAGCCAGCGGTGTACAGCAATTTTTCCATCTGACTTTACCGGGATTATCTCCCATTATGTTTTATACATTAGTGGTAAACATCATTCAGGCATTTCAATCCTTTGGTCAGATTAAAATCCTCACGGAAGGAGGACCAAACGAAACCACAAATGTTATCGTATATTCTATTTACAGAGATGCCTTCTTTAACTATCGTTTTGGAAGCGCAGCAGCACAGTCCGTAATTTTATTCTTTATTGTAATGCTCATTACACTGGTAATGTTCCGCATAGAAAAGAAAGGAGGAAAACCATGATAAATACAAAGGCTTTACGAAAAAGAAGAATTCATACAGGAATAAGAGTATTGATTAACATAGTGACAGCAATTATCGTGTTAATTCCTCTCTTGTATGCGGTAAGTATTGCATTTATGCCTTCAGGGGAACTCTTTACCATGGATATGAATTTATTTCCAAAAAATCCGACCATTGAAAACTTCAAACAGGCATTTACAAGTGTTCCTTTACTACGCTTTATTATCAATTCATTTGTTATGGCAGCCTGTATTACACTGGGGCAGATTGTTACCTGCTCTCTGGCTGCCTTTGCCTTCTCCTTCTTAGAATTTAAAGGAAAAGGCGTGTTATTTATGGTTGTTATGGCTACGATGATGGTTCCGGGAGAAGCAACGATTATCTCCAACTATCTTACTGTAAGTCAGCTGGGTATGTTAGACACATATTCAGTATTGATTGTACCTTACCTGACATCGGCAATGGGAATTTTCCTGTTCCGGCAGTTTTATAGCACATTTCCAATTTCTCTGTACGAATCTGCGAAACTGGATGGGTGCAGTAACTTGAAGTTTATCGTAAGAATATTGATACCTCTTACAAAATCAGCTATTGGAGCAATGGGAGTTTATACCTTTATTAATGCATGGAATATGTATATGTGGCCATTGCTGGTAACAGGTTCTGATGAAATGAGAACTGTACAGATTGGTATCAGTATGCTGGACAGTGTAGACTCTCAGTCAATTACACTGATGATTGCGGGTGTGGTAATGGTAATTATTCCTTCAATATCTATCTTTATTGTAGGACAGAAACAGCTTATTCGAGGAATGTTCGCAGGAGCAGTAAAAGGCTGACAAAGAAAGGAAAAAAGAATGAAGAAAAAAATAATTTCAGTGATTTTAGCAGGAACAATGATGATGGGAACTCTGGCAGGATGCGGAGGAAACAAAACTACAGAAACAGAAAATAAAACAGAAGGTAAAACAGAGGAAACCCGACAGACAGCGGGTACAGAAGAAATTTCCATGGCAGACGCTTCTGAAGTAGACGGCACAGAAATCTCCTTCTGGCATTCCATGGGTGGTGTCAACGGACAGGCGATTGACACATTAGTTAAGAAATTTAACGATGAAAACGAATATGGAATTACTGTAAAAGCTCAGTATCAGGGAGAATACGATGACTCCTTAAACAAATTAAAAAGCGCCCAGATTGGAAACATGGGAGCAGATTTAGTACAGGTATACGAAATCGGAAGCAGATTTATGATTGAGTCAGGCTGGATTACTCCTATGCAGCAGATGATTGATGCAGATAGTTATGATTTATCCCAGATTGAGCCAAATCTGGCTGCATATTATACCATTGATAATCAGCTGTACTCTATGCCTTTCAACTCTTCTACACCGATTATGTATTATAATAAGGAAATGTTTGAAAAAGCAGGCATTACAGAAATCCCAGATAGTCTGGAAGGAATTGAAGCAGTTGGTGAAAAGCTTTTAAATGAAGGCGGAGCAGGACAGGTAATTTCTTTAGGAATTTATGGATGGTTCTTTGAACAGTTTATTGGAAAACAGGGACTGGAATATGCAAATAACGGAAACGGAAGAACAGAAGCGGCTACAGCAGTTGCCTTTGATTCAAACGGTGCAGCAGCAAATATTTTAACCGCATGGAAATCTCTTTATGATAAAGGCTATGCACCAAATGTAGGAAAAGGCGGAGACGCAGGTCTTGCAGATTTTTCAGCGGGAAAATCAGCCATTACACTGGGTTCTACAGCTTCCTTAAAACAGATTTTACAGGATGTAAACGGAAAATTTGAAGTAGGTACTGCATACTTCCCTAAAGTAAAATCCACAGATGAGGGTGGAGTTTCCATTGGTGGTGCATCTTTATGGGCATTAAACAACAATGATGCTAAAAAAACAAGAGCAACCTGGGAATTTGTAAAATTCCTGATTTCCCCAGAGTCACAGGCATACTGGAATGCACAGACAGGATATTTCCCAGTAACAACAGCAGCACAGGAAGAACCGGTATTTAAAGAAAACGTAGAAAAATATCCACAGTTCCAGACAGCAATTGATCAGTTACATGATTCTTCACCAAAATATGTAGGTGCATTGTTAAGCGTATTCCCTGAAGCAAGAGCAACGGTAGAGTCTGAAATTGAAAACCTTCTCAATGGAAATGCAGATGTAAAAACGGCAGTAAAAAATATGGCAGATGCTATTAACAAATCAATTGAAGAATATAATCTTGTAAATCAGTAACAGAGGTGAATGAGCATGACAGAAATATTTGCTCACAGAGGTGCCAGCGGTTATGCCCCAGAAAATACACTGGAGGCTTTCCGTCTGGCAATGGAGCAGGGAGCAGACGGCATTGAGTTGGATGTACATCTGACAAAAGACGGAGAAGTAGTGGTTATTCATGATGAAACTCTTGACAGAACCAGCAATGGACAGGGAAAAGTAAGAGATTATACATTAGAAGAACTGAAAAAATTTTCCTTTCACAATCATATAGAAAAATACAAGGGAGTTCAGATACCGACCTTAAAAGAAGTGCTGGATTTGGTTGAAAATTCCTCCATGAAGGTAAATATCGAATTAAAAACAGGTATTTACTGGTACGAAGGAATTGAAGAAAAAACCATGGAAATTGTGAAAAATAAAAAAATGGAAGGTCGTGTTATTTATTCTTCTTTCAACCACTATAGTATTCAGAAAATATTAGAGCAGGATATTCATGCAGAAACGGCATATTTGTTCAGTGATGTAACTCTTAATATGGAGAAATATGCAAAAGAGACAGGTGTAAAAGGACTGCATCCGGCAGTTTACCACCTGAAAATGGCAGATTTTCTGGAAACTTACTTAAACAGTGGGTTAAAGGTGCGTGTGTGGACGGTGAATAAGAAAGAAGATATGAAAATGTTTATGGATGCAGGGGTCGATGCGGTGATTACGAATTATCCGGATTTAGCTCTTAAATAGTTGACGAACCCTTTAAAACTGTGCATAATAGATGCTGACTGACAAGACACTTGAAATGACAGTTTGGAAAGGGAAAAGGATATGAAAGAGTTTTTAAAAAGAAAAAATATTATTTTTTCTGCAAAGAGGTACGGAATTGATGCCTTAAGCGCAATGGCGCAGGGATTATTTGCTTCTCTGCTGATTGGTACAATTATCAGCACACTGGGAGAACAGCTGGGAATTGATATTCTGGTAACAGTAGGAACTTATGCAAAAGGCGCAACAGGTGCGGCAATGGCAATATCCATTGGGTATGCATTACAATGTCCTCCGCTGGTGCTGTTTTCACTGGCAGCAGTAGGAATGGCAGCCAATGAGTTGGGTGGAGCCGGCGGTCCTCTGGCAGTACTGGTTGTCACAATTTTTGCAGCAGAATTTGGAAAATTAGTATCAAAAGAAACGAAAATCGATATTATTGTTACACCATTTACAGCAATTGGTGTAGGTGTGCTTTTATCCCTGTGGTGGGCACCGGCAATCGGCTACGCTGCAAGCAGTGTGGGAAATGCAATTATGTGGGCCACAGAGCTTCAGCCGTTCTTTATGGGAATTCTGGTATCTGTAATCGTAGGAGTTGCCTTGACACTTCCAATCAGCAGCGCTGCAATCTGTGCGGCACTGTCTCTTACCGGGCTTGCCGGAGGAGCAGCAGTAGCAGGCTGTTGTGCACAAATGATTGGTTTTGCAGTAATGAGCTTTCGTGAAAACAAATGGGGTGGACTTTTTGCACAGGGAATTGGAACATCCATGCTTCAAATGGGAAATATTGTAAAAAATCCAAAAATCTGGCTGCCTCCTACTTTAGCGTCTGCCATTACGGGACCATTGGCAACCTGCCTGTTTCATATGGAAATGAATGGAGCAGCAGTAGCTTCCGGTATGGGAACTTGTGGCTTTGTAGGACAGATTGGTGTGTATACAGGATGGGTAAACGATATTACAAGTGGAGCAAAAGCGGCTATTACACCTATGGACTGGATTGGGATGGCTTTAATCTGCTTTATTCTTCCGGCAGTGTTTACATGGTTGATTGCTATTCCTTTTAGAAAATATGGATGGATTAAAGAAAATGATTTGAAATTAGACTTATAATTATAGGAAAATGGTGTTATAACAAAAAATTACGTTATGGTGCCATTTTTTTAATATTTGTAAAAAATAACTAAAAATAATAGAAAAAGTGAATAAAATTCATGGGAGAAAAATAAGTGCTTTTGTTGAAATATAGAGAAAATGGTGCTATTATATTGTTGATGTATTATAAGGTATAAGTGAACAATATGGAGCATAAATGGCAAAGAAAACACAAAATATATGAGACCTTGAAATTTGTCAAATCTGATTTATGAAACTGTTGGTTTTGGAATGCAATGGATTTTAGGGTTTAAGAAATATCCCCCCTCCCTTAAAAGTTTAATAAGCAAAATTTTAAGGAGGGGGGTACTTGTATGCTTATTGGATAAGAGGAAGAAATGAGAAAAATAGATATTCATAATCACGTATTACCGGGGTTGGATGATGGAGCTTCTGATGAGGAAGAAAGTATGCGTATGCTGAAGAGTGCAGCAAAGCAAGGAGTAATCAGTGTGATTGCAACTCCACATTATTCTGCAGAGTATCGGAATAAGAAGGAAGAAATTTATCAGGCATGTAAAAAATTAGAAAAACGGGCAAGAGAAGAAATTAATCCGAAGTTTTCTATTTACCCCGGAGAAGAAATCCTTTATACACAGGATATATTAGAAAAACTGGAGAAACAGGAAGTTCTTACGATGGTAGATTCTTCTTATATATTAGTAGAGTTTATGCCATGGACTCCTTATTCAGAAATTTATAGAGCAGTGAGAAATCTAACGACAAAGGGATATGTTCCTATTGTAGCTCATATAGAGAGATATCCTGCGTTGCGAGAGAAAGGCAGAGTGGATGAATTAATCGAGACAGGCGCCAGAATGCAAATAAATTACAGACCTGTCGGGGGCAAGTGGTATGCGGAAACAACCAGATGGTGCAGAAAGATGCTGAAAGAAAATAAAATTCATTTTTTATCAACAGATATGCACAATATGAAAGCGCGAAAGCCTGACACAAAGGAGGCGGATGCGTGGATGGAAAAACATCTGGATAGAATATATATGCGGGCAGTTTGTTATAAAAACGCTCAAGAAATTATAGGAAAATCAGAATAGAGGAGAGAGAATACAAATATGGAAAATATGCGAGACGATGAAATGGAGATTGATTTAAGAGAGATATTTTATGCACTGAAGAAAAAAGCCCTCTTACTTATCGTAGTTGGATTGCTGTTTGGCTGTTTAAGCTGTGCATACACGAAATTTTTTGTAACACCTATGTATACATCTACATCCAGTATGCTGGTATTGACGAAGGAAACAACTCTTTCTTCCCTGGCAGATTTACAGATGGGAAGTCAGTTGACAAAAGACTATACCGTACTGACAACCAGTCGTGACGTTTTAAATCAGGTAATCGAAAATCTTGGTTTAAACATGAATTACAGACAGTTAAGAGCAAGCATAAGCATGGATAATCCAACAGATACCCGTATCTTAAATATTTCTGTGACAAATTCAAATCCGGAATTGGCAAAGGAAATCGTAGATGAACTGGCATCTGTGGCATCCGCATATATCGGAGATAAGATGGAAGTAATTCCACCTAAAATTATTGAAAAAGCAGAATTGCCTACAGTGAAAACAAGCCCAAGCTTAGCAAAAAATACAATGTTGGGATTACTTTTAGGATTAATCTTAAGTGCAGGTATTGTAGTGGTTATTACAGTTATGAATGACAGTATTAAAACAGAAGATGATATTGAGAAGTATTTAGGTATTTCTACATTAGCTGTTGTACCGGATAGAAAAGATTATATCGGAAGTAAAAAGAAAAAACACAAAAAGAAAAGAAAGAACGGCAAGGGAGGCAGAGAATAATGGACATGAATGTTACAATGAAAGACCCTAAAAAGTCGGATTATTATTACGAAGAGTCTATTAAAACATTACGTACAAATATACAGTTTTCAAGTAAACAGGTAAAAACTATTTTGCTTACAAGCTGTTATCAGAATGAAGGAAAAAGTGACATTGCCTTTACCCTTTCTGTGGAAATGGGAAAAGCAGGAAAAAAAGTTTTGTTAATTGATGCAGATATCAGAAAATCTACATTTATCAGAAGATATGGAATTAAAGGCGAAGTAAAGGGATTATCACAATACTTAAGCGGTCAGATTGATGCAGAAAATATTATTTACAAGACAAATTATGAAAATGTGGATATGATTTTCTCAGGCCCTGTAGCGCCAAATCCATCAGAGCTTCTGGGAGAAAAGGATTTCAAACATCTGTTGGAAACAAAAAGAGAAGAATATGATTACATCTTTATCGATACACCGCCATCAGCAAGTTTAATTGATGCAACCGTTGTGGCACAAAACTGTGACGGAGGAATTTTGGTTATAGAGAGCGAAGCTGTCAGCTATAAGGTGGCGCAAAAAGTAAAAGCCCAGATAGAAAGAAGCGGATGTCATATTTTAGGAGCAGTCCTTAATAAAGTAGACATCAAAAGTGGGAAATATTATAATGCCTATAAAGGCTACTATAAGAAATAACTAACAGGGAGTGAGATAGGCATTGAATTTTCATGAAAGAGAAAAGAAGTGGAACATTATTTTTCTGATTTTCGGTATTATTCTGATGGTTCTGCTGGTGGGAATGTTATATTGGAGTAGAGAAACAGAAGCAGCAGAAAGCAGACGATTGCAGGAAATGGCAAAGAAAACAGAAGACTCTGACAAGACCAATGCAGGAACAAAGGTTGAGACAGAAAAGTCGGAAGAAGTAAAAGAAGAGCCAGAAAGTGTACCTGAAGAGGAAGAAAAAAATCCAGAAGGTATTGTGTGCTGGGGAGATGACTTGATTAATGGGGAAGCATCTGCAAAGTATTCTTACAAAGTAGTTTTGCAGAAACTTCTGGAGGAAAATGGATATACTCTTCCAGTACAGGATAAAACACTACAAGGAGCAGGTACCTTATCCATGATGACTATGGCCGGAGTACCGGCTGAAGAAGTACAGCAATTTGTAACAAAACATAAAGAAAAAGCAGCAGGAGCAAATCTTGCAGTAACAGAAACAGGAATCAGAGATCTGACAGAAGAACAGACAGAAAGAACAGACATTAATTGTATTCCTGTGATTTGTATGGGATATTATGGAGGTTGGAGCCATGATCCGGAAGAACTGGCACAGCAACAGCAGAAAATTCTGGATACATTTCCGAATAAAGAGAAGTTTATTATTGTTGGAACACGCCCTATGGATGGCAGCGTAGATGCGGCAACTTTAGATGCAGCTTTAAAAGCAAAATGGGGCAAAAATTATATTAGTGCAGCAGAGGTGACAACTTCTCCATCTTCTACTTATGAAGCTCAGGCAGAAATTGCTCAGGCAGTTTTAGATAAGTTAGAAGAACTGAAATATATACAAAAAGAAGGATAAACAGAAACAATGAGCAGAACCGGGAAAAGAAAGAAAATACAGACAAAAAAATATTTGCTGGGTATCATTATCCTGCTTGTTGTGGGAATTGCAGTGGTTGTTGGCTTGGGTATATGGAAACAAAGGAGTCTAAAGAAAAAGACAGAAAATGCTGCATATACTCAGACAGAAAAGAAAAAGACTTCAGGAACTGTGACTTACGAGGGAAAAGATTACGAATACAACGACCATTTAAGCAATTTCCTTTTTATGGGTATTGATAAAAGGGAACTTGTAGAAACCACAAAAGGACAGGCGGATGCAGGTCAGGCAGATGCAATTTTTCTTATTTCCTGGGATAGAGTTGAGCATAAAATGAGTATGGTTTCCATACCCAGAGATACCATGACAGAGATTGAGGTCTTTGACCAAAATGGTGATAGCCTTGGAAAAACAAAAGACCATATCAATCTTGCCTATGCTTATGGAGATGGAAAAAATGTGAGCTGTGACTTAATGAAACAGGCAGTGTCAAATCTGCTTTATGGATTACCAATTCAGGGATATTGTTCCATTAATATGGATGGGATTCCTATCCTTGTAGAATCGGTAGGAGGAATTACAGTTACAATTCCCAATGACAGTCTGGCAGAAAGAAATCCGGAATGGACAAAAGGAGCAAATGTAGGCCTTACTGCTGAAAACGTAGAAGAATTTGTTCGCTATAGAAATACTGAAAAGGGCCAAAGCGCTATAGAGCGTTTAGAAAGACAGATTGCATTTCTGGAAGCTTATGGAAAAAAAGCAGAAGAACTTTATGGCGGGAATTCTTCACTGGTAGTTCAGCTTTATGAAAAATTAAATGATTATATGGTGACAAACATTGGTACAGATCAATTTGTAAAAATTCTAAAGGATTTTTCAACAGATACAGACCGGGAAACATGGAGTATTCCGGGTGAAGGCGTAAGCGAAGCTGAGTTTGATGAGTATCATATAAATGATCAAGAGCTTTATAAAATGATCATCCAGCACTTTTATCGAGAGGTAGAATAGGAGCCATGTATGAAAAAAAGAAAAATAATCGCATTGATATGTTTAGGATTAGGTCTTACATGCGGTGCAATTGGAATTTATAAATATATAGAAGAAAAAAATGCAGGAAAAGAATATGAAAAGCTGCAGCAGGAAGTAGTCAAGGAAGAGCCGAAACCTGTGGAAGAACCAGAACTTGAACCAGTATCAAAGGTGGAAATTCCAATTGATTTTGCAGCTTTGCAGCAACAAAATCCCGATGTATATGCATGGATTCAAGTGCCGGGAACAGAAGTAGATTATCCAATCTTACAAAGCAGTAATGATAATACTTATTATTTAAATCATACTATTGATGGGGAGGAAAAGAAGGAAGGAGCAATTTTCACAGAAAATTACAACACAAAAACCTTTGAAGACCCCAATACAGTGATTTATGGACATGATATGAAAAACGGCTCTATGTTTCAGAGTATTCATAAGTATATGGATCGAAGCTTTTTTGATAACAATCGGGATATTGTAATTTATATGCCGGATCAAATTCTTCATTATAAAATCTTTGCAGCTTATCTTACAGATAACAGGCATTTGCTTATGAATTATAATTTTTGGAGTAAAGATGAATATCAACAATATTTGAACAGCATTTTCTCCATGAGAGATATGAATGCTTTTATAGATACTTCTACGGAAGTGACAACCGAGGATAAAATTATTACTTTATCCACCTGCTATGCAGGAATTTCAACTCAGAGATATCTGGTACAAGCTGTACTGGTATCTATAGAAAAATAAAGAAAGGAAAGAAAGGTGATACCCATGAAGAAAAGACTTTTTGGAACTCTTTTAGCAGCAGCTCTTGTAGTTACTCAGGTAGTCAGCGTATTTGCAGCGGGCAGTAAAACCACACAGGCAACTCCATCTGGAGAGTCCGTAGGTAAATATGAAATAACAGAAGGTACAGCAGAGAACTTTTCAGAAGTAAAAGAACAGGCAGTTCTGGATAAAATTTTAGCTGTAAACAATGGAACAGCTACACTGGAAAGTATTGCTGAGCAGGCAGAGGCAATTAAAGATGAGTTAACAGGAAAAGTTCTTGTAACAAAATTCTTTGATTTGGTACCTATTAACGGTGGTGTAAAAACCGAAGATGGTAAGTACAAAGTTACTTTTACAGTACCAAACCTGACAGAAGCTCTGCAGGATGTGAAGGTTCTTCACTATAGTACTCAGAGAGCTGTGTGGGAAGTAATTACACCAGATAATGTAAACTATTCCACAAAAGAGATTACCGCACAGTTTGAAGACTTGTCTCCAGTTGCCGTTATTGGTAAAAATACCGGAGCAGGAACATCTACAGATTCCACAACAGGAACTTCACCAAAGACAGGTGTAGCTTCTGACTGGATTCTTTATGCGGGTGCATCTGTAGTACTTTTGGGAGCAGCAGTTGTTGTTCTTGGAAGAAACAGAAAAAGAGCATAATGAATCTACCGGGAGCTGTCATAATGAAAATTTATGATAGCTCCTATGTAATATAATGGGTAATGATAAGAAATTCCTGTAATGTTACTATAGTTTGAAATCAGGGAAGGAAAGAAAAATAAGAACATGACAAAAAATATAAAAATGACTAAAAATATACGTTGGATGCTTATTTTCTATGATATGGGAGTATACGCAATTGCAGCATTTCTTTTATTAGCTTTTTATGCGGGAGATGATAAGCTTTCAGGAAAAGGAATCTTCGAACAGGCTGTTATCTCCATTATTTGTATTTTTGCAGCACGTATTATTGGGAATATTTACGGACAGGTTTGGAGATATGGAGGAATACAGTGCTATATCCGATTGCTGTTTACAGATTTTGCAGGATTTCTGGCATACTTATGTTTAGAGAGTATTCTGCCTATTCAGCACATTACGTTTGGAAGACTTTTGTCTTTGGTAAGTTTGAACTTATTAGGAGCTTTGGCTATTCGTATGGTGTATCGTTACGCATATAAATGCGGAAATCACGATACTTTAAAAGGGAAAATTCTACTGGTTTTATTCCGGATTTTTTCGGGAATGGAAGTCGGTAATGATAATGATATACAGAAAATTAAAATTGCTATTATTGGCGCCGGTCGTGTAGGTGTGGGACTGGCAGAAGAACTTTTAAATAATAGTGAAGCATCTTATGCACCACGATGCTTTATTGATGTTAATAAAGAAAAAGTAGGAAGGGAAATCCAAGGAATTCCTGTGTATTCTGAGGATGAAGCCACTTTCCGAAAACTGGAAGAATTAGAAGTTCAGGAAATTGTTTTTGCCATTCCTTCTATGGATGCGCAAAAGAAGAAAGAACTTTATGAGTATTATACAGAAGCAGGTTATAAATTAAAAGTTTATGATTTCCCTACAGTATATGCTGTAGGAGGAAAGAGACATTTAAGAGAGTTTGACGCAGAGGAGCTTTTGTTTCGAAAACCTCTGGCAGTTGCAGATGAGCGCACAAATGCTTATTACAAGAATAAGGTTGTTTTGATTACCGGCGGCGGTGGCTCTATTGGTTCTGAATTATGTCGTCAGTTAGCAAAAATGGCTCCAAAGCAGTTGATTATATTAGATATATATGAAAACGGCGCTTATGATGTACAGCAGGAATTAAAAATTGCTTATGGTAGTAATTTAAACCTTCAGGTGGAGATTGCATCTATTACCAACCGAAAAGCAATGGAAAGAGTGTTTGAAACATATCATCCTCAGATTGTCATTAACGCAGCAGCTCATAAACATGTACCGCTTATGGAGCACAACTGTATTGAAGCTATAGAAAATAATATTTTCGGAACAAAGGTTGTGGTTGAGCTTTGTGAAGAATATGGGGCAGAACGCTTTATGATGGTTTCTACAGATAAGGCAGTAAACCCTACAAACGTTATGGGTGCTACAAAGAGAATGTGTGAAATGATTGCTCAGAGTGCAAGTACTCACGGTAAGGTAAAATACAGCATCACACGTTTTGGAAACGTGCTGGGCAGCGCCGGTTCTGTAATTCCGTTGTTTAAACGTCAGATTGCCAACGGCGGACCAGTTACTATTACAGATAAGAGAATTATTCGATACTTTATGACTATTCCGGAAGCTTCACAGCTGGTTCTTCAAAGTGGAGCCATTGCCAATAATGGGGAATTGTTTGTGTTGGATATGGGAAAACCGGTAAAGATTATGGATTTGGCAGAAAATATGATTCGTCTGTCCGGTGTGCATGGAGTGGAAATCGTGGAAACGGGTTTGAGACCGGGAGAAAAGCTGTATGAAGAATTGCTGGTAAAAACAGAGGAACTGGATAAGACAAGCAACAGTATGATTTTTATTGAGAGAGATAAGGCATTAAGCGCTGAGGAAATCGATGCAAGATTAGAAATATTGAAGAAAGCTTGTGAATCAGGGGATGATTTGGAAGCGAAAGAGGCATTAAGAAGTGCTGTTCCGACATTTAAGAGACCGGAGGAAGTGAATGCAGGGAAAATTATTTTATAAGTTGAAACTAGATTTATTATACATTAATCAAAGAAGTTTTTTTGGAATTAAAAATTAATTTTCTATACAATTAAAATTACTTTTGTGCCGGAGAGTATATAGGAAATTGCGGAAGGAAAAGTTACTGAGGGAAGTAAATAGTTCGTTAAAAGGGAGAGTAGTAAGTTGAAAAAAGTATTATTTGTTGCAACAGTTGTTAAAACACATATCATGGAATTTCATATACCCTATTTGAGAATGTTTAGAGAATTAGGATGGAAAACGGCAGTGGCTGCAAAAAATGATTATGAAAATCCAGAGGAATGTGTAATACCATATTGTGATATGTATTATAATATTCCATTTGAACGCTTTCCATTAAAACCACAGAATATGAAAGCATATAAAATGTTGAAAAAAATAATCGATGATGGGGATTATGAAATTGTTCATTGTCATACACCGGTTGGAGCTATGTTGACACGTTTAGCAGCAATAGGAGCGAGAAGAAGAGGGACAAAGGTTTATTATACGGCTCATGGATTTCATTTTTATAAGGGAGCACCATTGATTAATTGGTTGTTGTATTATCCTGTTGAAAAGTGGTTGTCTCGTTACACGGATGTGTTAATTACTATAAATAAAGAAGATTATGAAAGAGTCAAAACATTTAAAGTAAAAGAAGTTCATTATGTTCCTGGGGTTGGAGTTGACATAGATAGATTTAATACAAAAAATGAAACAAATGTAAGAGAAAAAATTAGAAGAGAATTCGGTATTCCAGTTAATGCGACGGTCTTGCTTTCAGTTGGAGAATTAAATAAGAATAAAAATCATAGAGTTATTTTTCAAGCATTGAGTCAGCTGAAAGATAATAATATATATTACATTATATGTGGAAGAGGGCCTTTGATGCAAAAATATCGTGATTTGGCAAAAAGTCTTGGGATATCTGATAACATTATATTGACAGGCTATAGAACGGATGTGTATAGATTTTATCAAACAGCAGATATTTTTGTTTTCCCTTCATATCGTGAAGGACTTCCTGTGTCAATGATAGAAGCTATGTATAATAATTTACCTATAATTTGCACTAATATAAGAGGCAGCAAGGATCTTGTAGAAAATAGTGGAAATATAATTATTGATAATCCAGATGATGCAAATTTATTTGCGCAAGGCATAATAATGTTGGAAAATGCAGAAACAAGATTAGAGATAGGAAATTATAATCGAGAAAAAGCAAATGATTATTTGTTGCCGATGGTAATAGAACAATATAAAAAAATTTATCAAATATAAGAAAAAATATATTAGAGAAGCGGAGACAATAAAATGTACGATAAAAAAATAAAAATATTACACGTACTTGTAAGTAATAGTTATTCAGGTGCTGAAAATGTAGTATGTCAGATAATTTCTATGTTTAAAAATAACTCAAACATAGAGATGATTTATTGTAGTACAGATGGTAAAATTCGAAAAGCATTAAATGAGAGAAAAGTAACATATGCTTTGATGAAAGAACCTACAAAAAATGAAATTAAAAGGATTATAAAAGAAGTTAAGCCTGATTTAATACATGCTCATGATATGAGGGCAAGTTTTTTAGTTTCTATTGCGGCACAAAAGATTCCATTTATTTCTCATATACATAATAATAATTTTAATTCTAGAGGAGTTAATTTAAAATCAATACTGTATTTGTATGCTGCGGTTAAATCAAAACATATTTTATGGGTTTCAAAATCCTCATTTAAAGGATATTATTTTAGTAAGTTATTAAAAAACAAGAGCACAATTTTATATAATGTCATTAATAGCGGAGAAATAGAAAAAAAATCAGAATTAGCGGTAGAAAAAAAAGGATATGATATTATATATTTGGGTCGTTTAACTGAACAGAAAAATCCAAAAAGATTATTAGATGTATTAAAAATAACCATAAGCAAAAAATCTGATATTCGAATAGGTATCATAGGTACAGGTGATTTAGAAGATGATGTTAGGAAAACAATAGAAGAAGAAAATCTTAGTAATAATATTAGTTATTTAGGGTTCATGAGTAATCCATATGGTATATTAAAAAACTCAAAAGTAATGATAATGACATCCTTATGGGAAGGAACACCAATGTGTGCTTTAGAAGCAATGTCCTTGGGAGTTCCAATAGTAAGTACGCCAACAGATGGGCTTTGTGAATTGATTGATGAGGGGAATACAGGTTATCTTAGAGAAGATGATAATAAGTTAGCAGAATGCTGCGTTGAAGTGGTAGAGAACGAAAATTTATATAATAACATGTCACAGAAATCAAGAGATAGAGCTAAAGATTTAATGAATATAGAACAATATAAAAGTACATTAGAGACTCTTTATAAAAGGATTACAAATTGTTAAAAAAGGGGGGAATAAATTTGTATGACATAAAACCGATTTTTTCTATTATTATCCCAATATATAATGCAGAAAAACATATTAGGTTTACATTAGAGTCTATCAAAAGTCAAACTTTTCAAAATTATGAAGTGTTAATGATAGATGATGGATCTAGTGATAATAGTGCACTAATTTGTGAAAAATACATGTCAGAAGATGCCAGGTTTAAGCTGATTAAAAAAGAAAACGGCGGAGTTTCAACTGCAAGAAATTTAGGTATTAAACATGCTAAAGGAAAATATGTATATTTTATGGATTCTGATGATTGGATTGAGGATACTCTTTTAGAAACATGTTTGAATATATTTAATCATTCAAATGTAGATATTGTAATATTTGGTATGTCTTTTGATATAGAAAAAAATGGGAAAATTACAAATAGTTTAGTTAAAACATATTCGGAAAAATTATTGAATTCTCAAGAGTATAAAAATGAATTTATAGAATTATATAAAAATAATTATATTTCATCAATGTGTAACAAAGTTATTAAAAAAGATATTCTAAGTACATATGACATTAAATTTGATGAAAAAATTACGAATTATGAAGATTTACTTTTTGCTATTATGTATATTAATAAGTGTAGTGCTATTAAAATTGTTAGTGATTGTTTTTATCATTATATATTACGTGATGAATTAGGAATGTCTAGAAAATATAAAAAAAATTTAAGTGATATGATTCCTAGAATAATAAGAAGATTAAAAAATGAGTATAAAGTAAGTGATTTTCCTGAAAGAATCTTGGCGTACTTGGAAGTGGATTTGCAAAGGATGCTTTGGCTAGGTGTTTCTAATGTATGTCGAGCTAGTATTAGTTTAAAAGATAAAGAAAATGAAATTAAAAAACTTTGTGAAAATTCTTTAATAGTGGATGATTTGATATTTGAAAAAAATGGTAATAAATTCAATGACATTAATTTATATTTGTTAAAGAAAAAATATTGGATGGGTATGATTTTTTTCAACAAATTTATCAATAAGATACGAGACATAAAGTATTAAAAGGATGAAAAAATGCTAAAATTAATTAACAAGAGTAATGTTGAAAAAGTACTGTCTTTGTTTTTGGGGATTTTTATGGGAACAAATATAATCTATTTGTTTTCTGTTGGAAGTACTCATTTTGTGATATCAGAAGTGTATTCTGTTTTTTTATTTATTGTTTTACTTTTTTTAAAAAAAGTAAAATGGAAATCTTTTTTAAAGATGGTACCGATTAGTTTTAAATTGTTTATGGTATCAATTTTATTTTCTTTTATATCTGTAATAGTGACATTCGGACAAATAGGATTACTATATCGGTATATGGTTGGATTAATTGCATTAGGAATAGCGGTTACAGCCATGATTAATATTATTATCTTGTTTGAATATAGAAATTATATCGCCTCTGGATTGGGTATTGGAATTATAATTAATATTTTGTTTTCAGCTATTCAATATATTACATTTCAGAAAGGTATAGTTTACACATTTTTATATGATTTATTTGTACAAGATAGCTTTCATTTGAATGTTTACAACTTTGGTGCGCAGGGATTATTTTTAGAACCGTCACATTTGATGCATTTTTTAGTAGTAGCTGTTCCTATTTGGTTTGTATGGTTTTTTAAAAATAAGGTTATAAATTTTTTTATTATATTAGCACTTATTATAACGTGTGCAATGTCAGGTGCTGGAACTTCTATAGTGGTGTTTTTGGTAATCATAGCATTATTTTTAACAAAATTAAATTTAAGTAATAAAAAAATTGTAGTTCAAAGAAATACAGCTATAAAATGGACTATAGTACTAACAATTACATTCATTGTATTTATTATTATTTTATTTCAAACTAATATATTTTCTAATCTTGTAGCTGAGATTGGTCATTATTTAAATTTAGCAGTAGAAGGAAGTAATGTTACTGATTCAAGTAATACGGAAAGATTAACATCTATGAAAACTGCTATCAGTTTAATTCCTGCTAATCCTATAGGATGTGGTTGGAATATGGTTCATACTTTGTTAGAAGAAAATACACTATTAGGAACAGCAACAGCTTTTAGTGATATTATCGAAATGACATTAGAATTAGGAATAATAGGGATTAGTTTTTACTTATTTGGTGTATTTTCTCTTATAAAAAAATGTTATTGCAGGAGAGAATTAGAATGTAAAGGTATTGCTATTGCCCTATTTGCTACACTTATAATGCAGATTTTAGGAGATAATTCTTTTAATCCACTGATATTTATGACGATTGGTTGGGGAATAGGACTTATTACAAAGAGGAAAATCTGATACTGTAATAATCACCAGCGATTATAGTCATTAACCTAATAGAAAGAAGTATTAGGATTACTTTGGAAATATTAGGTCATAAATAATTTAGATAAAGGAAGGGGCAATATATTTTTGTAAAGTAGTCATAGTTACAGAAAAAATCCCATTATTTGAATGTATTTACAACATGCTATTAAAAAGAAAGGAAAGATATGATATTGAGTTTCTTCAATATCAGGAAAAAGAAAAATGAAAAAAGTCGGAATTGTAACATCACACACATCATTTTCAAGTAATTATGGTGCAGTTTTACAGTGCTATGCATTAGTAGAACAACTTAAATTGTGGGGATATGAACCAAACGTTATTAATTATTCTTATACTAATAATAATGTTGAAATGACAATAGATAATAGTATTGACAGGTCCTTAAATGCAAAAATCAAATATATATTTTCAGCTGATGTAAGTATTCTTCAGAAGTTTCAGTATCGAATTAATAGAAATAATAGAAATAATATGGAAAAAAAATTTATTAATTTTTATGAAGAATTTTTACCAATGCATAGCAAAGACAAAGTGACGTTTGATGAATTGTGTCAACATCCTTTGAATTATGATTATTATATTACGGGAAGTGATCAAGTTTGGAATCCTGTAATACACGGTAATCAAAATGATCCTTGTTGTTTTCTCAGATTTGCTGAACGTGAATCAAAAAAAATTGCATATGCTCCAAGTTTCGGTATTAAAGATTATCCTAAGAATTTGGAGGATAATTTAAAAAAATATGTAGTAGATTTTGATTCATTATCGGTAAGAGAAAAAGAGGGAAAGGAAATTATCAAAAGAGTATGTAATATTGATGTGCCAGTAGTATTAGATCCAACATTAATGGCAGATCCAATAATATATAATGTAATATCAAAAAAACCAGAAAATTTACCAAAGAAGTATATATTATGTTACCGATTTGGAAATATGGAATATTCAACGAAAATTATTAAAGAAATTTCAAAAGCATTAAGATTGCCTGTTGTTGAATTACCATTATCGATAGAATCTTATGGTAAGGGGTCTAAACTTTGTTATAACATAGGACCAGCTGAGTTTATTGGTGCTATACAAAACGCAGAGGTTATATTAACAGATTCATTTCATTGTACAGTATTTTCAATCTTAAATAAAAAGCCATTTTATACTTTTTTACGACAAAAAGAAAACGAAAAAAATAATATGAATGGTCGCATGATTGAATTATTAAATAAATTAAATATTTCGGAACGTTTAATTTCTGAAGAAGAAAAATGTCGGGATCTTATTTCTAAATTATATGATATAGATTATACAAGTGTATATAATATCTTAGATAGAGAACGAAATAAGTCACAAGAATATCTTCGTAAATCATTGGAAAATAAGAGGTAAAAATGAAAGTTACTGAGTTTAGGGAATTTAATGATAAATGTACAGGATGTTTAGCATGCCAGAATATCTGTCCTGTAGGTGCAATAGATATTGTAAAAAACATAGATGGTTTTTATTATCCGAATATACATAAAAATATGTGCATAAATTGTGGAATGTGTGTAAAAGTTTGTGGCATTGATAAACAAAAAAATATAAATAATCCGTATGCAATATTTTCTGCAAAATCATATGATGATAATATCAGATTAAAAAGTTCATCTGGAGGGATTTTTTCAATTTTATCAAATGACATAATTAGTAAAGGTGGAATTGTTTATGGAGCGGCATATTGTGCTGAAAATAAAAAAATTAAACATGTTTCTACTGATGATGTTTGTTTAGAAGAAATAATGCGATCAAAATATGTTCAGAGTGATGTGGAAAAAATATATACATTGGTTGCCAGTGAACTAAAAGATGGTAGAGATGTGTTGTTTTCGGGGACACCTTGTGAAATACGTGGTCTAAAGGCTTTTTTAAACGAAAAAAAAATAGAAAGTGAAAAATTAATAACAATAGATTTTATGTGTCACGGTGTACCTTCACCAGGGGTTTTTGAGGAGTTTGTATCTGATTTGGAAAAACAATATAATTCTAAAGTAAAAAATGTTACATTCAGAGAAAAAGAAAAGGGCTGGCATAAACAAGTTATTAAGGCTTATTTTCAAGATGGAAGGATATGGGAAAAAGAGTCCTTACATTATTATTATTATTATTATTTCTTGAATAATTATAGTCTTAGAAATTCTTGTTACACATGTGAAGAGTATTGTTCACATGTGTCAGATATTACTTTGGCAGATTATTGGAATATTGAACCAGAAGAAGATGATGACAAGGGAATATCTATTATTATTTGTAATACAGTAAAAGGTAATGATTTTATAGATAGACTAAAGTCTCTTGCAAATATAAAAAATATAGATAGAAAAAATTTTAATTATAATATTTACAGCCATAAAATGTATAATTATAAGAATAAGTTAAGATGGGTTAATTGTTATAAAAAATATGGAATCAATGGTATTAAAACATGGTTTTATGTAATTGCATTGTGTAAAAATAAAATTCATTCTTTTGTGAGAATGATAGGGGGAAAAGTCAAACGAATAGTGAAATTACAGAGGAGATAAGTAATGAAAATAAAAGGTGATTTTATACGATTTGTTCGTTCATCGGGAATCTTTTTCTTAGGTAATATTTTATCGAAGGCAATTGCTTTTCTTTTATTACCAATGTATACGGGATATATTAAGGCAAGTGATATGGGCTATTATGATGTATCTGTTACTTATTTAAACATGGTAGTATCTATTCTTTTTTTTGAAATATGGTCTGCAGTATTAAGATTCATGTATGATTATAATGAAAATGATAAGAAGTACAATGCGGTTAAATCAGGTTTGATTATTTTTATGGGCTCAACAATCGTTTATCTAGGACTTTCTGCAGTACTTGGCTATTTTGTTGATATAGAACATTTTATATTAATAATAATTTACGGTTGGATACAGTGTATAGGTACGTTTTATTCATTTACTGCAAGAGGGTTAAATCATAATATTGATTTTGCAGTGTCAGGTATTTTAAATGTTGTTGTTAATGCTGCCATTAATATTTTATTTATAGTCTATCTGAACATTGGTTTTGTTTCCATGTACTATGGTTTTATTTTTGGGACAATTACGCAAATTATATATCTTGAAATTCGTACACAGTTGTTGGCAAAATCTATAAAATTAAAAATAGATTTTCGAGAAATTAAGAAAATGTTTATTTATGCAATACCTCTTTGTGTAAATACGGTATCATATTGGCTATTGACGGGATTTAATAGATTAGTTGTCAATTGGGTCATCGGAACAGAGGCAAACGGAATGCTTGCAATAGGAAATAGATTTGGAACAATTATAACATTGGTTACAACATGTTTCACATATGCATGGCAAGATGTGTCATTTTCTAAAAAAGGTAATAAAAAAGAAAAGTCGGAATTCTATTCAAATGCATGTAATTTATATACCAAGTTTCTTATGGCAGGATTATTAGTAGTAATGCCTTTATGTCTTTGGGTTTTTGAATTAATGATTAATGAATCTTATTATGAAGCCAAATCAACGATTCCTTACTTTTTACTTGTAGGTGTTTTGAGTGCTATTTCGTCTTTTATAGGAAATGTATTTTATGCCATAAAAGATACAAAAACTATTTTTATTTCAACAGTTATATCAGCAATTGTTAATGTTATTATTGCTTTTCCTCTAGTTAAAATTTGGGGAATGAATGGTGCCAACATTTCAGCAGCAATAGGATTTCTTATTAACATACTTATTAGATGTCAGATTTTAAGAAAAAAAATTGATTTTAAATATTCATGGATTACTTTTATCATATTATTAATGTATTTTTTTGTGGTTGCCAATAAATTTACATTATGGACATTAGGTAATAGTATATTAGTATTTTTTATTCATCTGATAATATGCATTTTATTATTTAGAGGGGAAATAAAAGAATTATTTTCTAAATACTTTTAAGAAAGAGGAACGTATGAATAAATATTTATTTTTGTTGGATGAACTTCCACCGACTAAATCTGCAAATGGAATATGTGTAGAAAGAGTTATTGCTTATTTACAAAATACAGGAGATGTTTATTGCGTTTCATGGAACACAGAAAAGATTAATAACGATAAAGTTTACTTTTATCAAATCAAGAAGAAAAAATGGGCACGTAAGGTAGAATATTTAAAAGCAAATACTACATTATTAGGGAAGATGATTTTTTTGATTGCTAGATGTATGTATAAATTAAAAAGAATTTTTATGCTTCCAATATGGCCAGTAGATGCTTATTCTACAGTCAATGACTTTTATAGTTTAGCATGTGATTTAATTAATAAAGAGAATATTACACATGTGATTGCTGTTAGTTATCCAGGAGAAACTCTATTAGCAATGAAGAAATTGAAGAAAAAATATGGGAAAAAAATCCAAACTATAATGTACCCACTAGATGTTACATTAGAGGGGATGTATGAAGGAACAACAATTGAAAAATACGTTTCAAAAAAATGTGGAAGAAAGTTCTTAATCAAATGTGGAGAATTTGCTGATAAAATAATTGTGTTGGAAAATGTAGAGCATTTATATAAACAATATTTTCCTAATGATTTACAAAAAAGATTCAAAGTATGTGGAATTCCAATGATAGAAGAAAGCAATTATTTGAAAAATAATAAGAGAATTGAGAATTCGAAAATAAGTTGTGTCTTTGGTGGGAATTTGTTTTATGATTTAAGAAATCCAACACCATTGTTAGATATGTTAGAAAAGCAAAATAAAGAAATTATTTTTGATATTTATGGATGTGCAGATTCTAGATTGTGGAAAGAATGGGAAAATCGATATAAAAATATAAAAATTGTTGATCATGGGTGGGTATCACAGGATATATTAAATGATGCTATAGAAAAGACTGATATTTTAATTAATATAGGTAATGCAGAGGAACATTTAATACCAAGTAAATTATTTAAGTATATGTCTGTAAAAAAACCTATATTACATCAAAAAGTTGCAATTAATGATCCATGTGTACCATATTTGGAAAAATATAATGGTGCATTCATTTTCGATACAACTATAAAGGTAGATGAAGAGAAATTTGATTTAGATATTTTTTTAAAAAAAGATATTAATACTAAGAGTATTTCACAGTTGTTTCCACGTTGTACACCTCAATATACTGCAAGTATTATTAATGAAAGTGTATAATAAAGATTATTTTGCGGATTTTTTATTATTTTATAAACTATTAGATTAATAAGAAAGAGGAAAAAAGGATGAGTTTATTTAAAGACAAGACATTATTAATTACAGGTGGTACAGGTTCATTTGGAAATGCGGTTTTGAACCGATTTTTAAAGACTGATATTGGAGAAATTCGTATTTTCTCCCGTGATGAGAAGAAACAGGATGATATGAGACATGAATTTCAGGTGAAAATGCCAGATGTGGCAGACAAAATTAAGTTTTATATTGGTGATGTAAGAGATCTTCAATCTTGCAAAAGTGCAATGCATGGTGTTGATTATATTTTCCATGCAGCAGCATTAAAGCAGGTTCCATCATGTGAGTTCTTTCCTATGGAAGCAGTAAAAACAAATGTTATTGGTACAGATAATGTTCTTACTGCAGCAATTGAAGAAGGAGTAGAAGCAGTTATTTGTCTTTCTACAGATAAAGCTGCTTATCCAATTAATGCTATGGGTAAGACAAAAGCTCTTGAAGAGTCTGTGGCTATTGCAAAGAGTCGTTATAGTGGAAAAACAAAAATTTGCTGTACTCGTTATGGTAATGTTATGTGTTCCCGTGGATCTGTTATTCCACTTTGGATTGATCAGATTAAAGCAGGAAGTCCGATTACTGTTACAGAACCATCCATGACACGTTTTATTATGTCTCTTGATGAGGCGGTAGACCTTGTACTATTTGCTTTTGAAAATGGAGAAAATGGAGATCTTTTAATTATGAAAGCTCCTGCATGCACAATTCAGACACAAGCAGAAGCAGTATGTGAGTTATTTGGAGGAAAGAAAGAAGATATCAAAGTAATTGGAATTCGTCATGGTGAAAAGATGTATGAAACACTTCTTACAAATGAAGAATGTGCAAAAGCTATAGATATGGGAAATTTCTATCGTGTACCAGCAGATAATCGTGGACTGAATTATGATAAGTATTTTAAAGATGGAGATGCAGAAAGAAATACTTTAACAGAATTTAATAGTAACAATACTAAGATGTTGACTCTTGAAGAGACGAAAGAAACAATTTCAAAATTGGCTTATATTCAGGAAAGACTGGCAGAGGAGTAAGAATATGAATCATAATTTTAAATGGAAAAATAACGGACGTACAAAGATAATGATTGGATGTGGTACTCGTCCGGAAATCATTCGATTAGCGGCTGTTATTAGAAGATGTCGTGAGTATTTTGATACATGTGTTGTTTATTACAATCAGAACTGGGACAAGAATCTTTCCACAGTATTCTGGGAAGATTTTGAATTAAAGAACAACGAAGGCGAGTTTGGTCCAGATATTCTTGTACCTGTTGTAGGAGAAAATCTTGGTGTAACTTGCGGAAACATTCTTGGTAGAAGTTATGAACTTTTAAGTGAATTACAGCCAGATGGATACCTTGTATTAGGTGATACAAACAGTTGTCTTTCAGCAATCTCTGCAAAGCGATTACATATTCCGTTATTCCACATGGAAGCTGGAAATAGATGTAAAGATGAATGTCTTCCAGAGGAAACAAATAGAAGAATCGTAGACGTAATTTCAGATGTAAATTTATGCTATTCAGAATTTGCACGTAAATATCTTGCAGATACAGGACTTCCAAAAGAGAGAACCTATATGACAGGTTCTCCAATGGCAGAGGTACTTCGTGGAAATCTTGAGAAGATTCAAGCATCTGATGTATTACAGCGTATGGGATTGGAAAAAGATAAATATATTTTATTATCTGCTCACCGTGAAGAAAACATTGATACAGAGAAAAACTTTACCAGTCTTTTCACAGCAATTAATGCGTTAGCAGAAAAGTATGATATGCCAATTCTTTACTCTTGTCATCCAAGAAGTAAACAGAGATTAGAAAAGAGTGGATTCAAACTTGATCCAAGAGTACGAGTAAATGAACCACTTGGCTTCAATGACTATAACTGTTTACAGATGAACGCATTAGCAATTGTAAGTGATAGTGGAACACTTCCAGAGGAAAGTAGCTTCTATTTGTCTATTGGACATCCAATTGCAGCTGTATGTATTCGTACATCTACGGAACGTCCGGAAGCATTAGAAGCAGGAGATTTTATTCTTGCAGGTATTACAACAAAGGAACTTTTAAATGCCACAGATATGGCTATTGAAATGAAACAACAAGGTGTTCTTGGTAAACCATGTCCTGATTATGTAGATGAAACAGTTTCTATGAAAGTAGTAAGAATTATTCAGGGGTATGTAAATGTAGTCAATAAGATGGTCTGGAGAAAAGAACAGTAAAAAACAAGTGGAGGAACTGAGATGAAAATTTTAGTTACTGGAGCAAAGGGGATGGTAGGAACAGCCCTTTGCAATAATTTGAAAAACATCAGAGATGGAAAGAATAAAACAAGACCAGGGATTACTGTAGATGAAATTTATGAATATGACATTAACAGTACAGAAGCAGAATTAGACGAATATTGCTCAAAAGCAGATTTTGTATTCAACCTTGCAGGGGTAAACCGTCCGGAAAATCCAGAAGACTTTATGAATGGTAATTTTGGATTCGCTTCACAGATTCTTGATACATTGAAGAAGCACAATAATAAAGCCGGAATTATGCTTTCTTCTTCTGTTCAGGCAACATTGGCAGGAAGATTTGGGAATTCTGAGTACGGAAGAAGTAAAAAAGCAGGAGAAGAACTCTTTTTCCAGTATGGAGAAGAAACAGATGCACCTGTATATGTATACCGATTTGTAAACCTTATGGGGCATTCCAGACCGAAATATAATTCTGCAATTTCTACATTCTGTTGGGCAGTTGCTAATGATGAAGAGTTTACAGTAAACGATAGAAGCACAGAATTGGAAGTTCTTTATATTGATGACCTTATAGAAGGAATGTTTGATTTATTGGAAGGAAAAGAGCAGCACTGTGAATTCGATGGTGTAGAAACAGTGCTGAAAGAAGATGGAAGATATTGTTGTGTTCCTGTTACACACAAGGTTACACTAGGTGAAATTGTTGATTTGTTGGAACAGTTTAAAAACCAGCCAATGGACTTAATGATGCCAAAATGTCCGGATGGTTCCTTTGCAAAGAAGTTATTTAGTCTCTATTTAACATATCTTCCAATTGAGAAGTTTAAATATGCTATGAAGATGAATTGCGATAACCGTGGTTCATTTACAGAGTTAGTACATACGGCTGACTGTGGACAGATAAGCATTAATATTAGTAAACCTGGTATTACAAAAGGAGAACACTGGCATAACAGTAAGTGGGAACAGTTTATCGTTGTCCATGGTCATGGATTGATTCAGGAAAGAAATATTAATACGGGAGAAATGGTGGAATTCGAAGTAAGTGGAGATAAAATTGAAGCAATCTACATGATTCCCGGCTGGACACATAACATTATTAACCTTTCCGATACAGAAGACCTTGTTACGGTTATGACTTGCAATGAGATTTTTGACCCAAATCATCCAGATACATTTTTTGAGAAGGTGAAAGAATGAGATTGATTATTCTAGGTGCCGGAGGCCATGGCAAGGTAGTGGCGGATCTTGCAGAACAAACAGGAAAATATGATGCTGTTTATTTTTTAGATGATGCCTCTAATGACTCTCGTGTAATTGGAATATGTAATGATTTTGAAAAATTCAATACACCGGATACAGAGATGTATCCGGCGTTTGGCAATAACACAGCCAGAATAGAGTGGGAAGATAAAATAAAAGGAGCAGGGATTAAGCTGGCAAAGATTATTCATCCATTGGCTTATGTAAGTCCTAGAGCCCAAATTGCTGATGGTTGTGTAATTATGCCATACGCAGTTGTGAATACAGGTACAGTGCTGAATAAAGCCTGCATTGTGAATGTGGGTGCACTTATAGATCATGATTGTATTTTAGAAGAAGGATGCCATATTGCGCCTGGTGGTATTGTCAAAGGTGAAAATCATCTTCAAAAAGGAACAAAAGTAGATTCAGGTGAAGTGGTGCCGTTACAGTTTTATCGTTAGTTTAGATAATTTGAAAAGAAAGTATATAGATAAAGATTTTGAGTTACGTTTTATAGAGAATAATGAGGTGGATGAAGGATGAGCAAAAAGTGGAAAATTCCATTTTCTATTTTAAAATTTGTTAATATTATATTACTATTTTTGCCATTTGCAGTTTGTTGGTATGAATATTATGAACCCAAAACATTGACTGCAAATTCAAAGCAAGTATCAGCAATATTGTTTTTTTTACTGATAGTTATCAGCTATGTGATTTGTTTTAAGCTGGATGCTTTTCGGATTTCCGTTTTGCAGATTCGTGATATTTTTTTCAGTCAGGTTCTTGCAATCGGTTTTACAGATGTAATTGCATATATATTGATTTGGATGTTATCAATTCATATGCCAAAGATTTTACCGGGATTTTTGTGCTTTGTTTCTCAGTGTATTGTTGCTCTAATATGGAGCTTTGCAGTCCATCGATATTACTTCTGGACACATGAACCATTACCATCTGTAGTAATATATGATGTTCGTCATGGAATGGAAGATTTGATTCAAGAATATGGACTTCAAAAAAGATTTAAAATCATAGGAACATATCCAGTGGAAGATGTCCTGGAGCATTTTGAATATCTAAAGGATGCAAAAGCAGCTTTTATTTGTGGTGTTCACAGCCATGACAGAAATATTATTTTAAAGCATTGTATTTATAATAAGATTAAAGTATTTCAGATTCCACGTGTCGGAGATGTAATGATGAGTGGGGCAGAAAAAATACATATGCTTCATCTGCCAATTTTAAAATCACAGTATCAGGATATGCCCATTGAGACGAGAGCTATAAAGAGATTGATAGATATTATAATTTCCGGTACAGCATTAGTTGTATTATCACCAATTATGCTCGTAGTTACACTTCTTGTAAAATCAGATGGTGGCCCTGCATTTTATAAACAAAAGCGTTTGACACAGGGAAACAGAGTATTTGAAATTATTAAGTTCCGTAGTATGAGAGTGGATGCAGAGAAATTAAGTGGTCCAGTATTGTCAGCGGGAGAAGATGATCCTCGTATTACGAAAGTGGGAAGATTTATCAGAGCATGTCGTCTTGATGAACTTCCACAGCTGATTAATATTTTAAAGGGTGATATGAGCATCGTAGGACCAAGACCAGAACGTCCGGAGATTGCAGCAGAAATTCAGAAAACGATGCCGGAGTTTCAGCTAAGAACTCAGGTGAAAGCAGGATTAACAGGCTATGCTCAGGTTTACGGTAAGTATAATACAACTTTTTATGATAAGCTTTTGATGGATTTAACGTATATTGCAAAACCAAGTATAGTAGAAGATTTGGCGATTATGCTGGCTACTGTTAAAATTCTCTTTAGTAAAGAAAGTACAGAAGGTGTTGGTAAAGAGCAGCCAATGATGATGTATGAAGAACATAGAAAAGATAATAGTCGGTAATTTTGTGCTTACGGTATTCCGGTGCCGGATTATGTAGATAGATTAAGTAGGGGAACAATAGTGGCGGCTGTAAAAGCAGCCGCCTAAAATTATTATTAAGAGGTAAACGCAAAATAGCGAGTACTTGTTCAAAATCATCCGATGTGAGATAATAGCTAACTCTTTTCCTCTGTTTTCTGGTCATTTATCATTGCTACAATATTCATTGCAGGTAATACAATTGGTGTCATTCCCGGTTGGGTAGTTATACTGGAAATATAACTTCTTATATATGGAAACATAATAGCTATAGTGTTTTTTTCTAAGAGATCTTTGTTTTCCTGTTTTGTACTGAAGATTGATCTTCCTTTTACGTTTACATATATTGTTTCATTTACATCAGATACTGTTGTTGATAAAAAGACTTCATATTGTTCTTGGTCAAGTTTAGTCAACTGATGTTCGAATTGGACACCTAGCTCTAAGTCTTCTAGTGCAACACTTTTTTTCTAAAAGTGCTTTCTATAATTTCAATTTTCTCCAAAACTAAAGAACTTTCATATTTAGATTTAACTTTCATACTTTTCTCCTAACATGCAACAGCAAGACTTTCTTGGAAATAATATGCTGAAGAAATTGTGTCTGCATCAAGTTTAGCACTTGAATAATCGAAATATGCCTGACATGGTGCGAAAACATGATTTACATCTTCCAGTGTAATAGCATGCATACTATTACCATTTTTAATCATAGGTTTATTTACGGTTTTACTTAATTCAACGTCGTATTTCTCACATAGGGAAAAAAATAAATCTTTGTTAAACATCATATCACCTCTTCTTTCTCATTATATACCAATTTTGTTGATTTAATGCAATTTTTTTGTGAAACACAAATTTGTCTTTCGTTAAATTGTATTCCAATAATATTCATTATTTTCTTTTGTGGTTTTTTGTCTCTAGAATTACGTTTTGTTGTGTATCCTGCAATATCTTTTCTAAAAGTCCCAATAATAACCGATATTCCCTTTGTTTATTTATAATAGTCAAAACATACGGCTCGAAAAATTTTTTCTTCAAATATAGGCATTTTTTCTGGACATTCTTTTTGTATATCTTCAAGTAAGTGTAGGATTTCTGTCATGAATGCGTCTAATTGATGATTATCATCCAGATTTAGTACAACGTCATCTGTTGCCTCGATAAGTGATTCAAAAACAATACTGCCACAATTATTATTTTGGGAAGATATTGTTTTTGCCCACCATAGGGATTTTTCTTAATCATCAAAAAAGTATATGCCTTGTCCGAGCCAGTGATCATCTCGATATTTAGATTTATCAGGGTCAAAACCTTCAGTTTCGATACTATATTGGTACTTTGAGCAAATACCATGATATCCTAACTCTTTCATTTTTTGCTCTTTCTTGATAATAATTTTTTATAATTCCTTTATTAATCAGGAGTTCAGCTTTTGTATGTAAAAATTTTATCATAGATGTATTAAAAATACAACGACCATTCTTATGCTACATTTAGATAATATATGATAATTAAGAATATTTTTATTTGTATCTTACCTCCGCCATCTGGTACAATAAAACTGTGATAAATGAACAGACAGGAGTGGTCAAATAGCAGGAAGAAATGCCCAAAAGGCAGACGTAATCTTAAAAGACTTCTGGCGCCAGAATGAACGCTTCGCAGATTTGTTCAATGCAGTCATATTTCGTGGAAAGCAGATAATCAAGCCAGAGGATTTGACAGAACGGGATACGGATATGTCAGGAATTATCCAATTCAAGGACTATCAGAAAACTTTGGAACGTACCCGTGATGTAGTGAAGAAAATGGCTTATGGAGTGGAATTTGCAGTTCTGGGAATTGAGTCTCAGCAGAAAATCCACTATGCAATGCCGCTGCGTACCATGTTATATGACAGTTTGGGCTATCTGAAGGAGTATCAGGAAATCACAAGAATCCGCAAAGCGGAGAGAGGAAAGATGACGGAGGACGAATTCCTTTCTAAAATGCGAAAAGAAGATCGTCTTCATCCAATCATCTCAATTGTACTATATTATTCTGAAAAAAGCTGGGATGGGCCTACGTGCCTGAAAGATATGATTGTAGAAATGCCAGAAGAAATGGAGCGGATTTTTTCAGATTATAAGATGAATCTCGTTCAGATACGAGAGAGCGAGCAATATACGTTTCATAATGAAGAGGTGCGGGCAGTGTTTGAAATTTCCCGTGAAATCTTTAATGGAAACTTGGATAAAATCAATGAGAGATACAGAAACCGGGATTTAACACCAGAGCTGATAACGGTAATCGGAAAGATTACAGATTCAGCAGAGCTTGTAAGGCAGGGAAAGATTGAGGAGGTGGCAAATATGTGTACTGCTCTTGAAAAATGGGAAAAAGAAAACATAGAGCGAGGAACTAAACGTGGCATAGAGATTGGTACAAACAAGGGAATTGCCAAAATGGTGCTCACACTGCTGAACAAAGGCAAGACAGTGGAAGAGACAGCTGATTGGCTGGATTTGACAGAGGAGTACGTTCGTAAGGTACAAGAAGAATCCCAAGATGAAGTTAAATAATTTTTATAATCATGAAGGCTGCTGCAAGTTTATGTAGTAGCCTTCAATGTCAAATGGCGAGTAGTTTACAGATTTACTAATGCTTTAACTTGTATGTTGTAAGACCGAAGATGGGTTTATTAAGTGGGATAACGGACGGGCTTGTTTTGTAGATTGTCCAATTGGAAATTTTGCTTTTCAAATATTTCCATATTTTTTCAAGTAATTACTTTTAAGAATATTTTTATTTGTATCTTACCTCTACCATCTGGTACAATAAAACTGTGATAAATGAACAGATAGGAGTGGTCAAATGGCAGGAAGAAATGCCCAAAAGGCAGATGTAATCCTAAAAGACTTCTGGCGCCAGAATGAACGCTTCGCAGATTTGTTCAATGCAGTCATATTTCGTGGAAAGCAGATAATCAAGCCAGAGGATTTGACAGAACGGGATACGGATATGTCAGGAATTATCCAATTCAAGGACTATCAGAAAACTTTGGAACGTACCCGTGATGTAGTGAAGAAAATGGCTTATGGAGTGGAATTTGCAGTTCTGGGAATTGAGTCTCAGCAGAAAATCCACTATGCAATGCCGCTGCGTACCATGTTATATGACAGTTTGGGCTATCTGAAGGAGTATCAGGAAATCACAAGAATCCGCAAAGCGGAGAGAGGAAAGATGACGGAGGACGAATTCCTTTCTAAAATGCGAAAAGAAGATCGTCTTCATCCAATCATCTCAATTGTACTATATTATTCTGAAAAAAGCTGGGATGGGCCTACGTGCCTGAAAGATATGATTGTAGAAATGCCAGAAGAAATGGAGCGGATTTTTTCAGATTATAAGATGAATCTCGTTCAGATACGAGAGAGCGAGCAATATACGTTTCATAATGAAGAGGTGCGGGCAGTGTTTGAAATTTCCCGTGAAATCTTTAATGGAAACTTGGATAAAATCAATGAGAAATACAGAGACCGGGATTTAACACCAGAGCTGATAACAGTAATTGGAAAGATTACGGATTCAGCAGAGCTTGTAAGGCAGGGAAAAATTGAGGAGGTGGCAAATATGTGTACTGCTCTTGAGAAATGGGAGAAAGAAAACATAGAGCGAGGAACCAAACGTGGCATAGAGATTGGTACAAGCCGCGGAATAGAGATTGGCACAAACAAGGGGATTGCTAAAATGGTGCTCACACTGCTGAACAAAGGCAAGACAGTGGAAGAGACAGCTGATTGGCTGGATTTGACAGAGGAGTACGTTCGTAAGGTACAAGAAGAATCCCAAGATGAAGTTAAATAATTTTTATAATCATGAAGGCTGCTGCAAGTTTATGTGGCAGCCTTTATGATAAGATAACCGCCTGATTTAAAATTTTAATTTCAAAGCCTCTAATAGCTTTTCTGCGCTATCCAATTGTTCCTGATTAATACGTTTGCTGAGATGAAGTTCAGCAGTATATTTTTTTAGTTTACCACTTGAGAGAGCTTTATACCATCTCACAACCTGATAAATGGGTGTGAGATATTTGTGTCTTTCTAAGATAGGATATTTCATTTTTAAAGCTTTGTATGGCATAAAAATACGACCTCTGATATATCTGGCGTGCCCACCGTTTTGCCTTGTCTGATCCATAGCAATGCTATTATCTTTTGTTCCATAAGTTCCCCCATGTAAAATATATTCTTCCATTGCTGATGTAACAGGGGTATGTGAAGATTCTCCAAACCAAACTTCAGATAATTGGATTACATATTCATAAAAAGTTTCTATTTTTGCTTCTCTGCATAATATTTTAAGCTTTTCATCATTATATGGCATTTGATGATGGATAAGGTAAAGGTCTAAAATAGAGCGTATTCCACAACCGCCATGCTGAAAATGATATGCCGTATGTGCCAGTAAATGGAAGAAAAAGAATTCATTGGACTGCTCATATTCCAAGCAATTATCTTTGCCCACAGGTGAGCTGTAATCCCATACTTTTATTAATACTTTATCGAGATTATCCATATTTTCTTTTATATTAAAATGTAATTCAAGCAAAATGTTGTTAGGAGAAACCAGAGGAACATCGTGATAATTTCGTTCCTGTTTTTTATAAGAACATTTTTCCACTAAGCCATTAATTGCAAGGTCAAGATCTTCTTCATGAATTAATATATCAATATCGCAGCTTGTTCTGAGCCATGGCTCTGGATAATATTTTCTTACTCTGGGACCTTTTAACAGGATATAGGGTATTTTTAACTCAGTTAAAACATGGGTGATTTTCTTGATTTCCGTTTGTGATTGCTCATATCTGTATACAGACATAAAAGATTCATTTATCAGCTTTTTTACATTCGGAGTTTTCTCTATCATCTTGGATTTGCCTAACACATCTCCTACAATTACACTGATAGAGTGCTTTGAGCATAGCTGAAAAAGCTGTTCTTTTTCTTCTTGCGATAATGCACAATATTGCTGTACATCAATATTTTCTTTATGTATCGAACATTTAATTAAATTCATTAATATCTTTGTTATCTTATCCATTATTTCACCGTAAAATTATAAATATTTCATTGTTGTTTGATGTGAGTGTTGTCTACGGATATTTTACTGTATCCAAAATCCCTTGTCTATATAGAAGTGGTAAAGTTTATTCAATGCAGTCATATTTTGTGGAAACTGGAATAATTTTCATATTTTCGAAGATGCTTTAGGAAACATTAATGTCAGGAGCTTTATGTGAATTGCATGCTATTTTCTAAAGCTAAAATATGCTAATATAAGGATATCAATCAAAAAGGACAGGTGATTTGTAATGAATAAAACTGTATATGAGATTATGCATAGAAATAGAAAAGTAGCAAAAATCGATGAGACAGGGTTCTCTAAAGTTTATTACAAAAGTTTTATGCCTTATAATCTTTATCTTGAAGAAGAGGAAGATATAGATACGTTGGTTAATAATGTTACAAACTTTAATTATTGGTGTGCCACCAGAGTACTCACTTTAGACAGGACTTATGCGAAAGAAATTTTAAATAGTATAGGAATGACTCAGGCGGTAACGGATAAGGAAAGAGCAAAGATTGCTTTGAGTTATCGTTGTGCATCTTTAACAGATCCTTTTTGGGTGCGTAAAAAAGGTGAAAAAGTATCTTTTGAAGAAGTGAATTTGTATGAAAATCATTTAGATAATACATTTATAGATATAGCATTAAAAGGAAAACAATATACCGTAGATAATGAAAATCTTGCAAAAGACTTATCGACGAATGGATGCTTTCCAAAGGCATGGAAGCGTGTAGAAAATGGTTTTGTTTTATTAAAAGATGGTGGAATTGAAACTGTAGAAAGAGAATTGTTAGCTAGTAAAATCTGTCAATGTTTTAATGTTTCTCAGGTTGTCTATACGGAAGATATATTTGATAATGAGAAAGTAACTCGAAGTGAAAATATTACATCAAAAGAGTATTCCATTGCCTCTATGGAGTTAATGGAAATATATTCTCAGAATCATAATCGTGATATAAAAAAATATATTTTATCATTGGATCGACATAATTATTATATGATGAACATTATTGATTATCTTGTTGGAAATACAGACAGACACTGGGGCAATTGGGGAGTGTTGGTAAAAAATTCTAATAACAAACCAGTATCACTTCATAAATTAATGGATTTTAATCAATCATTTTATTCGTATGACACTTTGGAAGGTGCGAATTGTCAGACCACATTTGGCGTAAAGAAGAACCAGCAGGAAGCAGCAGAAGAAGCGGTAAAGAGAATTGGAATGAATCAAATCAGTGAAATTAAAAAAGAATGGTTTTCTAAATTACCTCAGTTTTATGATATGTTTTTGAAACGATATGAGTATTTAAAAAAATGTGAATTATCAGGAAATTTAAAAGATTAATTTGGGAAATATATAAGAAAAAAATTTTCAATGCAGTTATATTTTGTGGAAATCGGAATATAATAGATGTAGAAATGGATTTTTATATTTTCGGAGACACTTTAGGAAATAGAGTGGTGGAGGTGCAAAAAGAGGATGATTTCATATATTATCACATTTTTAGTAGGAAATTTTTTAGGTGTAGCGCTTATGTGTTTGCTTCAAATTAATAGGCAGTTTCATGGAGGTTCTCCAAGTATTAATAGAATGTTAGTAAAGCGTGTGAATGAGCTATGTAGAGAAAATGGAGTTACATACGAGGAATTATCATGGAAATCGGAGATACCCTTTGATACGATATTAGATATATTAGATGGTGTAGAAGGAAATCCCAGTATGTTTGCTATTGCTAAAATTTGCAAAGGACTGGATGTTTCATTAAGATATTTCTTTGATACAGAAGAATTTAGAAATGTTATGTTGTGAAGAATATGTCCGCAAGGTAAAAGAAGAATCTTAAGAGAAAATAGATAGTCTGTTCTGTAGGACTGTGCTATAATCTTTTCATAGGATTCTTCTGTAGAAATGGAGGAAGAACGAATCATAGGTTTCGCCAGAACTTGTCAGGTTTCTGAAGTTTGTAACGGCTGATCTTGAAGAAAGTGAAGGGGATTGAGGAAATTGAAAAGCTGAAGGTTTTGCATAAGATGGCAGCCAGAGCTGATTCTATATGTAGCTTTGAGAAAGAAGCTGAAGGTATTTTAAGTTAAAAGCTTGAATTCGGTGATGGTTTCCCATCGCCAAAACATATCTGTTCCAATGCCGTTTATGGCATTGGAGTCTATAAGGACTCCTAATAAGGGTGTCTTACTGATTCAGTAATTTATCAATGAAATATATCTAGCAGAGGAATCCTATTAAGGGCTTATATTCTTTCTATTGGATTGCTATTGGGGTTATCTCCGAAGAAAACACAATTGAAAATATGTATTTACATTATTGAATAATGATATTACGCCGTAATTATTTTACGGCAATGGGTTGCGGAATAGTATGCAGTTGGATATACTATTAGCATGAAGTATGCGAACATATTATTTGAAAGGATGTTATGCTTTATGTTAAAGAGATTTAAATTCAAGAATTATAAGAATTTTAGAGATGAAATAGTGATAGATTTTGGAAACATTGCAGGTTATCAGTTTAGTACGGACTGTATTTCAGATGGCTTAATTGCTAAAATGCTTATTTATGGAAGAAATGCCACAGGGAAAACAAATTTAGGAAGAGCAATTATGGATATAGATTCTATCATGTTTGCATACCCGAGATTGATAGGAAATGGAGTATTTCTTAATGCAGATTCTACAGAGGACTCTGCAGAGTTTTCATATACTTTTGACTTCAGTGGTATTGAACTGACTTATCAATATGCTTGTTTTTCTAATCAGGAACTCAGAGATGAAGAATTAATTATAAATGGAACCTCTATTTTTAAATGTGATTTTTTAAATAAAAAGTATAATTTTGATAATTTGAAACATATAGGAGCGGAGACGGCAAATGTAAATATATATTTACAGGCATTAGAAGGAGATGGGACAACAGAAGAGACTATTGAACCTAGATTACCATTTCTTAGATGGCTGATTAGTAATGTGGCGTTAAAAAATGATTCTGTATTAATTCGTTTATCTAATTATGTTAGAAGAATGGTCATGATTACAGTGGGAAATGAAATGCCATATCGTGTACGCAGAATGACCAGTTCTTTTTATGAGGTTTTAGAGAATCCAGAGAGATTGAAAGACTTGGAAGATTTTTTGAATGCTATGGGGATAGAATGCAAACTTGTGTTAAAAAAGTTGCCAGATGGTCAAAGGGAATTGTACTTTGCACATGAAAAACTGGTTCCATTTTATGAGAATGCATCTAGTGGAACACTGGCGTTAGTTGATTTGTATAGACGATTGATTCCTAAAGTGTGGGAAGCTTCTCTCATATATTTGGATGAGTTTGACGCTTTTTATCATTATGAAATGGCAGAAAATGTAATTAAATTTTTTAAGAAGAAATATCCCCGTTGCCAGATGATTATGACATCGCACAATACAAATTTAATGACAAACAGACTAATGAGACCAGATTGTATGTTTATCTTATCAAGAAAAGGAACACTGACAGCATTGTGTAATGCTACAACACGTGAATTAAGAGAAGGCCATAATCTTGAGAAGATGTATATCAGCGGAGAGTTTGAAAAGTATGAATAATTATAGCAATACGCCTAGAAGCCGAAATCAAACGTTGCTAATTGTAGAAGGAGATCATGAAAAAAATAAACTGTTTTGGCTGATATTTAAATGTTTTCCTGAAATTAATATTGACATGGACAATGTTTGGATATACGGAACAAATATATATCTGCTTTATGAAGATATAGTAAAAGAGTATGGCCCTGATTGGCTAGAAGAAGAAATAGATATTGATTTGCCATTTGTGATCAGTAAGAAAAAGACACCGGATACTCTTCGATATAAAGATGATTTTACCAATATTATTCTGGTATTTGACTATGAGCGGCATGATACAAATTTTTCAGAAAGAAAAATCTTGGAAATGCAAAATAGTTTTTTAGATATGACGGATATGGGAAAACTGTATATAAATTATCCAATGATAGAGTCTTATCAGCATTTAACACATATTCCAGATTGTGATTTTGTAGAGAGAAAGGTACCTGTTGCTTTGCAACCTGGAAGCAAATATAAAGAACTGGTTGGAAAAAATTCTGCAATTAAAGAAATTGTTGAGTTTCCGCATAGGATTGATGACTTGATGAAGGGGCGTTTTGGAATTCATGACATGCAAGTTCGAAAAAGTTGTAGTGAAAAAATTTTTGAATTAGCCAACGAAGAGAATATAGAAGAAGACTTACAAAAGATTTTAGAAAATGTAAGAATAGGTGACGGACAAAAGACATTAAAGTACCAGCTAAAAGCTTGGATAAATAGAATTGGATATGCAAATAAACAACAAACTTATTGGCAGTATGCGAGAAATCTTTTGGTAGAAATAATTTATCACAATATATGTAAGGCAAATTACATTCAAGAGGGTGTATACAAGATAGCATTGAATCAATATAACGAGAATTTTGAAAATCTTGATTTTGGAATAATTTTGAATAAACAAAATATATTTAGTAGCACAGAGAAAGGATTTATTTGGGTATTAAATACATGTGTGTTTGTTGTTGCAGATTATAATTTTTCATTGTTGCAGAAATAAAATATGCAAAGGATAGCAAGGTAAGGAAGAATATGTCCGTAAAAAGCAGGAAAAATCCCAGAATAAAGTTGAATAAGTTGACAGTTTCCGGAGATACTTTAGGAAATAAAGTAACGGAGGCATAAAAAGAGGATGATTTCGTATATTATCACGTTTTTGGTAGGAAGCTATTTAGGGGTAGCATTTATGTGTTTGTTTCAAATTAATAAAAAATTTACTGGAAGTTCTCCTGATATTAGTAGTACACTGGTGGCAGGAAGAACGGAGGTGTTAGATATGGTTGAAGAACGAAAAATATTAGCAAAGCGTGTAAATGAACTGTGTAAGGAAAGAGGACTTACATACGAGGAATTATCATTTAACTCTGAAGTACCTCTTGATATTGTATTACAGATGGCAGATGCTTCAGTGAAAAATCCGGGTATATTTGTGATTTCTAAAATTTGCAAAGGATTAGATGTTTCATTAAGATATTTCTTTGATACAGAAGAATTTAGAAATGTTATGTTGTGATATGGGCATGGATATTATTAATTTTGCCTAAGAAAAGCTGTTACTTTAACGATTAAAAAAATTGTGAAGTGACAGCTTTTTTGTTTACATTCTATTGCATATATTTGGTAATTTAGGTATATTAAAAGTAGTAAAATGTTTGAGAACGGGAAATCTGAAAAGGCATAAATACATTTGAAATTTGCAAATTGTAAAATGATAAAAGTAATTTTACAGTTGTCAAAAACGGATTATTATTGAATAGATGAGTTTTTGGCAATTTTGTAAATAGAAGGAGAAGTGCGGGTATGGCGACAATAAAGGAAATCGCAAAGGCATGTAAGGTGTCAGTAGCTACTGTTTCCAATATTTTAAATGAAAAACCGGGTGCGAGCGAAGCAACACGGGAACTTGTATTGAAAACAGCAGAAAAGATGGAGTATATGCCTAATTATGTTGCGAAAAATTTAAAGATGAAAAATACAAGAAGTATAGGAGTTATCGTAGAGGATATGACGATTTTCAGTGTGCCGGATATTGTTGACGGCATTACGGAATATTGTGAAGAAGTAGATTATCAGATACTTTTGACAAATCTGAGGTTATATAAAAAATATAATGATATTTATTATAACAGAGATGATTATTTTAGTATTGTAAAACGAGAAATGAGAAAATTGATGGCAAAACAGGTAGAGGGAATTATTTATGTAACGGCGCATGAAAGAGTGCTGAAGTGCATATCGGAAAATTTTTCAATTCCTTCTGTGCTTGCCTATGGTTATACAAAAAGTGGCAAAGTGCCTTCTGTGGTTGTGGACGATGAACATGGTGGATATGAAGCGATGCAGTATATTATCGAGAATGGTCATAGGAAAATAGGAATTATTATGGGGAAAAGTGATAGTATCCATGCACAGAGCCGTCTTCTGGGATGCCAGAAGGCGTTTCGTGACAATGGGATTATTTATGATCCGGAGTTGGTCTGTGTAGGTGATTGGACAAGAGAGTCAGGCTATAAGAATATTGACGTTCTTCTTGAAAAAGGAGTAACGGCAGTATTTTGTATGAATGACTTGATGGCAGGAGGTGTATATGACAGGCTGGATGAGCTTGGTATGAAAATTCCTGATGATTTATCAGTTTCAGGATATGATAACAGAGAATTATCCGGTTATTACAGACCGCCGCTTACTACAGTTAATCTTCCTTTGCATGATATTGGATATAGGGCGGCAGAAATTATGATAGATATGTTAGAGAAAAAAATTCTTCCACAGGAGGAAGAACTGGTGTATCAAATGCCTTGTCAGAGGTTAATCAGGAATTCTGTCCGGAACATTCAAAATGAGGAAAATGCAATAAAGTAAAGTGATAATCTAAAAAAGAGACAGCTTTTCAAAAAAATAAAAAATTTTTTGAAAAGCTGTTTTTGTGTATTATAGACAAAAAGAGAAAGAAAATAAAAGAAAACAATAAAGAAAAATGAAAAGGTGTTTGTGCAATATGTATATTGTTAAACGTTTAAATAGAGCTATAAATGATAAAAATATGAAAAAACAAAGAAAAATAAAGAAAACAAGAGAAAAAAAGAGAAACTATATAAATTAAACGTTAAAATACATGATTTACTTGCTTTATTTATTGGGAAATATATGATATAAATAAGAAAAATCAATAAGTAAACGATATAAACCTTCAAAAAACTATAAAAACAGTACTTTTTGGATAAATCAGATGGTGGTTTTGAAGAAAAGTAGGGGATAGTGCAGTGTGGGATATTAAACGTTTAATATATGATAGGTGGAAAAGAAATGAAAAAAAGAAAATTGGAGAGTGTCCTGCTTAAGAATATCTGTATTAAGGATGATTTTTGGGATAGATATATTAAGCTGGTGAAGGGCGTTATTATTCCATATCAATGGAGAACTCTCAATGATGAAGTGCCTGATGCAGAACCCAGTCATTGTATTAAAAATTTTCGTATTGCGGCAGGGGAAGAAACAGGTGAATTTGAAGGGGCTGTTTTTCAAGATACGGATGTAGCGAAATGGCTGGAAGCTGTAGCCTTTACCCTGGCATCAACGGGGAGAGATGAAGAACTTGAGAAACTGGCAGATGAAACCATTGATTTGATTGGCAGGGCTCAGTGTGAAGATGGTTATCTGAATACATATTTTACGATTAAGGAGCCGGACAGACGGTGGACTAATTTAAAAGAAGGACATGAATTATATACTGCAGGTCATCTGATAGAAGCGGCAACGGCTTATTATGAAGCCACAGGAAAACGAAAGTTTCTTGATATTGTATCTCGTTTTGCCGATGTGATTTGTGATAAATTTGGTCCGGAAGAAGGCAAATGTCATGGGTATCCGGGACATTCAGAAATAGAATTGGCTTTGGTAAAACTGTTCAGAGCAACAGGAGAAAAAAGATATTTGGATACAGCTAAATTTTTTGTGGATGCAAGAGGCGTAGGAGAAAACTATTTTGCTCAGGAAGAAAGAGGAGAAAAGTATAAACAAATCTTCCCGGAATTTACAGCATACCAGCCGGAGTATTCACAATCTCATCTTCCTGTAAGGGAGCAGAAAACAGCAGAGGGACATGCGGTAAGAGCAGTTTATCTTTACAGCGCAATGGCTGATTTGGCCTATGAATGTGAAGATGAAACACTTCGGGAAGCCTGTGAAACACTTTGGGATAATATCGTTAAAAAGAGAATGTATATTACAGGTGGAATTGGTTCATCGGGACTTTTAGAACGATTTACCACAGACTATGATTTGCCTAATGACAGAAATTATTCTGAATCCTGTGCATCTATCGGGCTTGCAATGTTCGGTAAGAGAATGGCAGAAATTACAAGAGATGCAGCTTATGTGGATATCGTAGAAAAGGCATTATACAACACAGTGCTGGCAGGGATTGCCATGGATGGTAAAAGCTTCTTTTATGTAAATCCTCTGGAAGTATGGCCGGAGAACTGCATGGAAAGAACTTCTATGGAACACGTAAAACCGGTAAGGCAGAAATGGTTTAGTGTGGCGTGTTGTCCGCCAAATATAGCAAGAACGCTGGCATCGATGGGACAGTACATATATGGAATAGATGAAGATGCATTATATGTAAACTTGTATATTTCAAATGATACAAATGTAGAAATAGCAAAAGTGCCATATAAGATAAAAGTTGACAGCAATTATCTTGTGGATGGAAAAGTTCACCTTTATGCACAGGCTGAAAAGGCTTCAGGAGGAAAAATTGCTCTTCGTATACCGGGATATGCAAAACAGTTTACTGTATATAGAAATGGTGAAATATTAGAAAATCCGGTAGTTGAAAAAGGTTATTTGATTTTAGAAAACCTTGGTGCAAATGAGGAGATTACAATTCAGTGTGATATGAAAGCGCGTTTTGTCCATGCAAATCCAAATGTAAGAGCAGACGAAGGGAAAACGGCAATCATGAGAGGACCGCTGGTTTATTGTTTAGAAGAAACGGATAATGAAAAAAATCTTTCTTCTTATTATGTGGATACAAAAGCGGAACTTATAGAACAGTATGAAGCAGAACTTTTAGGGGGTGTTGTTACCGTTAAAGCAAAAGGTAAAAGGATTTTACAAAAAGGCTGGGAAGACGACCAGTTGTATGGAGAAAGAAAAATTGAAATGGAAGATGTGGAATTGAAGGCAGTTCCATATTGCAACTGGGGAAATCGTGAGAAAGGCGAAATGCTTGTCTGGATAAAGGAAATTTTTTAAAAAACAATTTTAAAACGTATCATACAGAAACAGAAAGGTTTCTGAAATTGATAAAACGAAAACAGGGAGGAATTTAAGTATGAAGAAAAAAGTGTTGAGCATTTTATTATCAGCAGTAATGGCAGGAACAATGCTTGTAGGATGCGGAAATGGTGAAAGCAAAGGTTCTGAGGAGAAAAAGGAAACAGGAAAAAGAGAAATGGAAGTAGAAGGGGATGATGTTACAACTCTTAATGTATGGACTTTCATTGAAAACCATCAGGATTTCTACACAAACATGGCTGAAAAATGGAATGAAGCAAATCCTGATAAAAAAGTAAAATTAGTTTTATCCAACATGGCGTATGACGATATGCACAACAAATTGTCTCTGGCTTTAGAAACAGGAGAGGGAGCACCGGATGTAGTAGATATCGAGTTGGGAAAATTCCCGGCATTTACAACAGGTCAAATCGGACTGAAGGATTTAACAGAAGCTACACAGCCATATAGTGATAACGTTGTTGAATCCAGACTGGATCTGTATTCTAAAGATGGTAAATGTTATGGTTTCCCTACACACGTAGGTACAATGGTTGCTTTTTATAATACAGAAGCTCTTGAAGCAGCTGATATTGATTATACAACTATTAAAACATGGGAAGATTTCAAGAATGCAGGTGTTAAATACAAAGAAGCTACAGGCAAAACTTTTGCAGCAGCAGAAACAACAGCTCAGTGGGTACCTGAACTGATGTTAGCTCAGAAAGGTGGAGATTATCTTGCAGAAGATGGTTCTCTTGCTGTAAATAGTGAACAAATGGTTGAAGTTTTCCAGTGTTTGAAAGATATGCAGGATGCAGGTGCACTTGATACAATCGCAGGTGGACAGCCAGATAACGAAGAAGCATATCCTTTATACAACAGCGGCGATGTAGCAGTAGCAGTTATGCCATTCTGGCAGACAAGCCGTTATACAAGTTATATGACAGACCTTGCAGGTAAAGTTGCGATTACAGCTCCTCCAGTATTTGGTGAAGATGATGTCGTTAAGACAATCGGCGGTGGCGGAACAGGAACAGCTGTTGTTGAATCCAGCGAAAATGCAGATTTAGCAGCTGAAGTATTCGCATTCATTAAACTTTCTGACGAAGCAAACGTAGAAGTATGGAACGTATTAGGATTTGACCCTGTAAACACAGCAGTTTGGACAGATAAAGCAGTTACAGAAAACCCTGACAATGCGTTTGTACAGTATTTCAATACAAAACCATTTGATCCATTGTTAGAACTTCAGGATAGTATTGGTCTTCTGGAATGCTTTACAGATGAAAAATGGCCATCCATCAACAATGTATTCTGTACACAGACATTAAATGATATTTTTGAATCTGATATGGATGTTAAAGAAGCTCTTGATGCAGCTCAGGATACACTGGAAAATGAATTCGCAGAATAATTAAAAAAACGAGTCATGGGGATGTGGGGCAAAGCCTACATCCCCATTTTCATAAAAAGAAAGGGGTATTAAATCAAATGAAGATTAAGAAATTTTTATACTCACAAAAAGCTGCTCCTTATATATTCATTCTTCCGTTTGTAATTACCATTATTTTGTTTTGGATTTCTCCTATTGCAAATGGTGTTTTGTTAAGTTTTCAAGATGTGTTAAAGGATGAATGGGTAGGATTTAAGAATTACTCCAGATTGATTACGGATAAAATGTTTTATAAAGCAGTTTATAACAGCTTAAAATATATGGTTGGAACATTAATCCTTTTAATTCCTTTCCCAATGTTGTTTGCCAGTCTTTTGAACAGCAAATTGATGAAAGGACAGAACTTTTTTAAATCTGTTTATTTCCTTCCGGCACTTACATCTGTAGTAGTAGCAGGTACAATTTTCCGTCTGATGTTTGGTGAAATGGACAGTGCTCTCGCAAACCAGGTTATGGACTTTTTTGGGAAATCTCCAATTAAATGGTTGAAAGGTGAATGGACAGGGTATTTTGCTCTTTTGGTAGTAGCGTGCTGGAGATGGACAGGTGTAAATATTCTTTATTTCCTTGCGGGATTACAGAGTATTCCTACCGATATTTATGAAGCAGCATCTATTGACGGTGCAAGTAAATGGCAGCAGTTTATTAAGATATCATTCCCATTAGTAAAACCTACAACAATATATGTACTGACAATCAGTATCTATGCCGGATTGGCGATGTTCCTTGAGTCTTTCATGTTGTGGAAAGGAGTAAACTCTCCTCAAAATATCGGTTTGACCATTGTAGGATACCTGTATAGACAGGGTATTGAAAAACGTGCTATGGGTTATGCCTGTGCAGTAGGTCTTGTATTGCTTGTTATTGTTATGATTATTAATCTGGTTCAGTTAGTTGCAACAGGAACATTTAAGAAGGAGGAGAGATAATATGGCAGCAATTGGGAAAAGTCAGAAAAGAAAAAACAAAGTAGCCACAATATGCATGATATTTTTCTTCACTGTTCTTGCTATTTTGATTATTATACCGGTTTATGCGATTTTTATTGCCAGTTTTAAACCGGGTAATGAACTGCTCCAGTATGGACTGAATTTGAATTTAGACTGGGCTAAAATGACCTTAGATAATTATATTCTTCTGTTTACTGGGAAACATGATTATTGGATATGGTTTGGAAACAGCCTTTTTCTTACAGTGATTACAGTAGTGTTGACTTTGCTGGTAAGTTCTTTCGTAGCTTATGGTTTTGCTGCGTATGATTTCAAAGGAAAAAATTTCTTTTTCCTGCTTGTATTGATTATTTTATCAATTCCTTTTGAAGTTATTATGCTTCCATTGTATAAACAGATGTCTGAATGGGGACTGATGGATAACTACGCAGCAGTAGTAATGCCTTTCCTGGCACATGCGTCCACAATTTTCTTTTTCAGACAGTATCTTTTAAGTACGCCAAAGTCTCTGATTGAAGCAGGACGTATTGATGGATGTACAGAATATGGAATTTTCTTCCGCTTGATTGTGCCGATTATGAAACCTGCATTTTCCGCCATGGCTATTTTAAATGGTATGAATGCATGGAATAACTATATGTGGCCGTTGCTGGTAGTTCGTTCTTCAGAGAAGTATACATTGACCATTGGTTTGAATACGTTGATTAACCCTTATGGAGATAACTACAGTTTGTTGGTAGTAGGTTCTGTATTTTCAATTATTCCTATTTTTATTTTGTTTATTTGTTTCCAGAGATATTTTATTGAGGGAATGACAGCCGGAGCTGTAAAAGAATAATATTAAAATTTTAAATTGATTTTTAGGAGGATTACAAAATGAGTAGAAGAGCAAAAATGATTTTAGATAAAGAAATCCAGATTGCACCTATTGATAAAAGGATTTTTGGTTCTTTTATTGAACATCTTGGAAGAGCGGTATATGAAGGGATTTATCAGCCCGGACATCCGGCAGCAGATGAAAATGGTTTTCGTCAGGATGTAGTAGAACTGGTAAAAGAATTGAATGTACCGATTATACGTTATCCGGGCGGAAACTTTGTATCTAATTTCTATTGGGAAGATTCAGTAGGCCCTGTGGAGGAAAGACCACATCGATTGGAATTGGCATGGAGAAGTCTTGAGAAGAATGAAATTGGTTTAAATGAATTTTCTAAATGGGCAAAACAAGTAAATTCAGAAGTTATGATGGCAGTTAATCTGGGAACCAGAGGTATTTCGGATGCATGTAATCTTTTAGAATATTGTAACCATCCATCAGGTACAAAATATAGTGATTTGCGTATTAAGCATGGTGTGAAAGATCCTCATAATATTAAAGTTTGGTGCCTTGGAAATGAAATGGATGGTCCATGGCAGATCGGACATAAAACAATGGAGGAATATGGACGTCTGGCTGAGGAAACAGCAAAGGCAATGCGTTTAATTGACCCAAGTATTGAGTTGGTTTCCTGCGGAAGTTCTGCTCGTGATATGCCTACATTCCCTGATTGGGAAGTAACTACATTGTCCCATACTTATGATTATGTAGATTATGTTTCTCTGCATCAATATTATGGAAACCGTGATGATGACAGTAATGATTATCTGGCACAGTCTGATGATATGGACGATTTTATTCGTACAGTAATCTCAACCTGCGATTATGTAAAAGCGAAAAAACGTAGTAAAAAAGTTATGAATTTAAGTTTTGACGAATGGAATGTGTGGTTCCATTCTAATGCGGCAGATGATGATATTACAGAAAATCATCCGTGGCAGGTGGCTCCGCCAATGCTGGAGGATATTTATAACTTTGAAGATGCTCTGCTGGTAGGACTGATGCTGATTACTCTGATGAAACATGCAGACCGTGTAAAGATGGCGTGTCTGGCACAGCTGGTAAATGTAATTGCTCCAATTATGACAGATGCAGCAGGCGGCGCTTGGAAACAGACAATTTTTTATCCATTTATGCATGCTTCTAAATATGGACGTGGTATTGCTTTGCAGCCTATTATTTCAGGAACAAAACATGCTACAGCAAAACACGATGAAATTACAGATGTTGAATCTGTTGCAGTATATAACGAAGAAAAGGATGAAGTTACAATTTTTGCAGTAAATCGTAATCTGGAAGAAGATGTAGAATTGACTACAGATGTAAGAAGTTTTGAAGGGTATCGTGTTCTGGAACATATTGTAATGGAAAATGAAGACCTGAAAGCTACAAACAGCCTTTTGGGAGAAAAGGTTTATCCGGTAAATGCAGATGACAGAAGCAAACTGGACGGCGGAGTTGTGACAAGTGTGTTGAAAAAAGCTACATGGAATGTAATTCGCCTTGGCAAATAATTGATATGAAACGGATACAGGAGTTGAAATATGGATAATACAAATTATAAGAAGACGGAATATAATCAGCCTTTGATTGAACAGAGGGCAGATCCATATATATACCGTCATGTAGATGGAAGTTATTATTTTACTGCATCTGTACCGGAGTACGACAGGATTGTATTGAGAAAAGCTGCAACTATCAAAGGGTTGAAGGATGCCACAGAGGTGACACTTTGGGTGAAGCATGAAAGCGGAGAACAGAGTATTCATGTCTGGGCTCCGGAAATTCATTATCTGGATGGTGGATGGTATATTTATTATGCTGCCGGAGATAAGGACGATATTTGGCAAATACGTCCTTATGTGCTCCACTGCACAGGTGATGACCCCATGAAGGATAAATGGGAAGAGTTGGGAATGATGCAGGCTGCAGATGAAGATGATTTTTCATTCCATGCGTTTTCTCTGGATGCTACAGTGTTTGAAAATAAAGGAGAACACTATTATATTTGGGCTGAGAAGACGGGAGTGGGAAAACAGGTTTCTAATCTTTATATTGCAAGGATGGCAGCGCCAAATAAACTTGCAACAGCTCAAGTGCTTTTGACGACACCTGATTATGACTGGGAAAGAGTTGATTTTTGGGTGAACGAAGGACCTGCAATTTTGAAAAAGAACGGAAAAATTTTTATGACATTTTCTGCCAGTGCTACAGGTGCGTGCTATTGCATGGGAATGATGTATGTGGATGAAAATGCAGACCTTTTAGACCCTGGTGTATGGACGAAGCTTCGCTATCCTGTTCTGAAAACAGAGGAAGAAAAAGGAATTTATGGACCGGGACATAATTCTTTTGTAAAAGCGGAAGATGGGAAGACGGATTTGTGTGTATACCATGCAAGACAGTATGATGAAATTATAGGCGATCCACTATATGATGCAAATCGTCATACCATGTTGATGAAGGTAGCATTTGATGAAAAAGGATTTCCGGTATTTGAGTATCAGAAAAATTTTGTGTAAATACGTCGATACGCTATCTGAGTAAAGTGAAACGTATAATATATAAAAAATAAACAAAAAACAGGTGTAGAAATTGGTATAACGCAACGAAATGATGATAAAATGGCGAAAATAGTTGAATATTCAAATTGTCAATAGTATAATTTGCTTATAATTAGTAAAACGTTTTAAAAAGAAGAAATATAAAGAAAAAGGTATAAAAAAGGAGGAGATAGCAAGAAAGAATTTATGGTGTAACCGATAATTTTTAGAAAGGAAAAGTGAGTGTATGAGGAAGGTAAGACATTTAATTAAGAAAAAAGTAGTGCCATTTGCATTATCGGCTGCAATGGTTACTCTTTCTGCATCTGGTGCGATTCCAAATACAGTTTTGACTGTAAAAGCGGCAAATGATGCAATTGGAAATGACAGTCTTGCTGTTGAGATTGGTGATTTAGGGCAGATTGCTTCTATGAAGATTAAGAACAATCGTCTGAGTAATAACGGCAGTGAGATGAATTTTGTATTACCAAACGATACAAGAAATCAGAATAATACAGCGCATCAGTGGATGGGGGAAATGATTTTTTCTTATCGTACCAGTGATGACGGGACTTTCCCTGAGGACAGAACAGGGTTTGTTGAGGTAGATACGAATAAGACATTAGCTGCAGGAGGTTCAACAACTTATTCAGATGCAACAGAAAATTTAGAGAGTAATCCTTATATTAAGAAAAATGTAGTAAGTGATAAAAAGGTTGAAATTGATTACATTGGTCAGGATGAAGACTCTACAGATGAACGTACTATGAAGGGATTTGATGTAGAATCTGTATATGATATGGATACAGAGGATGGTTCTTTGTTGTGGAGTATTACATTGAAGAACAAAGGAACAAAACACATCGAGTTTGGTGACGTAGGTCTTCCGATGCCTTGGAATAATAAGTATGCGAATATCAGTGATACTTATAATAATCGTACAACGGTTCATACATTTGCAGGTGCAGACAGTGGTTATGCATACGCAATCCGATGCAGCGGCGAAGGTAACTATATGCTCTTTACACCGCTTCCTGAAAGTGGAGCAAGAATTGAGTATATTGATAACTGGACAGGAAACATTAATGGTGTAAAAGGCACTCGTGCAGGTGATACTTACAAGAACTGGACAAGTGATACCGGCGGATGGTTCCCAGGACTTCAGGTATATTATATTCACTCAAAAGATATTCAGAAAACAGGACGTGGATATTACACAGATGCAACAAGCCTTGTGCTCGCACCGGGTGAGAGCAAAACGTACCAGTTTAAATTCTCTGCTGTACGTGCAGGTGATAACACTCCTCAGGAAAGTGCAGAAAGTGAAAATAATGCATCTGATTCTGTAGAGGAACGTGAAGCAAATATGCGTTCTATTATGTATGATGCAGGTATGATTGACGCTGTTGCAGTTCCAAGTTTCCAGACTGCAATTAATATGCCTACAAAATTAGATTTACATTATGACGACAGCAAGATTACAGATGTTGAAGTTGATGTACAGTGTGTACATGAAAACGACCCATTTGATGAAGCACATATTCCGGAACAGACGGAAGGTTTGGTAAATAATTCTCGTACAGGGGAATGTGCACAGAATGATTCTGCTACATACGTGGAAACAAAAGTTGTAGATGGTGAGCAGCATCATATTTACAATCTGAACTTTGGATGTATCGGAAATAACAGTGTTCGTGTTAATTATAAATTAAATGGCGAACAAAAATTTACACAGTATGAGTTTAATGTATTGGAAAGCTTAGACAATACAATTGAAACACATGCAGATTTTATGGTAAACACAACTCAGGATAATGATCCGGAAAGTCCTACTTATGGTATTTACAGTGACTGGTATTTTGCAAGCGGCAGAGATACCAATGAAAAAAATCACTGGGGAGATGACTGGAGTCATGATAATATTAACTTCATTACAATGAAAAACTATCTTGATCCAAATCCTGAAGAAGTAAAATCTATTGAGAAATATCTCATTGATTTTATGTGGAACAACTACATGAAATATACACAGTCCACATATACAGTTGCGAACTATTTAAGTGCGTCCGGTGTATACGGTACTTCTGCATCTCCATATACACGTACATATTCAGAGGTAATGGAAGCTACAGGTTTCTATAATATGTATAGACTGGAAAAAGCATATCCTGACTTGATTGAATATCGTGAAAGTCCGGAATGGTATTTGGAAAAAGCTTATGGTATTTACAGCAATCGTGTAGGAAGCTATCCTATTGGATTTTATGGTGAACAGCAAATTCCTGATATGATTGAATCTCTTCGCGAGGAAGGTATGTTTGAAGAAGCGGATAACCTTCAGAAACAGTTTGCGAAAAATAAAGGTACCAACATGGCCACAGCTGATTACCCTTATGGTTCAGAATTTGAGTATGATAATACAGGTGAAGAAGGCGCTTATGCAGCAGCAAAAGCTTTAAGAGAATATTATCCTGATGATAAGAATACAGAAAAAGCTTTAAGCAACATGGAAAGAGCAGAGTGGAAGACACGTGCCATGCGTGGTATTCAGCCAACCTGGTATCAGTATGCTGACCCTGTATTCCGTGGCGGTGAAACATGGTGGAACTTCCAGTATACGGCATCTTTGGCAGGTTCTATTATGGATGACTGGTTACGCTATCAGGACAATGGCTGGGATAATGACAGCAGTGCATGGGCACAGCGTGTAAACTATGCAGCAAAAATTTCTAATTTCAATGCTGTTAATATGGGACAGATTTCTGAAGATTATGTGGGTAACGTAAGCTGGAGATACACAATGTCTAAAGGCGGATACGGCGCTCAGAACGTTAATGACGGAGGAACCCGTGTTCAGAATAATGGCTGGAATGATTTCTCAGGTGAAAGTGATGAAGGTCTTTATGGTTCTCTGTTAAGAATAAGTTCCGATGCAGTAACAGACCCTGTATTTGGTTTAACAGGATATGGTTGTGAAGTATCTAAAGAAGGTAATGTTTATACAATCACACCGAAAGACGGTGTTGGAAAACGTTTTAACGTAATCGACAGTAAAATTTATGCAGAACTTGAGCAGGATTCCAGTTCTAAAACTGTGGTAAATGCAGACGGTTCTTACTTAGAATTTAATTTAGAAAATAAACTTGGAACAGAGCATGTTTCCAGAATTAAACTGAGCGGCGCCGGTATTTCTGACGGATATTACAGCATAAGCGTAAATGGTGAAGTAGCCGGACAGTGTTATGTAAAAGAAAATGAGGGTATTGCTCACGCAGTAATCCCGGCAGATGCTACATCAAAAGTAACAATCAATAAGATGGAAGCGGGAATTAATGCAGCTCCTGTAATTCGTACTATAAAAGTTGATGAAGATGCAAAAGCATTAGTACCTTTCAGAGTAGAAGCTTCTGCTTATGATGATGGCGCTCCGGATGGAACAGTAACTTATAAGTGGGAAGTTGTAAGCACTCCTGAAGGTGGAGAACTTACATTTGATGAGGATAATAAACCTTACGCAGAAGTGTCTGCAACAGCAGTAGGTGATTACACAGTAAAACTTACAGTTTCTGACGGTGAGCTTACTACAGAAAAAGAAGAGACATTTACTGTTTTAGCTGCTCCTGAAAAACAAGCTCCTGTTATTGGCAGTGCAACAGCAGTACAAAATCCTTCTAATACAACTGTTGCAGAGTTAAGCGGAAGTGCAACATCTGATTCTGTTTATAACAATGACCTTGAATATGCATGGAGTGTTGTAGAACAGCCGGAAGGCGGTAATGCAATCATTGCAAACGCAAATCAGAAAGATGCTTTAATGAAAGCCAGTGCAGAAGGCAGCTATACTCTTCGCCTTACAGTTACAGATAAAAAATCAACAGTATTTGATGAAGATGTATCTGCAAATCAGGATGTTGTTGTTGAAATGAAGGGTGCAGTAGACGGTGTAGAACGTACAGGCGCAATTATTACACAGGTTGGCACAGCACCGAAACTTCCGGAAACAATGGATGTTATTTATCCGGATGGAACAGTAAAAAACAGTACAATTGTATGGGATGAAATTCCAGAAAGCTCTTATGCGGAAAAAGGAGAATTTACAGTAGCCGGTACTGTAAAAGATACAGAAATGAAGGTTGAAGCTCAGGTTATGGTAGTATCCGGTAAGGCTGCAAATCTGGCTCTTGTAGGAGTTCCATCAGCTATTATTAATACACCAAGTGACCTTGGCGGCGTTGCAGGATTAAATGATGGATATGATCCGGCAAACTCCAGAGATAAGACACATGGCGTATGGCATAACTGGCAGGGTGATCAGGGTGGTCCTGCATGGGTACAGTACACATGGGATACACCGGTTATGATTTATCAGTCTAACGCATATTACTTTACAGATGGTAACTTTGTTCCTAAAGATGTAAGTTATCAGTATCAGGACGAAAGCGGTACATGGCGCGACCTTCCAAATGTTCAGGGTTGTGGCACAGAACTGGATAAATACAATGTGACAACCTTTGATCCGGTATATGCAACTGCAATTCGTATGAATATGACACCTAAGACATTAGGTTGTGGTGTGATTGAATGGCAGGTAATGGGTTATGCAGATAATATTGTAGATAAGGTTCTTCTGAGAAAAGTAATTGACGATGCGGATGCTTTGAATTTAGATTTATTTGTAATGACAGATGAATTAAAAGCAGCGCTTGATGAAGCAAAAGCAGAGGCAAAAGCAGTATTTGGAAATAAGGAAGCAACACAGGAAGAAGTAGATGCAGCAGTAGCGAAATTATCCAACTTAATTATATCTCTTCCTACAAAAGATGGTAATATGGCATATAGTGCAGCAGTTTCTACAACTTATGTATCTGGTTGGGAAAAATTAGAAGCTGTATGTGACGGAAAGGTTCCTACAAACTCTTATAATCCAAGTGGTCCAAGATACGGAACATGGGGAAATGCCAGCGGAGAAGAATCCGTAACTTATACATGGAATACACCGATTAAGCTGCAGAGTGCAGATATTTACTTCTGGTATGATGGAGAAGAGAATAAACCAACAAGCGGCGGTATTCAAATTCCGAAAGAGTACTATTATGAATATCTGGATGCTGATGGAAACTGGCAGAAAGTAGCTAATCCATCTGCATACACATTAAATCTGGATGGATTTAACAATACAACATTTGACGAAGTATCCACAACAGCAATTCGTGTTACTATGAAGAAACAGGTAAACCATGGTAATGGTGTCGGTATTGTAGAATGGAAAGTATATGGTGAACGCGGTGGCGAAAAACCTCCTGTAGATAAAGAAGCTTTACTGAAAGCTATTGAAGAAGCAGGAAAGCTTGACGAAAGCCTGTATACAGAAGAAACATGGTCTGTATTTGCAAAAGCTCTTGAAAACGCAAAAGCAGTAGCAGAAAATGAAGATGCAACAAGTGAAGCAATTGAAAACGCAGTGAAAGAACTTATTGCAGCACAGAATGCGCTGGAAGAGAAACCGGGAGAAGAACCAGAAGAAAAGAAAAATATTGCTTCTCTGGCAAAAGCAGACGGTATCTGTGATTATGTAGATGACCTTGGCGGTCTTGCAACACTGAATGATGGTATTGACCCATCAGATTCCGGTGATAAGTCAAATGGAACATGGCATAACTGGAATCACCGTTATGACGAGGAAAATAATATACAGAATGCATGGTTATCCTACACATGGGATGAAACAATGGTTTTGGAAAGCACAGATGTTTATTACTTCTCAGATGGCGGCGGAATTCAAATGCCAAAAGCTGTAAGCTTTGAATATTTAGACCAAAATGGAGAATGGGTTGCAGTAGAGGCAGAAAGTACATGCGAAGAAAATAAATACAATACAACACAACTTGGAAATATTCAGACAACAGCAATTAGAATGACAATAGAACCTCAGTTCCTTAATGAGAATGATCCGGCATGTGGTGTTGGTGTTATCGAATGGAAAGTGAATGGTTCTACTGTTCCAAGCGTAGATAAAGAAGCTCTGGCATCAGCTATTGAAAATGCTGAAAAAGTAACAGAGAAAGATAAATACACAGCAGAAAGCTGGGAAGTATTTGAAACTGCATTAAAAGAGGCTCAGAAAGTATACGATAAAGAAGATGCAACACAGGAAGAAGTAGATGCAGCAGTTAAAGCACTGAAAGAGGCTCAGGGAGCATTAGTTGAAGCAGAACCAGAACAGGAAGGATGGGTTTCAACAGAAAACGGTTGGGAATACTACGAAGACGGACAGAAAGCAGTTGGTTGGAAAGCAATCTCCGGAAAATGGTATTACTTTAATGAAAATGGAATTATGGCAACTGGTTGGACAGCTGTAGAAGATCATTGGTATTATCTGAATGCAGATGGAACCATGGAAACAGGCTGGGTATCTGTAGATGGTCATTGGTATCACCTGAATAACAGTGGAGCAATGGAAACAGGTTGGGTATCTGTAGGAGGTCACTGGTATTATCTGAATAACAGTGGAGCAATGGAAACAGGTTGGGTATCTGTAGGAGGTCATTGGTATTATCTGAATGCAGACGGAACCATGGAAACAGGTTGGGCATCTGTAGGAGGCCATTGGTATTATCTGAATGCAGATGGAACCATGGAAACAGGCTGGGCGTCTATAGGAGGATATTGGTATTATCTGAATGCAGACGGAACCATGGCAAGTAATCAGTGGATTGATGGTTACTATGTAGATGCATCTGGAAAGATGGTATAAAGGATACAGAGAAATCCTGTAAAAATCTGGGGCTGTTTCATGGGACAGCCCCTTTCATATTTGGTATCTCTGAAAAGAAATTAGAATAAATCAAGAATTGGAAATGGAGTGAAGGAATATGTTAAAAAGTAAAAATTATCAGTTTTGGTTCTGTACAGGCTCTCAGGATTTATATGGAGATGAGTGCCTTGCAAATGTAGCAGCACATTCACAGAAAATTGTAGAGGAACTGAATAAATCAGGAAATCTGCCCTTTGAGGTAGTGTGGAAACCTACGCTTATTACCAATGAATTAATACGAAAAACATTTAATGAGGCAAATATGGATGAAAATTGTGCCGGTGTTATTACATGGATGCACACATTTTCACCTGCAAAATCCTGGATTTTAGGACTGCAGGAGTTCAGAAAACCACTGCTTCATCTGCATACACAGTTTAATCGTGAAATTCCTTATGAAACAATCGATATGGATTTTATGAATGAAAATCAGGCAGCCCATGGAGACAGAGAATATGGACATATTTTCAGCCGTCTGAATATGGAAAGAAAAGTAGTTATGGGATACTGGGCAGATGAACATGTTCAGAAAAAAATTGCTTCCTGGATGAGAACAGCTGTTGGTGTAATTGAAAGCAGTCATATCCGCGTTATGCGTGTTGCAGATAACATGAGAAATGTAGCTGTAACAGAGGGCGATAAAGTGGAAGCGCAGATTAAATTCGGCTGGGAAGTAGATGCTTATCCAATTAATGAAATTGCAGAAGCTGTGGCAGGGGTGTCTCAGAGTGATATTAATGCACTGACAGATGAATATTATGAAAAATATGATATTCTTACAGAGGGCAGAGATGCAGCAGAATTTAGAAAACATGTGGCAGTACAGGCTGGAATTGAAATCGGCTTTGAACGCTTTTTAGAGGAGAAAAATTATCAGGCAATTGTTACACATTTTGGTGATCTTGGAAATCTCCAGCAGCTTCCTGGACTGGCTATCCAAAGACTTATGGAAAAAGGATATGGATTTGGTGCAGAAGGCGACTGGAAAACAGCGGCAATGGTACGTCTGATGAAGATTATGACCGGCAACATGAAAGATGCGAAAGGAACTTCTTTTATGGAAGATTATACTTATAATCTTGTACCGGGAAAAGAAGGAATTTTACAGTCACACATGTTGGAAGTGTGTCCTACCATTGCAGATGGAAGGATTGGCATTAAAGCACAGCCATTATCTATGGGTGACAGAGAAGATCCTGCAAGACTGGTATTTACTGCAAAAGAAGGTCATGGAATAGCTACTTCTCTGATTGATTTAGGAAATAGATTTCGTTTGATTATTAATGATGTTGATTGCAAAAAGACAGAGAAGCCAATGCCGAAGCTTCCTGTGGCAACTGCATTCTGGACTCCGGAACCAAATCTTTATACAGGAGCAGAAGCATGGATTATTGCAGGCGGTGCACATCATACTGCATTTTCTTATGATCTTACAGCAGAACAAATGGGCGATTGGGCTGCTGCTATGGGAATTGAAGCTGTTTACATTGATAAGGACACTACTATTCGTCAGTTGAAAAATGAACTTCTGTGGAATAGTGTTGCATATAAATAATAGGAGGGGTTTCAGTGAATTCTTGTAAAGAAATAATAGAAAGCGGAAAAGCATTTTTGGGTATCGAATTTGGTTCCACCAGAATTAAAGCGGTATTAATTGATGAAACTCATACACCTATTGCATCAGGAAGTCACAAGTGGGAAAACAGACTGGAGGAAGGCTTTTGGACCTATTCTTTAGAGGATATTTGGAATGGATTGAGAAAATGTTATAAAGATTTGACTCAAGATGTGAGAACCAGATATGGCGTGGGAATTAAAAAGTTATCTGCCATTGGATTTTCGGCTATGATGCATGGTTATATGGCTTTTGATAAGGAGGGAAATCTTTTAGTTCCTTTCCGTACATGGAGAAACAGCACAACAGGACAGGCAGCCAAAAAGTTGACAGAGCTGTTTGATTATAATATTCCGGAAAGATGGAGTATTGCTCATCTGTACCAGGCTGTTTTAAATGGTGAAGAACATGTAAAAAATATTGATTATGTGACAACGCTGGCAGGATATATTCATTGGAAAATGACAGGTGAGAAAGTGCTTGGAATCGGTGATGTATCGGGAATGTTTCCAATTGACAGTGAAATTGGGAATTATCAGGCGGAAATGGTGGATAAATTTGATGATTTGTTGAAAGAGAAGAATTATCCATGGAAATTAGAAGAAATTTTCCCTAAAGTGCTTTTGGCAGGCGAAAAAGCAGGGGTTCTTACAGAAGAAGGAGCAAGACTTCTGGATGAAAGCGGACAGTTAGAAGCAGGAATTCCTCTTTGTCCTCCGGAGGGTGATGCCGGTACAGGAATGGTTGCAACGAACAGTGTAGGTGTGCGTACCGGTAATGTTTCAGCAGGTACTTCTGTATTTGCCATGATTGTTCTTGAGAAGGCGCTTTCAAAGGTATATCCGGAAATTGACATGGTAACAACACCGGACGGGTATCCGGTAGCGATGGTTCATGCGAATAATTGTACATCTGACTTAAATGCATGGGTGGAGTTGTTTAAGGAATTTGCTGAAACCATGGGCATAGAGCTGGATATGGATGAGCTTTACGGAACCCTTTATCGCAAGGCATTAGAGGGGGATAAAGACTGCGGAGGCTTGTTGTCTTATGGATTTTTATCTGGTGAGTTTATTATGGGGATTACAGAAGGAAGACCAATGTTTGTAAGAACACCGGACAGCCGTTTTAATCTGGCAAACTTTATGCGCTCTCATTTATACGCAGCTTTAGGCGCTTTAAAGGTTGGTATGGACATTTTAAATGAAGGAGAAACGGTAAGCATTGACAAAATGACAGGACACGGCGGGCTGTTTAAGACAGAAGGTGTAGGACAGAAAATTATGGCTGCAGCCGTTAAAGCACCGGTATCTGTTATGGAAACAGCAGGAGAAGGCGGACCTTGGGGCGAAGCAATTCTTGCTGCCTATATGGTAAATAAGGCAGAAGACGAGACATTGCAGGATTATTTGAATCGTAAAGTATTTGCAGATGCAAAATGTGTAACGATTGAGCCAAATACAGAAGATATGGAAGGTTTAGAGAGCTATATCAGCAAGTTTAAAGAAGGCATTGAAATGGAACGTATTGCAACTAAGGTGCTGCACTAAAGCTGTGTTGGGCAGACAGAAGGAGGAGAATTATGCTTGAAGAATTAAAAAAGAAGGTTTATGAAGCAAATATGCTTTTGCCAAAATATGGACTTGTGACATTTACCTGGGGAAATGTCAGTGGGGTTGACAGAGAAAAGGGCTTATTTGTTATTAAACCAAGTGGCGTTGATTATGATAAACTGAAACCGGAAGATATGGTTGTGGTAGATTTGGAAGGACATAAAGTAGAAGGAAAATATAATCCTTCTTCCGATACGCCTACACATGTGGTTTTGTATAATCGTTTTCCTGAAGTCGGAGGAATTGTACATACACATTCTGCCTGGGCAACAAGTTGGGCACAGGCGGGAAGAAGTATTCCGTGTTATGGTACGACTCATGCGGATTATATCTATGGAGCAGTTCCATGTGTGAGAAATCTGACAAAGCAGGAAATTGATGAAGCTTACGAGGAAAATACAGGTATTTTAATTGCGGATCATTTTGAAAAAGAAAATTTGGATTATAATGCAGTACCTGCAGTCCTTTGTAAAAATCACGGACCATTTACATGGGGAAAAGATGGTCATGAAGCAGTACATAATGCAGTTGTTCTTGAGGAGGTTGCTAAAATGGCAGCTCGCTGTGAAATGATTAATCCTCAGGTTCAGGCAGCGCCACAGGAGCTGCAGGATAAGCACTATTATCGTAAACATGGTGCAAATGCTTATTATGGGCAGACAAATGATGTAGAGTAATTTTATGGTGTTAAAGGCTGTTGCGTTTTGCAACGGCCTTTCCTATTTTACCAATCATAAAAATATTCCTTGCGTCTTTCTTTAAAAAGTGCTATGATACCGTTATGTTCATAAAAAGCAAAAGGAGAAAGAACATGAACATTCAAGAATATGATTTGATGAACTGCATAATGGAGCAGGAATATGTGAACCAGAGAATTTTATCAGAGATAACAGGATATTCTTTGGGGAAGGTAAACAGTTCTTTGAAGAAACTGACAGAATTAGGATATTTAGATGAGAAAATGCAGTGTACCCAAAAGGTATATGAAGAATTAGAAGATAAGAAGCCGGAAAATGCAATCATCCTTGCGGCAGGGTTTGGAATGAGAATGGTTCCCATTAATGTAGAAGTTCCAAAAGGGATTTTGGAGATTAAGGGCGAGCCATTGATTGAAAGATTGATTAAACAGTTACAGGAAGCAGGAATTTTTAAAATTGATATTGTTGTGGGATTTATGAAGGAACAGTATGAGTATTTAATTGATAAATATCATGTAAATCTGATATATAACAAGGATTATATGACAAAGAATAATCTCTATTCCTTAAAATGCGTTATGGATAAAATCGGAAATACTTATATTTTGCCTTGTGATTTATGGTGTTTTGAAAATCCTTTTTCAGATAAGGAATGGTATTCCTGGTATATGCTCAGCAACAGAGAGGTTGAGGAGAGCAATGTAAGGATTAACCGCAAGAAAGAGATTGTGGAGACTAAGAAAAACGAACTGGGAAATCAGATGTTTGGCATTTCTTATATTTTGAAGGAAGAGGCAGAGGTTTTAAAAGAGAATATTTTACGTCTTTCAAAAGAAAGGGAATATTCTTATGCATTCTGGGAAGAAGCTGCAATGAAGAATGGCAAGATGATTTTAAAGCCTCGTGAAGTTTCTCAAAATCTGGTGTATGAAATTAATACGTTAGAGGAATTAAGGGAATTAGATGAAGATTCTAATCAGCTAAATTCAGATATTATTTCTTTGATTTCGAAAGTGCTTTCCTGTGATACAAAGGAAATTGTAGAGATAAAAGCTTTGAAAAAAGGAATGACAAATCGTTCTTTTGAATTTAGTTGCCGAGGAGAGCGTTATATTATGCGTGTTCCGGGAGAGGGAACAGATAAGATGATTAACCGTAAGAATGAATATAATGTCTATCAGGCATTGGAAGGTCAGAATATCTGTGATCCGGTTTGTTATATGTCTCCTGAGACAGGATATAAAATTACTAAATTTTTAGATAATGCCAGGGTATGTGATCCTTATGTAGAAGAAGATGTGCAGAAATGTATGAAAAAGCTTCGTGGATTTCATGAATGTAAGCTGCAGGTAAATCATGAATTTGATTTGTTTGGTCAGATAGAATATTATGAATCGTTGCGAAACGGAGCAAAGTCTATGTATCGTGACTATGAGGAAACAAAAAGAAAGGTCTATGAGCTGAAAGCTTATATTGATAAAGCTCCTAAGAATATTGCTCTTACTCATATTGATGCAGTTCCGGATAATTTCCTTTTTACAGGGGATGAAATTCGTTTGATTGACTGGGAATATGCAGGAATGCAGGATGTACACGTGGATATTGCAATGTTTGCGATTTATGCCATGTATGACAGAGAGCATGTAGAGAAATTAATTGATGCTTATTTTGATAATGCTTGTGAAAGAGCGATTAGGATAAAAATTTATGCTTACATTGCGGTATGCGGATTTTTATGGAGCAACTGGTGTGAATACAAGAGTATCTGTGGTGTGGAATTTGGAGAATATTCTCTGAGACAATACCGATATGCAAAGGATTACTATAAGATTGTGAAGGAAGAGCTTAGCAGGGAAGGAAAAGAAGAAAATGTATAAAGTAAAGCGTGCAATTATTATGGCGGCAGGGATTGGAAAGAGAATGCAGCCGGTGACATTGGAAACACCAAAACCTCTTGTAAAGGTAAACGGAGTACGAATGATTGATACCGTTATACAGGGACTTTTAGAGAATGGAATATCTGAGATTTATGTAGTAGTAGGATATTTAAAAGAGAAGTTTGCAGTTTTGGAGAAAGATTATCCTCAGGTGAAATTAATTGAAAACCCATATTATTCTGTTTATAACAACATTTCTTCTCTGTATGTGGCAAGAGAGCATCTGGAAGATGTGATTATTCTGGATGGAGACCAGATGATTTATAATCCGTCTATTCTGGCACCGGAGTTTGAACGTTCCGGTTACAATGCAGTCTGGACAGACGAAGAAACGGATGAATGGCTGATGACAGTGGAAGATGGAATTGTAAAATCCTGTAGCAGAACCGGAGGTAAATGCGGCTGGCAGCTGTTTAGTATTTCCCGTTGGAATGCAGAGGATGGAAAGAAGCTGAAGAAGCATCTGGAGGAGGAATTTGAAGAAAAGGAAAACCGCCAGATTTACTGGGATGATGTGGCAATGTTCTGCCATCCCCAGGAATATCAGCTGGGAATTCGTAAAATGCAGGCAGGCGACATCATAGAGGTGGATAATTTATCCGAGCTTGCTCAGATAGATAGCAGTTATGAGAAGTATTTAGGAGGGAATTCAGATGCAGAAAGACAGTAAAAAACAGATTGATTGGACCATTACTCTGGTTCCTCTTGGAATTGTAGTTGCCCTTAGTGTGTTATTTTTCTTTATGCCGGAGCAGTCTAATGCAATATTGAGCCAAATTCGTTTTTTCTTTGGTGATACATTTGGAACTTATTATCTGGTAATCGGACTTGGTGTATTTTTGCTTTCCATTTATATAGCAATGTCAAAGTATGGAGATATTGTGTTAGGTGGCAAAGATGAGAAACCAAAGTATTCCTTTTTTGCATGGGGCAGTATGATGTTTACCTGTGGACTTGCAGCAGATATTTTGTTTTATTCTTTCTCAGAATGGGTTATGTATGCATCAGATCCCCACATTGCAGAGCTAGGAAGTATACAGGAATGGGCAGGGGTGTTCCCTATGTTCCACTGGAGCTTTATTCCATGGGGATTTTACCTTGTTTTGGCAGCTGCATTTGGGTTTATGCTCCACGTAAGAAAAAGAGAACGCCAGAAATATTCCGAAGCATGCCGTCCTTTATTGGGTAAACATACAGACGGATTAGCAGGAAAAATAATTGATTTATTGGCAGTATTTGCTTTGCTGGCAGGAACAGCAACAACCTTTAGTGTTGCAACTCCTTTAATGGCAGAGGTGGTAAGCGAGCTGTTTCATGTTGAAATCAGTCGTACCGTAATTACCATTATTATTCTGCTTTTAACTTGTCTTGTTTATACTTATTCTCTTTTGCATGGATTTAAGGGAATTAGTTTTCTGGCAAAAGCATGTATTTATCTGTTTTTTGGATTATTGTTGTTTGTTCTTTTATTCGGAGGAGAGACAAAATATATTATTGAATCAGGATTTGCCTCTTTTGGAAAGATGATTGGAGAATTTGTGGAGCTTTCCACCTTTACAGATCCTCTGAGAACATCTTCTTTCCCTCAGAATTGGACGATTTATTATTGGGCTTATTGGATGGTTTGGTGTGTTGCAGCTCCATTCTTTATCGGAAGTATTTCCAGAGGAAGAACCATTCGCCAGACAATTTTAGGCGGATATGGATTTGGAGTGGGTTCTACACTGGTAAGTTTTGTGGTTTTAGGAAATTATTCTATGGGACTGCAGACATCCGGTGCAGCAGATTTTATTGCACAGTATCAGGCTGACGGAGATGTATATGGAATGATTATTTCTGTAATTAAGACACTGCCATGTGCGCCGCTGATTTTAGTGTTATTATTGATTACGATGATTGCATTTTATGCAACTTCTTTTGACTCTATTGCACTGACAGCTTCTTGCTATAGTTATAGAAAACTGGGAGAAAATGAGAGTCCAAATAAGCTGATACAGTTAATGTGGTGTATCTTGTTGATTGTACTTCCTATTGGATTGGTATTTTCGGAAAGTTCTATGAGTAATCTTCAGTCTGTCAGTATTGTAGCAGCGTTTCCGATAGGGATTGTTATTGTGATGATTGCGGTGAGTTTTATAAAAGATGCAGGGAAATATTTGAGAGAGAAAAAATAAAAAGGAAGAGTAAGAAGACGAAAGCATTCATTTCTTTCGTCTTCTTTATTTTTTCATATTTATTGTAAATATTATAAGAAAAAAAGGATAATGAAGGAGTTTTTTTGTAAGGTATGGAAAAAATGAGAAAATATGCAAGAAAACATTAAAAAATGGAAAGAAATCTGCTATAATTAGACGAAAATACAAAAAAATAAAACGATTGTACAAATAGGAGGTATAAAATATGTGTGGAATTGTGGGATATGTGGGAAAAGAAAATGCGGCATCTATTTTGATAGAGGGGCTTTCCAAGCTGGAGTATAGAGGATATGATTCTGCGGGTATTGCAGTGCTGGATAATAGCCGCGACAAAAAAGAAATTGAAATCATCAAGGCGAAAGGTCGTTTACAGGCGCTTCGTGAGATGACAGATAATGGAAAAGCGGTAAAAGGGTATTGTGGAATTGGTCATACCCGCTGGGCTACGCATGGTGAACCATCAGTGATTAATGCACACCCTCATGTATCAAAGGATAAAAAAATCGCGGTGGTACATAATGGGATTATTGAAAATTATAAGGAAATAAAGGAATATTTACAGAAAAAAGGTTATGAATTTGTGTCACAAACAGACACAGAAGTAATCGCCCATCTTTTGGACTATTATTACAAAGGGAACTGTTTGGAAGCGATTACAAAGGTATTAGGAAGAGTGAGAGGTTCCTATGCGTTGGGAATTCTTTTTCAGGAAAATCCGGGAGTTATGTATGCTGTGAGAAAGGATAGTCCTTTAATCGTTGGGAAATCTCCTCAGGGAAATCTCATTGCATCTGATGTCCCTGCGATTTTGAAGTATACAAAGACCGTATGCTACATTGATGACAGAGAAATTGCCGAAATTAAGGCAGATGGTATACGTTTTTATGATATTGATCAGGAAGAATTGCAAAAAGAGTTCAAAACCGTGGAGTGGGATGCAAAAGCAGCGGAAAAAGAGGGCTTTGAGCATTTTATGCTGAAGGAAATCTATGAGCAGCCGAAAGCAGTAGCAGATACTATCAGTCCCAGAATTAAGAATGGAAAAATTGTGATTGACGAATTGGAAATGACAGACGAAGATATTAAGAAGGTCAGTCGTATTCAGATGGTAGCTTGTGGTTCTGCATATCATGTGTGCGTATGTGCGAAATATGTGCTGGAAAAGCTGGCAAAAATACCGGTAGATGTGGATTTGGCATCGGAGTTTCGCTACAGGAATCCCCTTATGGCGAAGGACACATTGGTGATTGTCGTGAGTCAGTCGGGGGAAACGGCAGATTCGCTGGCAGCTTTAAGAGAGTCTAAGAAAAGAGGTTATAAAGTTCTGGGAATTGTAAATGTAGTAGGCAGCTCTATTGCGCGAGAAGCAGATAGTGTTTTTTATACATGGGCAGGACCGGAAATTTCCGTAGCTACTACAAAAGCCTACAGTACGCAGTTGGCAGCCGTGTATCTCATTGGATTACTTTTTGGAAAAGTAAGGGGGACAATTAAGGATAAAGAGTATAGAGAATATATTCATGAATTGGGAAGACTTCCTGAGAAAATTCAAAAGATTTTAGATGAAAAAGAGAGGATACAATGGCTTGCCAATAAGTATTCACATACAAAGGATGTGTTCTTTATTGGTAGAGGTCTGGACTATGCCATTTCTTTAGAAGGTTCTTTGAAGCTAAAAGAAATATCTTATATTCACTCAGAAGCTTATGCGGCGGGGGAATTAAAACATGGAACAATTTCTCTTATTGAAAAAGGAGTTCTGGTAGTTGGGTTAGCAACACAACCAGATTTATTTGAGAAAGAAGTCAGCAATTTAGTAGAAGTGCGAAGCCGTGGGGCGTGTGTACTGGGGTTGACTTCTTATGGAAATTATTCTATGGAAGATATTGCAGATTTTACTGTGTATGTGCCTAAGACACAGGATGCTTTTACTACCAGTCTGGCTGTTGTTCCACTGCAGCTGCTGGCATATTATATTTCTGTTGCTAAGGGTTTGGATGTTGATAAACCGAGAAACCTTGCAAAGAGCGTTACAGTAGAATAGATTAGGCGCATACTATCAAATAAGGCACTAGTGTTATATATGGTAGTAATTGGAAAATAATAAGTAGTACACTGATAGTACCAAAAATGGAGGTACTATTTATGATTCGCTCACGAAAGATATTAGCAGATCGTATTAACAATCTGTGTAAGGAACAAGGAATAACTTATTATGCACTATCCTATAAATCGGCAGTTCCCCTGACTACATTGCTGCACATTGTAAACGGCTCAACCAAAAATCCGGGAATATTTACTATTCACAAAATTTGCGAGGGGTTTGATATTTCATTAAAGGATTTTTTCGATACAGAGGAATTTAGTGAGATGAGAGGGGATTTCGAAGAGGAAATGCAGATTTAACCAGTGGAGGATAGGAATGCCAGAAATAAACAAGAACAACTTTTCTAAGCTTTGTGAGGAAAAAGGAGAGTTATTAAGCAAAGAGTTAAGAGATCAGATATTAGAACAGGAATTTATGAGAAACTCGAAGTTTCCGATTATTTATGGTTCTGAGATTATTTTGCAATGTAATCCGGAAAGCACAAGAAAATTTATTCAGGAGCTTTTTTGCTCTTCAGTAAGTGAAGAAAGTATTGCAGGTACATCTGCATTTGTGGAAAATCATATAAAAGAATTTGGCGATTTAAAAGAGGGCCAGGAGAAGGTTTTGGAAGGATATGTTATAGCCGTGGATTCTTTTACTTTAGTACGCATAGATTATCGAATATGGGCCCGAAAGTGTGGAAATCATTATCTTTCAGCAGCAGTAGGAATTAGAGGTGTTTTAGATGTGAGAAGAACCCAGTGGAGTGATTTTTTAAGTGCCTACATGGAAATTTTAAATTTGGGACTTCCAAAGAATCTTTTACAGGAAGAAAAGCAGAAACAAATTGCGAAATGTGTGAAAAAGGCACGTTTACTGTTTATGCTTTTTAATGGAGAGATTATGAAAGAAATGAATAAAATAGTATGTGATTATACATGATAAATTTTATAAGGAAAGAGAAAAGAACACTTTTTTGCCAGAAAAGTTCAAAAAGGTGTTCTTTTTTTATTATGTATGTTAAAATAGAAAGCAATGAAAAAGATATTTGGGAAAGGAGAAGTAGAAGCGTGTAAGCTTCATAAGAAAACAAATGAAAAGTTTATTGATTTTAGGTGCAGGCGGCTTTGGCCAGATGATTCAGGAAACAGCCAGACTGATTGGATATGCAAAAGTAGTATTTTTGGATGATGCAGCAAAAGGTGAAGATGTAGTCGGAAAATGCTGTGATTATCAGGCTTTTTTAGGTGAATATGATACAGCGGTAGCAGCTCTTGGGAATAATGGTATGCGTCTTTATTGGACAGAAAAGCTTATGGAAGCCGGATATAAAGTACCGGCAATCATTCATCCGTCAGCAGTGGTAAGTCCAAGTGCACAGATTGGCAATGGAAGTTTTATTATGCAGCGTGCAGTAATTAATACCCATACAGTGATTGAGCATGGTGTGCTTGTAAACAGCGGCGCGGTTGTAGATCATGATTCTCATGTTGCAAAGGGAGCTCATATTGGATTGGGAAGTGTTGTGAAGGCCAACTGTAATATTGAAGAGAAACGGAAAGTAGAGGCAGGAGAGATAGTATTTTCTACTAGAAGGAAAATTGACGGCGTTACAAACAGAAACTTAGAAGATGCTTTATATGCTTTTGGATTTGGCAATCAGTGCAGTTATGTGAAGCCTTTCGGACAAGGTCATATTAATGAAACTTATGCTGTTTATATGCCTACAGAAGCAGGAGATGAGTTCGCATACATTCTTCAGCGAGTAAATAATAACGTGTTTAAAGATCCGGCAGGAGTTATGGAAAATATCTTCGGTGTAACAGAGTATCTTCGTAATGTTATTCGAGAAGAAGGCGGAGATCCGGATAGAGAAACATTATCTTGTATTAAGACAAAGGATGGACATACTTATTTTGAGGATGATGAAGAACAGCCTTGGAGATGCTATCATTATATTCCGAATTCTGTATGTTATCAGTTGGTGGAAGAACCGGAGCAGTTCTATCAGTCAGGAAATAGTTTCGGGCATTTTTTGAAGCAGCTGGGTAATTATCCGGCATCCAGCTTAAAAGAGACAATCCCTGATTTCCATAATACAGTGAAACGTTTTGCTAATTTCCAGCGTGCAGTAAAACGTGATATTAAAGACAGAGTAATTACTTGCCGTCCTGAAATTAAGTTTGCATTGGAAAGAGAAGCTGATTGTGGTGTTCTGGTAAAACAGCAGGAAGAAGGAAAGCTTCCGTTACGAGTAACACATAACGATACAAAATTAAACAATATTTTATTTGATGCAGATACAGGAAAAGGGCTTTGTATTATTGATTTAGATACCATTATGCCAGGATTGGCAGCAAATGATTTTGGAGACTCTATCCGTTTTGGCGCAGCTACAGCAGAGGAAGATGAAAGAAATCTGGATTTAATGCATTTTGATATTTCATTATACGAAATGTATGTGAAGGGATACTTAGAAGGTACAGATGGTGTGCTTACACCTGAAGAAATTGAAAGTCTTCCATGGGGTGCACGTTTAATGACTTTGGAATGTGGTATGCGTTTCCTGACAGATTACCTGGAAGGAGATACTTATTTTAAAACAGCTTATCCGGAGCACAATCTGGTACGTGCTCGTACACAGTTCCGTTTGGTAGACGAAATGGAACAACAGTTTGAAAAGATGCAGGAGATTGTGCGCCAGTATTGTTAAAGAAATAAATTTTAGACGGAACAATGATAGGGGCTGTCGCTTCATGCGATAGCCCTTTATGTAAGTAATTGATAGGAATGGGGGGATAAATTCGTTGTCAGAAAATACAGATAAAATTATCTTATTTGAACAGACACCAATTCCAAAAGCAGTTGTGAAGTTAGCAGTACCTACAATTTTAAGTTCTCTTGTTATGGTACTTTATAACTTGGCTGATACCTATTTTGTAGGTATGTGTAATGACCCAATTCAGAATGCGGCAGTTACTTTGGCAGCTCCGGTGCTTTTGGCGTTTAATGCAGTGACCAATCTTTTTGGAATAGGCAGTTCCAGCATGATGAGCCGTGCCCTGGGAAGAAAAGATTATGATACGGTGTATAAAAGCTCTGCATTAGGATTTTATTGTGCGGCAGTATCAGGTGTATTGTTTGCATTGGCATGTCTTGTCTTTAATATACCTCTGCTTCGTATGCTGGGAGCAAATGCAGATACTATGGCAGCCACAGGAGAATATTTAAAATGGACTGCTATTTATGGCGCAGTACCTGCTATTTTAAATGTTGTTATGGCATATATGGTAAGAGCAGAAGGTGCAGCCTTGCATGCCAGTATGGGCACAATGAGCGGCTGTTTTTTGAATATTATTCTGGACCCTATTTTTATACTTCCATGGGGACTGAATATGGGAGCGGAAGGTGCAGGACTTGCTACATTTTTATCTAATTGCGTTGCGTGTCTTTATTTCTTTGTTTTGCTTTATAAAAAGAAAAAAAGTACCTTTGTGTGCGTAAATCCAAAGCGTCTTTCTATGGATGGAAAGATTATCTATGGGATTTGTGCGGTGGGAATTCCGGCGTCCATTCAAAATCTTTTAAATGTTACAGGAATGACAATTTTAAATAATTTTACATCTTCTTTTGGCGCAGATGCAGTTGCGGCAATGGGAATTACGCAGAAAATTAACATGGTTCCTATGAATATTGCAATGGGAATTTCTCAGGGAATTATGCCTTTAATCAGTTATACTTACTCCAGCGGTAATCATAAGAGAATGAAAGGTACGCTGGTATTTGCAGCAAGAGCAAGTCTGGGATTTATTACCGTTGTAGCAGCTTTTTATTATTTAAGTTCTGCTCAGTTGACAGAAATGTTTATGTCTAATGAAGCAATTATTTCTTATGGAACAAAATTTTTAAGAGGCTTTTGCCTGGGATTGCCGTTTTTATGTATGGATTTCCTTGCAGTAGGTGTGTTCCAATCTGTGGGAATGGGAAAAGAAGCTCTTATTTTTGCTATTATGAGAAAGATTATTCTGGAAATACCGGCGCTGTATATTTTAAATTATCTGTTTCCTTTGTATGGTTTGGCTTATGCACAATTTGTGGCAGAAATAGTATTGGCAGCAGCGGCGGTTATTGTGCTGGCGAAGCTGTTTAAGAAAATTGAGAAACAAAAAGTGATTGCCAGATAAGGTGTTTTTGTGCTATACTACCAATCGTTGTAAAGCCCATAAAAACAAGGTCTTAAGGGCTTCGCCGATTTCCGGCGTAAGCCAAATACCTATGGTATTTGACTCTCGCGACATTCGCCAAATGGACGTGCAAGCACCTCCACATGGCTCATTGTTTCGCGGAAATGAATCGAGTGTTCGCGACCTTCCACTCGTAAAACAAAACTAAAGGAGAAAACAGAATATGAAAAACAAAAATGTGTCGTACTTAACACAGGCTGCAATGATTGCGGCAATCTATGTGGTGCTTACTATTGTCTTTGCACCAATCAGCTTTGGAGAAATACAGGTTCGTATTGCCGAGATGCTGACGATTTTACCTATTTTCACACCGGCAGCAATTCCGGGATTGTTTATAGGATGTCTGATTGGAAATATTACAGGAGGAGCGATTTTGCCTGATATTATTTGTGGCAGTATCGCAACACTTATAGGGGCAGTAGGAACGTATGCATTGAGAAAGCAGCATAGAGCAATCGCAATTTTGCCACCTATTTTGGCAAATACTTTGATTGTACCTCTGGTACTTCGCTATGCTTATGGCGTTGTGCTTCCAATCCCATTTTTGGCATTGACAGTAGGAATTGGGGAAATTATTTCCTGCGGAATATTGGGAAATGTTTTGGCGGCAGTTTTGAAAAAATATAGCGGAAAAATTTTCGTGTCACAAAGAGCGTAAGATGAAAAACTTCGGGGAGTTCAGAAAAACTGAATTCTTCGAAGTTTTTTTCTCCTTCCAATCATTTACTTTGACATACAATAGTCTGTATGCTAGAATTAAATCAATTATGGAGTCTTATACCCTCAACAAGAATTGCAGATAAGAATACATATTTGAAACTATATACAAATCAATAAATGTACAGAGGTGAATAAATTGGATAAAAACGAGTACAGGGCAAGATTGGAGGAAATCAGTCAGTTAGTTGACAGACAGGATTACAAAGGTGCCTTAAAAATTGTAGATACCATTGATTGGCGTAGAGTACGCAGTGCCAGAACTTTATGTATGGTAGGCGAGATATACGAGGCTAATAAAAGGTATGAAGATAGTCGAAAGCTTCTGCTCCTTGCACATCAGAGAGCTCCTATTGGAAAAACTGTTTTATACAGATTAGTTGAGCTTTCTATTAAAATGGGTGAATTTGATGAGGCATTAAATTATTATAAAAAGTTTGTGGAAATTTCTCCTAATGACAACAGTCGTTATATTTTAAAATATAAGATTTATAGAGCGAGACGTTCACCAATTGAAGATCAGATTGCAGTGCTTCAGGAATATAAGAGCAGAGAATACACAGAAAGATGGGCTTATGAACTGGCACGACTTTATGCAAAAGCAGGTATGAAAGAGTCTTGTGTTGAGGAATGTGATGATTTGATTTTATGGTTTAGTGAAGGAAAATATGTTACAAAAGCCATGGAATTAAAAATGAGGTTTATGCCTCTGACAGCAAAACAACAGGAGAGCTATAATAAAGCGAAAGGTATACCGGTTAGAGCAGTTGAAATACCAAAGACAGTGCCGATACGGGAAAAAGAGCCGTTAAATCAGCAACAGGATAAAGAAATAGAAGAAATATTAAAGAGCATTCAAGTAGGAGATTTGGCGCAGGAGGCAGTTATCCAGCCAAAACAGCCGGAAGACCTTCCGGATCGTGTGGCTCAGGGGCTCAGAGATGTTTTCCAGCCGAAAACAACAGTGGCAGAGGAAATGGAAACAGCAGCGACTAAAGAACCTTCTACAGCTACGGAAGAACAGGGATATATCGTTAAGGATTTAGAACCTGAAGATATGACAAAAGGCACTGAATTTAAGCCATTTCACCTTGGAAATGCCATGACTATGGAAGTAAAAGCAGAAGCACCAAAATCAGAAATGTTTTCTTCTGATGGGGCAAAAACAGAAGCTTTTAAAACAGATACAAAAGGTCTGGAAATTGATTTAGAAGCACTTCTGGCAGAAACAGCAAATGAATTAGCACAGGCAGTTGCCGAAGATACAGAAGAAGTTGCCGAGGAAGCAGTTGAAGAAGCAACAGAAGAAGTTGCTGAGGAAGTTGTCGAAGAGGCAGAAGAAGAAGCTACTGAGGAAGTTGTCGAAGAGGCAGAAGAAGTTACTGAGGAAGTTGTTGAAGAGGCAACAGAAAATATTCTTCCTGCGCCGGCAGCAGCAAAAGCTGCTATGATTGCAGAAAATCTGAGTGCTGTTTTTGAAGAAAAGGCAAATGAAATTGAAGCTTTGGCAGCAGAAAAAGAAGAGGAAGAAGCATCAGAGGAAGCAACGAGAGAAATACCTGTAGAAGAAGTCAAAGAAGCGATGGAAAACATTGATTTTACACAGGATTTGGAGCAGGAAGAAAGTCATATAAAACGTGTGGTGGCTTCAGCCGTAGATGAAACACAGAAATCCACAGCTTTCCAGACAGCCGTAGAAGGATTGATGCGTCATCATCTTACAGAAGAAGAACATAGAAGATTATTTACTTATTTTGCACCGGTTCCCGGTATGACACAGCAGATAAGTGAAGCCTTAGATATTGCACAGGAATCAGCGTGTGATAAGACGTCTCAGGCGGGAAATATTATCGTTACAGGACGTGAAGGTTCTGGAAAAACAAGACTTTCAGAAGGGTTGATTAAAGCTCTTTGCAAAGAACGTCAGATGGAAGGCGCTAAAGTTGCTTTTATCACTGCAGAAGAATTGAATAAGAAAGATCCGATAGCTGTTGTAGGAAAATTGTCAGGAGGATTTTTGGTAGTTGAAGATGCAGGAGAGTTAAATGGGGACGTAGTTGAAGATATGTCAAAGGCTATGGAATTTAAGACAAATCGTTTAACTGTGATTTTAGAAGATTTGAAACCGGGTATCCGCAGCTTGGAGGAAAAATATCCTGAATTTATGAAAAAATTTGACTCTCGCATTGTAATACCGGTATTTACCAATGATGAATTGGTATCTTTTGCAAAAACTTATGCCAAAGATCTGGGATATAAAATTGATGATATGGCAGTTCTTGCATTGTATACATTAATTGGAGATAATCAGAACGAAGAAAATCCGGTTACAATCGGCACAGTAAGAGAAATGATGGATGAAGCGATTAAAAGAGCATCTAAAAAAGGACGCCGGTTAGGAAAGAAAGTAGCAAAACGTCATTTAGATGACGAAAGCGGCAGAATTATGCTGTATGAAAAAGATTTTGATATTTAGTCAGGAGGAAAAAATATGACAGCCCCTTATCTGGGAAACCCTAAAAGAACCATAGAAGTTCTCCAAAAATATGATTTTGTTTTTCAGAAAAAATTTGGGCAGAATTTCCTGATTGATACCCATGTATTAGATAAAATCATAAGTGCTGCAGAGATTACAAAAGATGACTTTGTACTGGAGATTGGTCCCGGAATTGGGACCATGACTCAGTATTTAGCGTGTGCAGCCAGAGAAGTTGTTGCAGTTGAAATTGATAAAGCATTGATACCAATCCTTGAAGATACGCTTCAGGAGTATTCAAATGTAACAGTTCTCAATGAAGATATTTTGAGAGTTGATATTAAAAAACTGGCAGATGAGCACAATGGTGGAAAACCCATTAAGGTTGTGGCAAATCTGCCATATTATATTACAACACCGATTATCATGGGATTGTTTGAAGGAGATGTGCCCATTGAGTCCATTACAGTAATGGTACAGAAGGAAGTAGCAGACAGAATGCAGGTAGGACCGGGAACAAAGGAATACGGAGCTTTGTCATTGGCAGTGCAGTATTATGCGGAGCCTTATATTGTAGCCAATGTACCGCCGAACTGTTTTATGCCAAGACCGAAAGTCGGAAGCGCCGTCATACGCCTTACAAGACATGCAGAACCTCCGGTAGAAGTAGCTGATACAAAGCTAATGTTCCGTATTATTCGGGCATCCTTTAATCAGAGAAGAAAAACTCTTGCCAATGGTTTGAACAATTCTCCAGAGCTTTCTTTTGGGAAAGAAGAAATTCAAAGAGCGATTAAAGCTTGTGGATTTCCTGAGGGAATTCGAGGAGAGGCATTGACTTTAGAAGAGTTTGCTGCATTAACGAATGAATTTAGAAAATAAATGAGAAACAGAAAAACATCGCAGAGAAGTGAGTCTGCGATGTTTTTTTATAAATATTAAAGGAAGGAGAGTCGGCATCAACACCGACTTATGAAAAAGAAAATATAAAAATAATTTGCTCTGTATTATTTTTATGATATTAGTATATCCTGGAAATGTGTTCAAAGCATGATAAACTTGTGAAGAAACCATGAACGAAATTGAAAACTTTTATGAATGTTTTATATTAATGATTGAAAAAAGAAGGCACACAAGAGATTTGCAGTTGGTGGATATCTAAGAAGTTTTCAATAGATACTCGTGCTCCTCCTGAAAGACAAGAAAAATTGCCTAATTTAGAAGGAATAATTTTGCAGTCTCTGTTTTGGTGTCTGGCTAGGCATTCTAAAATTCTGTGGTTTATATCTGGAATATGATTGGAAAAAGCACTGTTTAATACAATAACATCTGTGTTAAAGGTATTAATGATATTGTTAATACCAATGGAAATATATTTTACGAATAAATCCATCATTTCACCTGCAAGAGGTAGGTTTGCATCATAATCTTTTAAAAATTCAGAGATTGTAACAGTTTCTTTTTTTTGTTGGGCAGCATAATTTTCCAAGATGGCTCGTTGGGAAGCATAAAGCTCAAAACAACCATGATTTCCGCAAGGACATGGTTTTCCGTCGGGAAATAAAATGGTGTGTCCAAATTCTCCTGCGTAGCCATCTCGCCCTTTATATAAGCATCCGTTTACAAGAATTCCCATACCAATACCATCGTGTACATTAATATGTATCATGTTTTTATATTTGTGATGAAAAGCAGCTTCGCCCAGAACGGAGAGGTTTGCTTCGTTTTCTACAAAAACAGGGACTTTAAATATTTCCTCTAACTGTTTTCCAAGACCGACATCGGGAAGCGGATAGTAAGGTGTAAATAAAATTTCATTTTTTTGTACGACTCCATAAATACCAATGGAAACGCCAATGATTTTATTTTGAAAATCAGCGCTTTCTTTTATATAGAACTTTAAAAGGCTTTTTAAGTGCTGAAAAAGATTATCTTTTGGACAGAAGGGGACTTTTTTGATTTCCTGTATTTCTCCCTTTAAATTTGTTACAAGGGCAATGATTTGCTGAGGCTGTATTTCCAAAGACAGGGCAAATCTATAAGATTTGTTAAATTCTAGCAGAATAGGTTTTCTTCCTAAAGAAGTCTGGGCGCTGCCTATTTCTTGTATAAAATGCTGATTTAGTAATTCCTGTACGATATTTGAAATAGTTGCTTTGGTAAGGGATAGTTGCTTTGCCAGAGCAGCTCTGGAAACAGGGGGATTGTTTATAATAAATTCCAGTACCAGACGGCGGTTATTATTGCGTATCATTTCCTGATTGGCGATGGACATAGTAAAAGCTCCTTCGTATCTATTAAACTTTTTGTTCTTATCATACACTTTTATAGGGAAAGGGGCAAGTAATTACAGTTCTTCTTTCGAGAACCTTTAGAGAAACTTTAGAAGTATATAGACAGAAATGTGGTATAATAGAAGTGTATTAGCTTATCGTCATATACGTGACGAATGATATTGGCAGGCCACGGCTTGATGAGAAAATGCTTTACGAGTGTTTTTGGGCTGGTACGTGGTACAATAAAATATGTAGAATTTAAGGAGATTGAAAGATATGAAGAAAAAAGGAATTGCATTGCTGCTTGCAGGTGTTATTATGGCATCATGTTCTATGCCTGTTTATGCGGACAGAGAGGATGCGAAATTGGATGTTCCCTATATTTCTCTGGGAGCAGATTTGAATGCTCAGGAGAAAGCTTCTGTTTTGAATCTTTTAGGTGTTTCTGAACAGGATTTGGGAAATTATACGGTTGCCACCGTTACGAATAAAGATGAGCATACTTATTTAGACTCTTATTTGGATAAGAGTGTTATTGGTTCAAGAGCTCTTTCTTCTGTTTTGGTAGAAGGAAAGAAGGATGGAAATGGAATTCGTGTGACAACAAAGAATATTACATACTGTACGCCGGGAATGTATGAAAATGCTCTTGCTACAGCGGGAATTAAGGATGCAGACATTGTGGTAGCAGGCCCGTTTAAAATTTCAGGGACAGCAGCATTAGTAGGTGCTATTAAATCTTATGAAAACATGACAGGTGAAGAAGTAAAAAAAGAAAATGTAGAAACTGCTACCAATGAGTTGGTTATTACGGGGCAGATTGCAGAAGATGTAGGAAGTCAGGAAAAGGCAGAACAGCTTATCGGAGCAATTAAGGGAGAGGTTGTTAGCAGCGGTGTTTCATCCCCGGAAGAAATCAGAGAAATTGTAGACCAGGCTGTAAAAGAGATGGAAGTAAAGCTTTCTGAAGAAGATCGTCAGGCTATTGTGAAACTGATGGAAAAAATTGAAAATCTGGATTTGGATATTAATAGCTTAAAAGAACAGGCGAAAAACCTTTACGACAAAATTGAAGATTTGGGATTGAAATTAGATATTAATCAGGAAGAAGTAAAAGGATTTTTTGAAAAAATCATAGAATTCTTTAAGAATTTATTCTCTGGTAATCAGGAATAACCAGAAATTTGGAGCTGTCGATATGTCGGCAGCTCCAAGCTATAGATATTTGTCTTTATACAATTCTTTCTTATTTCTTTTCAGAAAATTCTTGTATTTTCTCATTTAGGGAAAGCATACGTCGGTCTAGGTTTGAAACGATATTTGCACATTCCTGAAGTTCTCTGCGAATGTAATCTGGTGCGTTTCCTTCAAATTTGTAATAGATTTTATGCTCCAGACTTGCCCAGAAATCCTGTGCAATGGTGCGTATCTGTATTTCTACAATTGTATCTACAATACCCTGTGTCAGATGAATAGGAACAGTTACCAGAATATGGTAGCTTTGGTATCCGCTTACTTTTGGATGTGTGATATAGTCTTTTACAGAAACTACTTTTAAATCGCTTTGTTTTGTAATCATATCTGCAATTAAATAAATATCAGAAGTGAAAGAGCATATGATACGAATACCTGCAATGTCATTTACGTGTCGAACCATATTTTCCACACTGGTCTCATATCCGTTCTTTTTCAGCTTGTTTACAATACTGGTGGGAGTTTTGATACGTGATTTAATGTGCTCGATAGGGGTGTAATGATAAATATGCTGAAATTCATCATTGAGAATATCAATTTTCGTATTAATTTCTTTTAAAGCAGCGTTGTATAGGAACATAAGAGTTTCCCAGCTGTCTGCATCGTCTTGTTTGATTAATTCTATAATGTTTTCCATTTTTTTGTCCTCGTTAAAACAAATTAAAGTCTGCCACTTTCCCTTAGTGTAGCAGAAAAGTGGCAGACAGTCAAAAAAGATTTTACATTGAACAAAGAAGCATGTCTTGAGATTTGATGAAATTTAATCTGCGCATGCCGTTTGCTATAAATAGTGTAAGGACGCCCGGAAGGATAAAATGCAGCAGAAGGATTTTGAAAAATACTATCTGAGGAGATTCTACTGTTATCATAGTCTCCCAAGTGGTAATTTGTCCGGCAAGCCCCATAGTGCCAAGACCGGAGCCTAAGGAAGAATTTTGCATTTTTCCTATGAAAACGCTTACAGGACCTAAAATGGCGCTGGAAATTATGGAAGGCAATAGAAGTAATGGATTTTTTAAAACATTTGGGAGTAAAAACAGGGGTGTTCCTGCTCCGATAGAAAGAAGTCCTGAAAAACCATTTTCTTGATAGCTTGCAACAGCCATTCCTACCATACTACAACAGCATCCGATTGTCGCTGCACCGGCAGCAAGTCCTGATAATCCCAACATAGAACCAAGGGCAAGAGTATTTATAGGAAAAATAATGGCGATTCCCATGAGTATAGAAACTACCATTCCCATGAGAAAAGGCTGCTGTTGAGTTCCCCAATTTATCCAGTTTCCCAGCTGTTCTATGAGCTGATTAACAGGAGGACTAATCCAAATTCCTACAAGCCCTCCGCATAAAATTCCGGTAAGAGGACATAGAATTAGGTCGAAGCTGGTTTTGCCGGATAAAAGACGGGAAAGTTCAATAGCTGTAAATGCAGCTAAAAAAGCTCCCAGAAATTGACCCGGACCAGAGGTGCCTCCTGCCATGCCGGCGATACCAGCGCAAAGTACAACAAGAGGCTCTTCATGAAGTCGGCAGGCAATACCAACTCCGATACCTACACCTGTAAGGGAGATAGCAATATCACCCAGATGAGTAAGGGCATTGCCAAAATCACCGGGAAAAAACCCGGCAATTTGTTGAAAAATACTTCCTAATACCCACGTGACAAAGATACCGCAGGCCATTCCATGAATTCCTTCTATGAAAAATCGTTGGAATAAGCGTCTCATAGTTTCAGATTTTTAAATAAGGAGCCTAAAGAAGTTGAAATTTCTTCACTTTCCGGTAATTCGTAATCTGGCTCTTCCTCTTTTTCTTCGATAATTTCAGTGAGAGCTTTGATACTTAAACTGATTTTTCCGTCTTCATTTTTAATTACTTTTGCTTTTACTGTATCACCAATATTTAAAACGGCCTTCGGTGATTTAATTCTTTTCTCGGAAATCTGAGAAATGTGTACAAGTCCGGATATTCCATTGCCTAAATCGATGAAAGCACCATAAGTTTGTAAGGACTCTACAGTTCCTTCTACAATGCTTCCTACTTTAATATCATCGATTTTACTACGTTTTTCAGCGTCAGCTTTTTCTTTTAAGATTTCTTTAGCAGAGAGCACAAGACGGTTTTCTTGCTCATCTACTTCGAAGACTCTTACAGTGATTGTCTTCTTTAAGTAATCTTCTGGATTTTCCACATAATTTAAAGCGAGTTTAGAAACAGGAATAAAAGCACGGATGCCTTCTACATAAGCGATGGCACCGCCCTTTACAATACCTTCTACAGATACTTCAAATTCTGTTTTGTCTTCTTTCATCTGCTCTAATTTGTCCCATATAAGCATATCATCATCGCGGAAGTCAGAGAAAGATGCATCAATTTCTTTCATGTAGTCTTCCATAGTTTCCTGTTTTTTCATTTCTTCTGACATTGCAATACCTCCATGTTTTAAATTTTGGATTAAGTATATCATAATTGCCATTGATTTAGAAGTATGTTACTATAAAAACAGATAGAACTGCAGTATAAGCAGAAAGGAAAGAAGAATGGGAAAGCAAGGGAAAATATACATAATCGGACATAAAAATCCAGATACAGACTCTATTTGTTCGGCAATAGCCTATGCAGATATTAAGAATAGAATGAGTAATGGCAATCGTTATGCGGCAAAGAGAGCAGGACAGATAAATGAAGAAACAGAATATGTGTTAAAACGCTTTGGTGTAGAAGCACCGGGATACTTGTCGGATGTTGGAACCCAGGTAAAGGATATGGATATTCGTGAAACTCCGGGAGTTCCAAACAGCATTTCCATTAAAGATGCATGGGCGATTATGAAGGAGAGCAGTGCAGTAACATTGCCTATTACCAAAGAAGACGGACAACTGGAAGGGTTGATTACTACAGGAGATATTGCGAAATCCTACATGGATGCCCATAATAATTATTTCCTTTCCAATGCCAGAACCCAGTACAGAAGTATTGCCAATACAGTAGAAGGCGTTGTTGTGACAGGAAACTCTCATGGGTATTTTGTAAAGGGAAAGGTAGTAATCGGTGCAGCAAATCCAGATAAATTAGGAGATTTTCTGGAAGAAGATGATTTGGTTATTTTAGGAGATAGGCATGAAGATCATTTATGTGCAATTCAGGAAAATGTAAGCTGCATAATCGTGTGTAATCATGCCAGAGTATCAGAGGATATCATTGAGGCAGCGGATCGAAATCAATGTGTCATTATCCAATCTGCTCTTGATACCTTTACAGTAGCGAGACTTATTAATCAAAGTATTCCTGTGAAACATATCATGAAAAAGGAAAATTTGATTACGTTTCAGACAGATGACTTTACAGACGATGTAAAGGACATTATGGTAAAAAACAGACATAGAGCATTTCCGGTGGTAAATAAGCATGGCAAGTATATAGGAACGGTTTCCCGCCGTAATTTGCTGGGAATGAAAAAGAAACAGTTGATTTTGGTAGACCATAATGAAAAGACACAGGCAGTAGATAATATTGACGCAGCTGAAATATTGGAAATTATTGACCATCACAGATTGGGTTCTCTGGAAACTTTACAGCCTGTAATGTTCCGTAATCAGCCTGTAGGGTGTACAGCAACGATTATGTATCAGATTTATGTGGAGAAAGCACTGGAAATTAGTCCGTCGATAGCAGGTCTTTTGTGTTCTGCTATTATTTCGGATACGTTAATGTTTCGTTCGCCTACATGTACTTCTTCAGATAAAATGGCTGCAGGGGCACTGGCTTTAATTGCCGGAATTAGTATAGAAGAACATGCAAAAGAGATGTTTACTGCAGGAAGTAATTTGAGAGGAAAAACTACAGAGGTTATTTTTTATCAGGACTTTAAACGATTTACAGCGGATACAGTTAATTTTGGTGTAGGACAGATTAGTTCCATGAATGAGGATGAACTGAAAGACTTAAAGAAACGATTAATTCCATTTATGGAACATGAGTGCGGAAAGAATGGAATTTCTATGGTATTTTTTATGCTGACTAATATTTTGGACGAATCTTCTGAGATTATATGTTACGGAGAAGGCAGTGGAAAGCTGGTGAAAGAAGCTTTTGAAGTACAGGAAACGGATGGTGGTTATGTACTGCCTGGTGTGGTATCCAGAAAGAAACAGTTGATACCTGCATTTATAGGGACTTTGCAGCAGAATGGAAATTAGTTTTGAAAGGAAACGAAAATGAGTAAAATTGAATGGAAACCAGGAAATATGCTTTATCCTCTTCCAGTGGTAATGGTAAGTGTGGCAGACGAAGAAGGAAGAGATAATATTATAACAGTGGCATGGGCAGGAACAGTATGTACAAATCCGCCTATGGTGTCTATTTCTGTGAGACCGGAGAGATATTCTTATCGTATGATAGAAGAAACTAAAGAATTTGTGATTAATCTCACCACAGAAAAATTAGCTTATGCAACAGACTACTGTGGGGTGAAATCCGGACGAGATGTGGATAAATTTAAAGAGGCACATTTAACCAGGGAAGCAGCTTCTCATGTGGGAGCGCCCATGATAAAAGAATCACCGGTTTCCATTGAGTGTCGTGTAAGGGAAGTGCAGGAGTACGGAAGTCACAATGTATTTACAGCGGATGTTCTGGCTGTGCATGTGGATGACCAGTACATGGATGAAAAAGGAAAGTTTGATTTGGCTATGTCAAATCCTATTGTATATTCTCATGGAGAATATTATGGGTTAGGAAAAAAATTAGGAACTTTTGGGTATAGTATTAAGAAAAAAAGAAAGAAAAAACAGAAGAAACAGGGGAAATGAGTATGAAGAATATTACACTGATTGGAATGCCCGGTGTAGGAAAGAGTACGGTAGGTGTTATTCTGGCTAAGGTACTGGGATATGAATTTGTAGATTCAGACCTGTTAATTCAAAAGTCTGAAAATATGCTTTTGCGTGAAATTATTGCAAGGGATGGACAGGATGGTTTCTTGAAAATCGAGAACAAAGTAAACGCTTCTATTGAGACGGAAAAATCAGTAATTGCCACCGGGGGAAGTGTGGTGTACTGTGCTGAGGCTATGGAACATTTGAAAAAAATCAGTAAGGTAGTATATCTAAAACTGGAGTATAAAGAACTGAAAAAACGCTTAGGAAATCTTAAAGGCAGAGGAGTAGTTCTTAGAGATGGACAGACTTTGAAAGATTTATATGATGAGCGTACACCTCTTTATGAAAAATACGCAGATATTATAGTTGATGAAAAAAATCTTGATGTAGAAGGAACTTTACAGAAAATTCTCGAAAATATTGCTGAATAATTGTCAGCAGATCTTTAGAAAACTGTGGAGAAACGGGAAAATACGGATTTTTATTTACAAATTCATATATCTGTTATAATATAATGGATAAGCCATAAAATAGTATTGAGAAAGTATTGCAAATAGACCTGAGTTCGAGATGGCTTTATAACAATAGATAAAACCTGTGACAGACAGGTAGACATAGATTTAGACAGGTAAAATTTACCTGGGAAAACAAGAGGTGTGTATATGGAACAGTATATCATTAAGGGTGGAAATCCATTAGTCGGTGAAGTGGAAATTGGCGGTGCCAAAAATGCAGCTCTGGCTATACTGGCAGCAGCAATCATGACGGATGAAACGGTACACATTGAAAATTTACCAGATGTTCGTGATATTAATGTGTTATTAGAAGCAATTAAAGAGATTGGTGCTACCGTTGACCGCATTGGACCTACAGAAGTAAAGATTGCGGGAGCAACTATTGGAAATATTACTGTTGAGTATGAATATATTAAGAAAATCAGAGCGTCCTATTATTTGTTGGGGGCTCTTTTAGGCAAATATAAAAATGCAGAAGTTCCCCTTCCGGGAGGCTGTAATATAGGAAGTCGTCCGATTGACCAGCATTTGAAAGGTTTTCGGGCTCTTGGTGCGTCTGTAGATATTATCCATGGCGCAGTAGTAGCAAAGGCAGATCACCTTACAGGTAAACATATTTTCATGGATATGGTGTCTGTAGGTGCAACAATCAATGTTATGATGGCAGCTGCAATGGCACAGGGAAATACTACCATTGAAAATGCAGCGAGAGAGCCTCATGTTGTAGATGTTGCAAACTTCCTTAACAGCATGGGAGCGAATATTAAAGGGGCCGGTACAGATGTAATTCGTATTCAGGGAGTGGACAAGCTTCATGGTACTACTTATTCCATTATTCCGGATCAGATTGAAGCAGGAACCTTCATGTGTGCAGCAGCAGCAACCATGGGGGATATTATGGTGAAAAATGTTATTCCAAAACATTTGGAAGCGACTGCAGCGAAGTTAGAAGAAATCGGATGTCAAGTAGAGGAATTCGATGATGCAGTACGTGTTGTAGCTAATAAACGTTTAAAACGCACAAATGTAAAAACAATGCCATATCCGGGTTATCCTACAGATATGCAGCCTCAGTTTGCCGTAGCATTGACTTTGGCAGAGGGGACAAGTATTGTAACAGAAAGTATTTTTGAAAATCGTTTTAAATATGCAGATGAGCTTACCAGAATGGGAGCGAATATTAAGGTAGAGGGAAATACTGCCATTATTGATGGTGTGCAGAAGCTTGCAGGAGCAAGAGTCAGTGCGCCGGATTTGAGAGCGGGAGCAGCTCTTGTTATTGCTGGCTTAGCGGCTGAAGGTATTACGATTGTAGACGATATTGTTTATATCCAAAGAGGCTATGAACGTTTTGAGGAAAAGCTCAGAAGTCTTGGCGCTGAAATTGAGAAGGTTTCCAGTGAAAAGGAAATTAAGAAATTCCAGCTTCGAGTAGGCTGATAGATTTTTTAGAAAAAATGCTTGACGAATAATAGGAAAAGCGTTATCGTAGTAGTGTTAAATGGAAAATTAGAAATGTTATATTTTCTCTTATTCAGAGTGATGGAGATACAAAGGATCTGTGAAGTCACGGCAACCCCGCATAGCGGAAGGTGCCAACCTGAGCGAGTAATCGAACAATAAGAGGATTCATTTTATGGAAAGTATATGAGTCCGCTTTGTCGGGCTCTTTTTCATTGTACTACGACAAAAATGCAAGAGAAAATATAAACTCAAGAAAAGGAGAAAACACATGGAAAAAAGATTATTTACTTCTGAATCTGTAACTGAAGGTCATCCAGATAAGATGTGCGATGCGATTTCTGATGCGATTTTAGATGCACTTATGGAAAAAGATCCAATGAGCCGTGTTGCTTGTGAAACAGCAACAACAACAGGTGTTGTTATGGTTATGGGTGAGATTACAACAAGTGCTTATGTAGATATTCCAAAGATTGTAAGAGATACTGTAAGAGAAATTGGCTATACAAGAGCAAAATATGGATTTGATGCAGATACTTGCGGTGTTATTACTACAATAGATGAGCAGTCAGCAGATATTGCTCTGGGTGTAGATAAAGCTTTAGAAGCAAAAGAAAATAAAATGTCTGAAGAAGAAATTGATGCAATCGGTGCCGGAGATCAGGGTATGATGTTCGGATTTGCAACAGATGAAACAGAAGAATTTATGCCATATCCAATTGCTCTGGCTCATAAATTGGCATTACAGCTTACAAAAGTGCGTAAAGATGGTGTACTTACTTATTTAAGACCAGATGGAAAAACACAGGTAACTGTAGAATACGATGAAAATGATAAACCAATGCGTTTAGATGCAGTGGTACTGTCTACACAGCATGATCCAGAAGTGACACAGGAACAAATTCATGCGGATATTAAGAAATATGTTTTTGATCCAATTCTTCCGGCAGATATGGTGGATGATGAAACAAAATTCTTTATCAATCCAACAGGACGTTTTGTAATTGGTGGTCCTCACGGGGATAGTGGATTGACAGGACGTAAAATCATTGTAGATACTTACGGTGGATATGCACGTCACGGCGGCGGTGCTTTCTCAGGTAAAGACTGTACAAAGGTAGACCGCTCTGCAGCTTATGCAGCTCGATATGTGGCGAAAAATATTGTAGCAGCAGGTTTGGCAAAGAAATGTGAAATTCAGTTGTCTTATGCAATCGGTGTAGCACATCCAACTTCTATCATGGTTGATACTTTTGGAACAGGAAAGCTTTCTGATACACGTTTAGTAGAAATTATTCGAGAAAACTTTGATTTAAGACCTGCAGGAATTATTAAAATGCTGGATTTACGCCGTCCAATTTATAAACAGACAGCAGCTTACGGACATTTTGGAAGAAATGATTTGAATCTGCCTTGGGAAAAATTAGATAGAGTGGAAGATTTAAAGAAATATTTATAAGATGTTTATAAAAATAGGATTTTTTATGTCGGACTGTTTCATTAACAGTCCGACTTTTTCTATTTTATGCCGAAAGTATTAAACTTGTGTGTATATTAAGAAATAAGGTTGAAATTACCAGAAACTTGTAATAGGATAACAATATAAAAATAAAATAGGATAGCGGGAGGAAAAAGAATGAGGAAAAAAACATTACAAGCTGTAATAATTGCTTTAGGTATTTTAGGTAGCACTTTTACGGTATCTGCTATGGGGAATACAAGTGTAGAAAACGCTGTGCTGCAAAATCAGAATGTTGAGACAGAGAAGCCGGGTGAGGATGGAGAAACTGACAGTCAGCCAGAGAGCGGATGGATTGAGAGTGATAAAGGTTGGCAATATAAAGATGAAGCCGGAAATTTGTTAAAAGATAGCTGGTTGGAAATAGAAAATATATGGTATTACCTTGGAGAAGATGGTACCATGCAGACTGGTTGGCAACAAATTGATGGCGAATGGTATTATCTGGGAAATGATGGTATTATGCAGACTGGCTGGATAGCACCAGGGGATGGACGTTGGTATTATGCAGATAAAAGTGGAATCATGCAGCTTGGCTGGGTAGCGCCTGGAGACGGACATTGGTATTATGCAAATGGAAGTGGAGCAATAGAGCTTGGCTGGGTAGCGCCGGGAGACGGTCATTGGTATTATGCAGATGGAAACGGAGTAATTCAATTAGGCTGGTTTCAGGCAGCAGACGACCGTTGGTATTATGCAGACGGCAATGGAGTAATGCAGACAGGCTGGATTAATCCTAAGAAGGATAAATGGTATTATCTTGGAAATAATGGGGCAATGCAGACAGATTGGATAGCGCCAGGGGATGGATATTGGTATTATGCCGGAGCAGATGGAGCGATGCAAACCGGTTGGATTTTGACTGGGGAAAATAATTGGTATTATGCCTATAAAAGTGGGACAATAGCAGTTAATACTTGGGAGAAAAAAGATGGCCATTGGTACTGGTTTGATGAAAGTGGTTTGATGGCACAAGGTTGGAAATATATAGGAAGATATAAATATTATTTTAATAATTCAGGCCATTTATTACAGGATTTAGATGGTGTTCTGGGAAGACAATCTTCTTATGAAGTTACAATAAATCGTAAAAGGTGTCAGGTGACAGTTTATGCAAAAGACGGAAGCAATGGGTATATTATTCCGGCAAAAACATTTACTTGTTCTGTAGGACTTTCCTCTACACCGACACCTACAGGAACGTTCTATACACCGGATAAATATCGTTGGCATACTTTAATGGGGCCTTCCTATGGTCAATATTGTACTAGAATTACCGGAGGAATTTTATTCCATTCCGTAGCTGGTTATAATATGACAAGCTATAATATTCGTGCAAGAGATTATAATAAATTAGGTTCACCGGCATCTCATGGTTGTGTACGCTTAACTGTACGTGATGCAAAATGGATTTATGATAACTGTAAGTTAGGAACAAAAGTTACAATTTCAGATTATGCAGCAACTCCATTTGATAAGCCTGCAACAATTAAAATTCCAGCTAGTCAGAATTGGGATCCAACAGACCCTAATATTTAAAATTAGAGTATAGATTGTGTATAAAGAGGGAAAGCGTTGTTAAGAGGGCACTTTCCCTCTTTATTTGTATTAATTGTAGAAATAAAAACAAAAAAATAAACAAAAAGAGCTTGACATAGTAAATAGAAGATGATATTATGTCAAAGTTGCTGTTGAGCGAACAAAAAGAAAAAAATAAAAAAACAAAAAAAGTATTGACAAATATTGAAACAAATGATATTATAGTCAAGCTGTCGCAAAACGACAACAAAACAGTCGAAAAAGACTGAAAAAAGTTTTAAAA
>CAJKQE010000002.1 GCA_905201915.1 uncultured Lachnospiraceae bacterium
CTGCGCGCTGAAAAAGGACAGAAAAGCCATTTTGGAGAAAATTCAGTCTTTGGGTATTATGGAAATTTCAAAGTTTGAGACGGAAGAAGAAGGTCTTCAAACAGTAAGTACTCAGGAAGAAAGAAATTCATTTGAAAGAAATGCCGCTTTGGCAGATACAGCACTGAATATTCTTCAGGAATACGTACCGGAAAAAGTATCTATGTTTGCCAGTCTGGAAGGTAAGAACTTGGTAGAAAAGAGTAAATACCTTGAAACGACGAAACAGGAAAAAGAAATCCTGAATACGGCAGCACAGGTTGTGAAGCTGAATAAACAGATTTCAGAGTGCAGAGCCAATATTCAGAAGATGGAAAACCAAATAGAGTCATTACTTCCATGGATAAATTTGGATATTCCGGTGAATTTTCAGGGAACGAAAAGCACAACTGTGCTGATTGGTTCTATTTCTGGAGTTACGACATTAGAAGAAGTGTATAGCTTGATTTTGGAGCAGGCACCAGAAGTATCAGGAGTGGATATTTCTGTTTTATCTTCTGAAAGAGACGTAATGTATCTTGCAGTGTTGTGTTTGAAAAAAGATGCAGCACATGTGGAAGAGGTTCTTCGTCAAAATGGCTTTGCAAAACCGGCTCAAAATATGAGCAAAATTCCAGCTCAGGAAAAAGAAGAACTGCAGCAGAAAATTACTGCTTTACAGCAGGAAGTAGAGCAATGTCAAAAAGAAATTTGCTCTTATGCTTCTGGCAGGGAAAATCTGAAATTAATTTCAGATTATTTCAGAGCAAGAGCTGAGAAATACGATGTTTTAGGACAGATTCCACAGTCGAAACAGACATTCTTTTTGAATGGATATGTACCGACAAGATCTTTAAATGTTCTTGAAAAGGCTTTGAATGAAAATTTTGTTCTGAGTCTGGAGAGCGCAGATGTCCCTGAAGATGAGGAAATGCCAGTGCTTTTAAGTAACAATGGTTTTTCTGAATCTGTAGAGGGTGTTTTGGAGTCCTATGGTCTTCCAAAAAGAGGAGAAGTAGACCCCACAACTGTGATGTCTTTCTTCTATGTTTTTTTATTTGGATTGATGCTGTCAGATGCAGCCTATGGTTTAATTATGTTCTTGGGATGCTTTTTTGTATTGAAAAAATTCCCGCGTATGGAACAGTCAATGAAAAAGGCAATTAAAATGTTTATGTATTGTGGTATTTCCACACTTATATGGGGAATACTTTTCGGAGGTTATTTTGGAGATGCCATTGATGTGGTAGCCAGAACATTCTTCCATGTAGATGTACCGGAAGGCGGATTGGTGAAAGCACTTTGGTTTGTTCCATTAAATGATCCTATGCGAATGTTAATGTATTCGATGGCATTTGGTGTTATTCACCTGTTTACAGGATTGGCAATGAAAGGCTATATGCTACTGAAAGACAAAAAGATTATGGACTTTTTCTGTGATGTAGTGCTTTGGTATGTGTTCCTTATTGGGTTAATTCTCATGCTTTTGCCAAGTCCAATCTTTGCATCTATTTCTCAGATACCACCAGAAACTTTCCCGGCTTTTGTAGGAACAGCAGGAAAAGTTTTGACGATTGTGGGGGCATTAGGACTGTTATTTATGTCAGGTCGTGCAAATAAGAATTTTGGACTTCGACTGGCTCTCGGTGCTTATGATCTTTACAATGTAACAGGTTGGCTCAGTGACGTTCTTTCTTATTCTCGTCTGTTGGCACTTGGTCTCGCGACTGGTGTTATTGCATCTGTTATCAATCAGATGGGCAGCATGGTAGGAGATGGCATTTTGGGCGCAATTGTCTTTATTTTAGTTTTCATTATAGGACACGCCATGAATATGGCAATTAATATTTTAGGTGCGTATGTTCATACAAACCGTCTTCAGTTTGTCGAATTTTTTGGCAAATTTTATGAGGGTGGAGGGAAACCTTTCAACCCATTTAAATTAAATATGAAGTATGTAGATATCAAGGAGGAATAAAATTTATGAGTGGAGTTGTTTATGCATTATTAGGAGCTGCATTAGCAGTTATTTTAGCAGGTATTGGTTCAGCTATAGGTGTTGGTATTGCAGGTCAGGCTGCAGCCGGAGTTGTTACAGAAGATCCTAGCAAGTTTGCGAAAGTTTTGATTATGCAGCTGCTTCCTGGTACACAGGGTATTTATGGTTTGTTAGTTGGATTTATTACTCTTTCCAAAATTGGTCTTTTAGGCGGTGGTTTACTGGAACTGACAAAGGGCGAAGGTCTTCTTGTACTGTGTGCATGCCTTCCAATTGGTCTTGTAGGTCTTATTTCTGCTTATTATCAGGGAAAAACTTCTGCAGCATCTATCGGTATTGTTGCAAAGAAACCAGAACAATTTGGTAAAGCTATGCTTTTCCCTGCCATGGTTGAAACTTATGCAATCCTTGCTCTGCTGGTTTCCATTCTGGCTGTTACAAACCTTCCATTCTAATTGTTTGACAGAATAAGAGGTAGACAGAGGAAATATAGTAAAGGAGAGCAGAAGAATGACTGGATTAGAGAAAATGAAAAGCCAGATTCTTGAAGAGGCTGAAGCTTCTGCTAAAGCAATTCTTGCAGATGCCCAAAAAGAGGCAGATGCAATGAAAGAAAAAGGAAAAGAAGAGGCAGAAGCTGTGTGCAGAGAGATCTCCCAAAAGTCTCAAGAAGAGGTAAAAGCCATTGAGGAACGTGCTGTTTCTTCCTGTGATTTGCAGAGAAGAAAGGCACTTCTTACAGCAAAACAGGAAATCATTGCGGAAGTATTAGCACATGCATATCAAGTATTGATAGATGCAGATGATGACACTTATTTTGCAATGCTTCGGAAAATGCTGTACAAATTTGCGTTGCCGCAGAATGGAGAAATCTGTTTTTCCAGTGAAGACTTAAAGAGATTGCCACAGGGCTTTGATAAAGAAATTCAGGCAATTGCAAAGGAAAAGGGTGGTGCACTGAGAATTTCTAAGGAAAGCAGAAAGGTGCACGGTGGATTTGTTCTTATATATGGTGGAATTGAAGAAAATTGTACTTTTGAAGCTATATTCAGTTCCAAAAGAGATGAGCTTTCAGATAAAGTTCATTCATTATTATTTTCATAGCATAACCGCAAAAAGGAGGAATTGATTTGTTTGATACAAAGTATACCTATGCGGTTGCGCGAATACGTGCGTTGGAAACATCATTATTTACTTCTCAGATTATTGAGCAGCTGATTGCTTGTGACACAGAGGAACAGTGCATTCAGGTTTTGCAGGAAAAGGGCTGGGGAGATAATGATACAGCAATGAATGCAGATGCGATTTTAGGACGGGAAACAGAAAAAATTTGGGAAACTATGAAAGACTTAGGGATTGATATGTCAGTCTTTGATGTACTTTCTTATCCTAATTTGTTTCATAACCTAAAAGCAGCCATTAAGGACGTTTGTTCCGGTAATGAGAATAAAAATCTGAATATTTATTATGAAGATACTCAGATTTCACCGGAAGAAATGCTGGATATTATAAAAAGCAAAGAGTTTTCCAGATTTCCGGCAAATATGGCAGATGCAGCCAGAGAAGCTTATGAAACCTTGCTACACACAGGTGATGGGCAACTTTGTGATGTGATTATTGACAGGGCGGCATTAGATGCAATCTATGCGGCAGGTCGTGCAGCAAAGGACAGCATTATTAAAGAGTATGCAGAATCCATTGTTGCGATTGCAGATATTAAAATTGCAGTGCGTTCACAGAAAACCGCGAAAACGATGGATTTTATGAAACGTGCAATGGCTCCATGTGATTCCATAGATGTAGATCAGCTGTCAAGAGCGGCAGTGGGCGGTATGGAAGCGGTTGTAGAATATTTGTCTGGTACTGCTTATGCAGAGGGAGGTCAGGCTATTGCAGAATCTTCTTCTGCGTTTGAAAGATGGTGTGACAACCGTTTGATACAGGCAATGCAGCCACAAAAGTATGAGTCATTTTCAGTAGGACCTTTGGTAGCCTATGTGCTGGCAAGGGAGAATGAAATAAAAACGGTGCGAATTATTTTATCAGGAAAGCAAAATGGATTTTCTGATGATTCAATCCGGGAAAGGGTAAGGGAGATGTATGTATAAGATTGCAGTTGTAGGCGATTATGACAGTATCTATGGATTTGCTGCACTGGGTCTTGATACATTCCCGGTAGCCAATCGTAAAGAAGCAGAAGAAAAAATAGAAACACTTGCCAGTCATGAATATGGAATTATTTATATTACCGAAGCATTGGCAGCAGAGTGTAAAAGTGTAATAGAGAAATATCAGGAGAGAATTTTGCCGGCGATTATCCAAATTCCAGGAGTGTCAGGAAACACCGGAGATGGTGTACAGGGTGTTAAAAACTCTGTAGAGCAGGCAGTAGGCTCTGACATTCTATTCAGTAATAATTAGAAAGCAGGTGATGCGTGGCCATGAGCAAAGGTATAATTAAAAAAGTAGCAGGTCCGCTGGTTATTGCAGAGGGCATGCGTGATGCAAATATGTTTGACGTTGTTCGTGTTAGTAATCAGCGTTTGATTGGTGAAATCATTGAAATGCATGGAGATGAAGCATCTATTCAGGTATATGAGGAAACTTCAGGACTTGGACCGGGAGAACCGGTAGAATCCACAGATGCTCCATTATCTGTAGAATTGGGACCAGGTCTTATTACCAGTATTTATGATGGTATTCAGCGTCCATTGGATGATATTATGAAAGTTTCAGGCACAAACTTAAAAAGAGGTGTAGAAGTTCCTTCTTTAAAGAGAAACCTGAAATGGAATTTTGTTCCAACTGTGAAAGTGGGAGACAGTGTAGAAAATGGTGACATTATCGGTACTGTTCAGGAAACGATTGTGGTAAACCATAAGATTATGGTTCCTTATGGAATGAGCGGTACAATTAAAGAAATTAAAGCAGGAGAGTTTACAGTTGAAGATGTAGTTGCAATCATTACCACAGAAAACGGTGATGAAGAAATTACAATGATGCAGAAATGGCCGGTTCGTAGAGGACGTCCATATCTAAAAAAACTTCCACCGGAAATGCCTCTTGTAACAGGACAGCGTGTAGTTGATACATTTTTCCCAATTGCTAAGGGTGGTGTTGCCGCAGTTCCGGGACCTTTCGGAAGTGGAAAAACAGTTATTCAGCATCAGCTGGCAAAATGGGCTGAGGCTGATATCGTAGTTTATATCGGTTGTGGTGAACGTGGGAACGAAATGACAGACGTATTAAATGAGTTTCCTGAATTAAAGGACCCTAAAACAGGTCAGTCCCTGATGGAAAGAACAGTCCTTATTGCAAATACTTCTGATATGCCTGTTGCTGCTCGTGAAGCATCTATCTATACAGGTATTACAATCGCAGAATACTTTAGAGATATGGGTTATTCTGTAGCTTTAATGGCAGACTCTACTTCACGTTGGGCAGAAGCGCTTCGTGAAATGTCAGGTCGTTTGGAAGAAATGCCTGGTGAAGAAGGATATCCGGCATATCTTGGTTCTCGTCTGGCACAGTTTTATGAAAGAGCCGGACATGTAATTTCTCTTGGTAAGGATAAGAGAGAAGGTGCGCTGTCTGTAATCGGAGCAGTATCTCCTCCGGGTGGTGATATTTCTGAACCTGTATCTCAGGCTACTCTTCGTATCGTTAAAGTGTTCTGGGGATTGGATTCTTCTCTTGCGTATAAGAGACATTTCCCGGCAATTAACTGGCTGACAAGCTATTCTTTGTATCTTGATAATATGGAGAAATGGTTTAATGAACAGGTAGCACCGGATTGGATGGCAGGACGTCAGAAAATGATGAGTCTTTTACAGGATGAGGCAGAGTTGGAAGAAATTGTTAAGATGGTTGGTATGGATGCTTTATCAGCAGGTGACCGTCTGAAAATGGAAGCAGCACGCTCTATTCGTGAAGACTTCCTTCATCAGAACTCTTTCCATGAGGTAGATACTTACAGTTCCTTAAAGAAACAGTATCTCTTAATGAAGCTGGTAGTTGCATACTATGAACAGGGTGCAGAAGCTCTGGCAAAAGGAGCTAATATTCAGGATTTAGTAAAACTTGAAGTTCGTGAAAAAATCGGACGTTTCAAATATGTATTAGAAGAAAACTTGGAAGAAGAATATAAAGTTGTATTAGAACAGCTTGCAAAAGAAATTTCCAATGTATTAGGGAAGGAGGACTTCTAATGCCGAAAGAGTATAGAACAATACAGGAAGTTGCCGGACCTCTTATGTTGGTTCGTGGCGTTGAAAATGTTCATTTTGATGAGTTAGGTGAAATTGAGTTGGCAAACGGTGAAACACGCCGTTGCCGTGTACTTGAAATTGATGGAAGCAATGCTCTGGTACAGCTTTTTGAAAGCTCTACAGGTATTAACCTTTCTAACAGTAAAGTACGCTTCCTTGGAAGAAGTATGGAGCTGGGAGTATCTGAGGATATGCTGGGACGTGTTTTTGATGGTTTAGGACGTCCTATTGATGATGGGCCGGAAATTTTGCCGGATGCCAGAATGGATATTAATGGTCTTCCTATGAATCCGGCAGCACGAAGCTATCCGGAAGAATTTATTCAGACAGGTGTTTCTGCTATTGATGGTCTGAACACACTGGTTCGTGGACAGAAATTACCTATTTTCTCAGCATCCGGTCTGCCTCATGCACAGCTTGCAGCACAGATTGCAAGACAGGCAAAGGTACGTGGTTCAGGAGAAAACTTCGCCGTTGTATTTGCCGCTATGGGTATTACTTTTGAAGAAGCAAACTTCTTTACAGAAAGTTTTAAAGAGACAGGTGCTATTGATAGAACAGTATTGTTTATCAATTTGGCAAATGACCCGGCTGTTGAGCGTATTGCAACACCAAAAATGGCATTAACTGCAGCAGAATATCTTGCATTTGAAAAAGATATGCATGTATTAGTTATTCTGACAGATATTACGAACTATGCAGATGCACTTCGTGAAGTATCTGCAGCTCGTAAGGAAGTACCGGGACGTAGAGGATATCCTGGTTATATGTATACAGACCTTGCGACTATGTATGAAAGAGCAGGACGTCAGAAAGGTAAAAAGGGAAGTATTACTATGATACCAATCCTGACTATGCCTGAAGACGATAAAACTCATCCAATCCCTGACTTAACAGGATATATTACAGAGGGGCAGATTATTCTGAGCCGTGAATTATATCGTAAAGGTGTTACACCTCCGATTGATGTATTACCATCTCTTTCCCGTCTGAAAGATAAAGGTATTGGTGAAGGAAAGACAAGAGCAGATCATTCTAATACGATGAACCAGCTTTTTGCAGCTTATGCGCGAGGCAAAGAAGCGAAAGAATTGATGGTTATCTTAGGAGAGGCAGCTCTTTCTGATATTGATATTATTTATGCGAAATTTGCAGATGCGTTTGAGCAGGAATATGTTTCTCAGGGATATATGACAAATCGTGATATTGAAGAAACTCTCAGAATAGGCTGGAAATTGCTTTCTATCCTTCCGAGAAGTGAGCTGAAACGTATTGATGATAAGTTCTTAGATGAGTATTACGGAAAATTCTAAAGGAAAGTATCTGTAATAAAAAGAAAGAGGTGATATTTTGGCATCTACGCAGGTAACACCTACCAGAATGGAGCTTACCCGTTTAAAGAAGAAGTTGGTGACAGCTGTAAAAGGGCATAAGCTTTTAAAGGACAAACGTGATGAGCTTATGCGTCAGTTTCTTGATCTGGTAAGGGAAAATATGGCATTGCGCCAGAAAGTAGAGGCAGGGATTTTATCAGCAAACAAGAACTTTGTCATCGCAAAAGCGGGTATGTCTGAGCAGATATTGAATACAGCTTTAATGTCTCCGAAGCAAGAGGTTTATCTGGAAGCAGGAAAGAAAAATGTTATGAGTGTGGATATTCCGGTTTTTGAAACAAAGACCAGAACAGCAGATGCAAATGATATTTATTCTTATGGTTTTGCTTTCACCTCAGGAGATTTAGATGGAGCAGTAAAATCTCTTGCAGATATTCTGCCGGATATGTTAAGACTTGCAGAGGTTGAAAAATCCTGTCAGTTGATGGCTTCTGAAATCGAGAAAACACGACGTAGAGTAAATGCTCTGGAGCATGTAATCATTCCGGAAACACAGCAAAATATTAAATATATTACCATGAAGCTTGACGAGAATGAAAGAAGTACACAAATTCGTCTGATGAAGGTAAAAGATATGATGTTGGAAGAAGCACATCATTATAAAGAAAAAGAATTAATGGTAGAATAAAGAAATTAAAAATTCGTTGTTTTTATCATCTAAATCGGATATAATAAGGGCAGAAGAATGTCGAAGGAGTGATAAAGTGGATCATTATGAGGTGTTCCATGATATTCTTGTAAATTTATTTCAAGAAATTATGGATATAGAGGGAAAAGCACTGATTACTTCTGAATTTAAAGATATTTCTGTCAATGATATGCATATTATGGAGGCAATAGGAGAAAAAAACGCTAAAAATATGTCTTCTGTTGCAAAGCTTTTATCCGTTACTGTGGGAACTTTGACGATTGCTATTAATGGCTTAGTAAAGAAAGGATATGTAGCAAGAGAAAGAAGTGAAGAAGACCGCAGAGTTGTTCTTATTTCTCTCACAGAGAAGGGACGTAAAGCCAATGAGCACCATAAGAAATTTCATGATGGAATGATACAGGCTCTTTTAAAGGATTTAGATGATGAACAACAGGAAATTTTAGTGAAGTCCTTATTAAATTTAAGAGAATTCTTTGATTCTTATGAAAATCAGAAATAAAGGGTTGATGCAGAGAGCATATTTATGCCGAAGCACAACCCTTTTCCTGTTTTTATAGAAGATTAGGATTTAATAGTTCATAAGTAGATATTTTTTGACAATAGGAAAAGGTGCAGGCCCTATTTCCAGAATGTTTTTATGAAAATTTGTCAAATCGAAAGCATCTCCTTCCAATTCCCGGATTGTGTTTTCGAGAGAAGAAAAATTTAAAAATCCCAGATAGTATTTCAAATAGTTTGCAGGATTTTCTACAATATATTGAAAAATATCATGGCAAACGTCTTGTTCTGTGATACCAAAGGGTGATAGAACTTCTACAACATTATTTAAATTCCAGCCTTTGTCATGGATACCGATGTCAAGAAGAGAATAAAGGCAAAGGCTGATACAACGGTTTAATCGGAGAAATTCCATTGAAGTAGGACTAATTTTTAGAAATTCTGCACCATATTTGTAAGAACGGTCTTCCACAAAAGTAGCCCAGCCCTCGATATAACCGCTGCAGCTAAGGCAGCTTCGGATAGGAGAAGCCCCTTGGTTTCCGAAATAAAGCGTCTGGTAGAGGTGCCCGGGAAATCCTTCATGAGCCAAAGTAGTAAAGAGTTCAGGGCAAGAAACAGAGGAACTTTTGTTAATATAAATGGTATTAGGAGTGAGAGTATCAATAGGTGGAGTAAGGTAAAATGCAGGGCTTGAGAATTCTTCCATTGCCTTTGGGACATATTTTACTTCATAATCTTTTACTGTAAGAGAAGGAAAATCGTTTGTAATCTTTTTTTGGAGATAGGTGAGAATTTTCTCTGGTTCAATTATTTCTCCGGTAGTTTCTGCCTTTAGGGTTTTCAGCAAATCGGGGTTTTCCTGAGATAATTTTTGAACATCATTGTAATATTGTAAAAGTCGTTGGTATAAGTCCTTTTCAATTTCGCTGACGCTGCGATAATCACCCACATCATTTTTAATCAAATAGGCATAATATGATTTCCCCCTGGGAAGGTGAGAAAGTCCATTTTCATTTTTTCCTGTACCTTTTAGATTATCAAGTTCCTGTGCCAGAAGATGATAAGAGGGAAAAACAAATTCTTTTAGGAGTTTTTGGTGCATTTTTATGTAGGATGAAACTTGTTTTTTATTGATTTGCTTTTCTTCTTGTAATTTCTGTACGCGTTCTTGAAACATGGTGTGCAGATAGTTTTCCTCTGAGCTGTCTGTAAAGCTATTACATTGCTGAATAATTCTGTCTGCTGTTGTATCACTCATGAAAAGTCCTTTTAGGGATTTTTCTTTTTCAAATTTGATAATACTTTTAAAATATTCTGGTATAGAGGAAAGTAAGGAGAAATAGTCTTTTATATCATCAGGAGAACGAAAAGTATATTCTGCCAGGAGTACGGGAAGCTGTGCCTGAATACCCAGATTTGGGCCGAGAGGTTCAGTCAAAAGATAATCATCTGCCACAGAAAGCTGTGTAGCAAAAGAAAGTTTTAAAATATCGTAAATCATCTGATTTTCTTTTGAAAGTTTTTCCGGTGTAAAGGAACTGAGATTTTTTTGTAGTTGTTGGAGTTCTTCTTTTCTCTTTTGAAAGTTTTCTGGTGACAGATCTCCCAGACTGATGGTTGCTTCTTTTATGCCGTAGTTTTCTGGTTTGGCTAAAGTATAATGCAGATTTAGAGTATTAGAGGACAATTCATTTTCGAAGAGTTTATCTGTAAATCGCTGGAAACGTGTATCAGAAGAAATAAAGTGGTTTTTAAAACAGAAAAAGCAAATACCGAAGAGAAAGAAAAGCATCGAACCTAGAAATAAGAGACGGCGTTTCTTTGTAAAGAATTTTTTCAATATAAGCTCCTTGTAGGGATATTCATTATAGTGTATGAAAAAAACAAATATGTATGTGTATTTTTCATGGAAAAGAAGAAAGTCCTGTGTTAATATGCTGTATAGTAGGTAATAATGAGGATAAAAGAAAAGAGAGAGGAGAAGGCAGTTTGATAAAAAGAGGGATATTGTTATGTTTGATGTCTTTATTGTTTTTAGGTGGCTGTCAGAAGAAAGAGAATACTCCAAATTTACAGGAAATTCCACAGCAGGAAGAAAACAAAAAACCAGAAGTTTCTCTTTCAGAAAACCTTTGGGATTTTGAATTTTCCATAGGAGAAGATGTATGGGAACTGCCACTGGAACTTTCTAAATGGGAAGAAAAGGGCTGGAGCTTTGAAGGCAAGCAAGAAGAAACCATGTTGGAAGGAGAAACTTATATAGAAGGAGAGACTTTAAAAAATCAGGAACAGGAAATTTATGTGGACTTTGTAAATCCTGAAGGGGAAAAGAAACCTTTGAAAGAGTGCTATATAGGAGGAATTCTTTTAAAACACGAAGAAAAAGATCCTTATTATCAGCTTCCGGGAGGGATTACTCTGGGAGAAAGTACGATTGTTGAGGTGACAGATAAATTTGGAACACCTACAGATGAATATGAGGAAAAAGAAGATATCTATATTATGTACGAATATGGAAAATATAAGGAAGCAGAGCTGGTATTTCATGTAGATGATGAAGTGCTGTATCAGGTGCGCTTGAAGAATTATCGGGAGCCGGAGAACGAAGAAGAACCGATTTCTGATGAAATACCGGAAGTGGTAAAGGAGTATAAAACACCAGAGGAATATAACGGAGATTTTCAAGAATATATAGTAAAGTACGATGATTTTTTTTATCAAATTCCAGCGCCTGTTTCGGAATTTGTAGAGAATGGATGGACAATTTCAGAAGAGGGTTCAGATAATTATGTAAAAGCCGGAAGACATGGATATGTAACTTTGGAAAAAAATGGACAGTCTTTGTATGCAGTAGTAAAGAATTACGGAGAAGAAACTACAAATACTCAAAATACATTTGTGACGAATTTGTCCGGAGATTTTGATGTGACGAAAGTTTTCATTGGCGTAGGAGATGAAATTGTACTGGGTATGTCGGCAGAGGAAATGAGACAGCGAATGGAGGAAAGTCTTTACGAAAAGGAAGAAGATGAAAAAGGCGAGAATTATTATATATATTCTGATGAAAGTAAAAAGAATTTTATTCGTATTTTCGTAGATAGGGATTTGCAGCTGGTAAGAGAGATTGAGGTTTCCCACAGTCCGGAGACTTTGTATGAAGGCGAAGAAAATGAGGATGAACGGATAAATTCTTCTAATACGCTTTTGAATGAGGAGACGATTACAGAAGAATAGGAAAAGTTATGAGAAATATGGTGGTAAAAATTAAGTGTCTGTGATATTCTCTTTATGTGGTCGTTAAATTATTTGAACCAAGGAGGATAAACCCGAGATGAAGAACTCCAGAATTTTAAAAGAAGAATTGTTACAGGGGAAATACAGCCAGTTATTTAAAGAAATTTATCTGGATGAAAGCATGCTGGAATATCAGAGTAAAAGATATGCAGATGCAATTACAGAATTTGAGAAGCTTTATGGTGAAAAGGAAGTAGAAGTTTACAGCGCACCAGGCCGTAGTGAAGTGTGTGGAAATCATACAGACCATCAGTTGGGGAGGGTGCTTGCTACATCTATTAATTTAGATGCCATTGCAGTAGTAAGCAAAATAGAAGGAGACCTTATCCGCATTGTATCAGAAGGGTACGATATGGTAGAGGTAGATGTAAATGATTTAGAAGAAAAATATGAGGAAGAAGGAACAACAGCAGCTTTAATTCGCGGTGTTGTTGCTAAGGTGAAAGAAGAAGGATACAATGTTGGTGGTTTGGAAGCTTATATTACCAGTGATGTGCTTATCGGAGCAGGTCTTTCTTCTTCAGCAAGTTTTGAAATTATTGTAGGCACGATGTTATCTGGCTTATTTAATGAAATGAGCATCAGCCCTGTATTCCTTGCACAGGCAGGACAGTTTGCAGAGAATGTATATTTTGGAAAACCATGTGGACTGATGGATCAGATGGCATGTTCTGTAGGTGGATTAATTCATATTGATTTCCAAAACCCAGAGGAGCCTGTGGTAGAGAAAGTTCCAACTGACTTTGAAGCTTATGAATACAGTCTGTGTATTGTAGATACAAAAGCTTCTCATGCAGATCTTACAGAAGATTACGCACAAATTCCGGCAGAGATGAAGAAAGTAGCAGCTTTCTTTAAAAAGGATGTGTTAAGAGAAGTAGATGAGAAAGATTTCTACAGCCAGATACCGGGACTTAGGAGTATATTGGGAGACAGACCTGTATTGCGTGCTCTTCATTTCTTTGAAGAAGAAAAACGTGTACAGTCACAGGTAGAAGCTTTGAAACGTGGAGATTTTAAAGAATTTCTTTCTCTTGTTGAAAAATCAGGAAGTTCTTCTTTTAAATACCTTCAGAACATTTATACAAATAGAAATGTACAAAATCAGGCAATGTCTATTGCTCTTGGCGTCAGTGAAAGTATTTTAGGAAATCATGGTGTATGCCGTGTACATGGCGGTGGTTTTGCAGGGACAATCCAGATTTTTGTGGAAAACAGCTTTGTAGAAGAATACAGAAAAGCTATGGATAAAGTTTTTGGAAGTGGTTCTTGTCATGTATTAAAAGTACGTCAGCATGGTGGTATGCAGGTATTGTAATAATAGGAATATAGAAAAAGTTTGGGAAGCTCAGAAGATGGGCTTCCTTTTTTCTTGGAGTTTAAAAAGAAAAGAGTTTACATAATCAATTTTACAAAATAGAAACGTTGTTGGATGTAAAATATAGATAAAATAGTTTATGTTATCTTTCAAATAGTCAGAATATTCTCAAATGTAAAAGTGTACAAAAGATGTTGAACTGTTGGAAGTTTCCCACATTTTATCCTCAAAGTTATACACACTGAAAAATCCAATAAATATGGGAAAATTATAGTTATACACTAAGTTATCCACATTATCCACAAAAAAATGTGTGGAAGAATATGATTTACATAATGAAATAAAGAACAAAAGTTTTGTGTACTTCTTATAAAAAGGCGTTTTTTGTAGAAAAAAGAAGAAAAGATATTGACTTTTTTGAAGTCAAATTTTTAACGAACTATGTTATAATTCACCGAAATAACGTGAAAACTAAATCTATTATCTGAAAATTTAGGTTTACGATAATTTTACAGAAATTTAACGATTTCATGATTGGTGATTTTACAAAACTCCTTTATAGTAAATGCTGTCGACGAGGAGAAGAATTGAATTTTACAAATAAAGATAATAAAGGAGAGTATTTATTATGAAGAAAAAAATGTTAGCAGCAATTTTAATGGGAACTATGATATTCGGTTTAGCAGCATGTGGAAATGAAAGCGGAAATGATGAAAATGCAAATAAAGAAACTACAAATAAGGAAGCAACAAATCAAGAAGCTTCATCAGGAGAAGCTGAAAAAAGTACAGAAGCACCAAAAGGAGAAATTTCTGTAATTTCCAGAGAAGAAGGTTCAGGAACAAGAGGTGCGTTCATTGAGTTATTTGGAATTGAAGAAAAGGATGCTTCAGGGGAAAAAATTGACAATACAACAGAAGATGCACAGGTAACAAATAATACATCTGTTATGATGACAAGTGTAGCAGGTAATCCTCAGGCAATTGGATATATTTCTTTAGGTTCTTTGGATGACTCTGTAAAAGCTTTAAAAGTAGATGGAGCAGAAGCTACAGCAGAAAATGTAAAAAGTGATACTTATAAAATTGCACGTCCATTCAATATTGCTACAAAAGAAGGCGTAAGTGAGACAGCACAGGATTTCATTTCTTATATTTTAAGTCAGGAAGGTCAGAAAATCGTAGAAGATAATGGTTATATTTCTGTTGGAGATGATGCAGCGGCTTATGCGGGAACAAAACCATCTGGAAAAATCGTAATTGCAGGTTCTTCTTCTATTACACCGGTAATGGAAAAGTTAAAAGAAGGATATAAAGAAGTAAATCCAAATGCAGAAATTGAAATTCAGCAGAGTGACTCTACAACAGGTATGGAATCCACAGTAAATGGTATCTGTGATATTGGAATGGCTTCCAGAGAATTAAAAGACTCAGAAATCGAAGCTGGATTAAAAGGACAGGAAATTGCATTAGACGGTATTGCAGTTATTGTAAATAATAAAAACTCTATGAGTGATATTACAACAGATCAGGTAAAAGATATTTACACAGGTGAAATTACAGAATGGAGCGACCTTCAGTAAAGACAGAAAGGGATTAAAGGAATGAAAAATATAAAAGAAACCGTTATGAAATATGTGTTTCTTGTGTGTGCCTGTGCCTCTATTCTGGCAGTAGCATTAATTTGCATCTTCTTATTTGCCAATGGTATTCCTGCCATTGGCAAAATAGGAGTTTTTGACTTTTTGCTGGGAGAAAGATGGAAGCCGGGAAACAATATTTACGGTATTTTACCATTTATTTTAGGCAGTATTTATGTAACCGCAGGAGCCGTTTTAATTGGTGTTCCCATTGGTATTTGTACAGCTGTTTTCATGGCAAAGTTCTGCCCACCAAAATTATATAAATTTATGAAACCTGCTGTTGAATTACTGGCAGGAATTCCTTCTGTTGTATATGGTTTCTTTGGTATGGTAGTGGTTGTTCCTTTTGTTCGTGACTTCTTTGGTATTCAGCTGGGATTTGGGGGAGACGGTTCCAGTATGTTCACGGCTTCGGTAATGCTGGGTATTATGATTTTGCCTACAATTATCAGTGTGGGTGAGTCTGCAATTCGTGCAGTGCCGGAGAGTTATTATGAAGGTGCTCTTGCTCTTGGGGCAACACATGAAAGAAGTGTGTTTCGTACAGTGTTGCCAGCTGCAAAATCAGGTGTAATGGCAGGTGTGATTTTAGGTATCGGAAGAGCAATTGGAGAGACTATGGCGGTTATTATGATTGCAGGAAATCAACCGCGTATGCCAAAAGGTCTGTTTAAAGGTGTTCGTACTTTAACATCAAATATTGTTATGGAAATGGGATATGCAGCTGATCTTCACAAGGAAGCATTGATTGCAACAGCAGTTGTACTTTTTGTCTTTATTTTATTAATTAACCTGTTGTTCTCATTAGTTAAGAGGAGGGGAATAAATGGATAAGATACGTCAGAAACTAAAAATGTATGCCCATCATCCAGCCTCTTTTCTTTTGGCTTTGTTGGTTTGGATTAGTGCAATCTTTACAGCAGTGACACTGATTTTTATTGTAGGATATATTTTGATAAAGGGTGTGCCGCATTTGACACCACAGTTATTTGAACTGGAGTATAATTCGGAGAATGTTTCTATGTTTCCGGCAATTATCAATACGATTTTCATGATTATGTTGTCTCTTTTGGTTGCAGGTCCTTTGGGAATTTTTGCAGCAGTATATTTGGTAGAATATGCGAAAAAGGGAAATAAACTGGTGTCTGTTGTGCGCGTAACAGCAGAAACACTTACAGGAATTCCTTCCATTGTATATGGTCTGTTCGGAATGTTATTTTTTGTAACAACACTGCGTTGGGGATATTCTATGCTGGCAGGTGCGTTTACACTGGCAATTATGGTACTCCCTGTTATTATGAGAACAACAGAAGAAGCGCTTTTGGCAGTGCCGGATACTTACCGTGAGGCAAGTTTTGGACTAGGTGCAGGAAAACTTAGAACTATATTTGTGGTTATTTTACCTTCTGCAGTACCAGGTATTTTTTCCGGTGTAATTTTGTCTATCGGACGTATTGTGGGAGAAACTGCAGCTTTGATGTATACAGCGGGAACAGTAGCAGAGCTGCCGGATAGTGTAATGTCGTCTACGAGAACCTTGTCTGTACACATGTATTCTCTTGCAAGTGAAGGATTGTATGTAAATCAGGCTTATGCAACAGCAGTTGTATTACTTGTAATTGTATTGGCAGTTAACTGGTTGTCTGGAAAAATTGCCCGCAAGATTAAGAAAGGATAAATAGAAAGAATGAGTAAGTTTTCGATTTCCAATTTGGATTTATATTATGATAAAGGAGCTTTTCATGCGTTAAAAAACATAAATCTGGAAATTCAGGCAAATGAGATTACTGCATTTATCGGACCTTCCGGTTGTGGAAAGTCTACCTTGCTGAAATCTTTAAATAGAATGAATGATTTGGTAGAAGGCTGTCAGATTACGGGAAATATATTGTTAGACGGAGAAGACATTTATGGAGACATGAATGTTAATCTTTTAAGAAAACGTGTAGGAATGGTATTCCAGAAGCCAAATCCATTTCCTATGAGTATTTACGATAATATTGCTTATGGTCCAAGGACACATGGTATTCGTTCAAAAGTAAAGTTAGATGAAATTGTAGAGCAATCATTGAGAAGCGCAGCAATTTGGGACGAAGTAAAAGATCGTTTGAAATTAAGTGCACTTGGTATGTCAGGTGGACAGCAGCAGAGACTTTGTATTGCAAGAGCATTGGCAGTAGAACCGGAAGTATTGTTGATGGATGAGCCTACTTCTGCGCTTGATCCGATTTCCACTTCCAAAATAGAAGAATTAGCAGTAGAATTAAAGAAGAAATATACGATTGTTATGGTTACTCACAATATGCAGCAGGCAGCACGTATTTCTGATAAAACAGCTTTTTTCCTTTTAGGAGAAATGGTAGAATACGGAAATACAGAGGAAATGTTTTCTATGCCTAAGAATAAGAAGACAGAAGATTATATTACAGGAAGATTTGGTTAATTGCGTTATATTAAAAAATAAAATATGATTTGGAAAAAGCGCATGAACTATCAGGTATAAGTTTTAATGATTTCTTCGGCAATGAATCGTTTGGCAATACAGCGATTCATTGCCTGTTTTTCTATGTAATGATGGGCTTCAGGTTCACTCATGGAGAGCTCGCTGATTAAAATCCATTTTGCTTTATTAACCAGACGGATTTCTGCCATTTTGTCTTCAATAGATAAAGACTTTTTTTCAAATTGTCTTAAACGTTCACGAGCGCTTTCCATCCAGGTAAGAGAATGGAGAATAATAGGCTTAGAAATTGGTTTTGGCAGTGTGAACACACCATATTCAGCCACTTTGTCATGAATAGAGGGCTGAATGTCACCTTTAACAAGAAGGAGTACCACACATTGCTTGGAAGTAGATATGTCAATTGCAAAACGAGTGCCAATATCATCAGGAAGAGGAGCATTGATGATAACAAAGTCAAAAGCTTTTTCTGCTAATATACGTCTGGCAGCACTGACACTTGAGACCGTCAGGACAGGATAATAGCGTATTTCAGACAACAGACTGGTGAATGCAGAGGTGAAGCTATCTGTTGCAGATACGATGAGTATACTGTAAACACGTTCTCTTAAACTCATTTAATCTCCTCCTTCTTTTGTTCATTTGATTTATCGGTTACAATAGATGTTTAATATAGCATCCGGTATATATTTTCTGATGAAATCACTGTTTGCGGCTGTGGTACAGGCAGATTTGAAATTTTCCGGAAGTTGTTTAAAGCTTGTAAGGATATCTTTATCTGCTTTGTACAGATTAATATCAGAGGGTGCAGGAAGTTCTGTTTTATTTTGAATTCCGTCCAGAATAGCATAAATAATCAGGGCAAATGCCAGATAGGTATTCGCAGAGGGATCAGGAGAACGAAGTTCTACACGTCGATATTTGCCAATTGCTGAAGGAACTCTGATAAGCTGTGAACGGTTTTCATTGGACCATGAAATATATTTCGGAGCCTTGTTTTTTCCAAAACGTTTATAAGAATTTTCTGTTGGATTTAAAAATATTGTCATATCCGAAATTTTATCTAAAATACCCGCTATCAGATAATTCATATTATCTGTACTGTCAGAAGATTTGACAGATATATTAATATGAAATCCATTTCCAGGCGCATGTTCTAATGGCTTTGGCTTAAAATCAGCAAAAATCCCATTTTGCTGCGCAATTGTTTTGACAACGGTTTGAAATGTCATTGCATTGTCAGCTGCTGTTAAAGGATTAGAGTAGCGGAAGTCAATTTCATTTTGTCCTGGTCCTTCTTCATGATGGGAACTTTCTGGCTGAATACCCATTTGCTCCAATGTCAGACATATTTCACGACGTATATTTTCACCTCTGTCTTCCGGAGCAATATCCATATAAGAGGCATTGTCATAAGGAAGTTTTGTGGATTTGCCATTGTCATCTAATTGGAATAGATAAAACTCCTGTTCTGCACCAAAGAAAAATTGATAACCGGCATATTCAGCGGCCTGAATTGCTTTTTTTAAAATAGAACGTGTGTCACACTCAAATATTTTTCCGTCCGGATAGGTAATGCTACAGAACATTCTTACCACACATCCATGTTCTGGTCTCCAGGGTAAGGGCATCAGAGTGTCTGGTTCTGGATGAAGGAACAAATCAGAATGCGTTTCGTCTCCAAAACCTGCGATTGCAGATGCATCAATGGCAATACCATATTCAAAAGCCCGAGGAAGTTCCTGAGGCATAATGGATATATTCTTCTGTTTGCCAAATACATCGCAAAAGGCAAGACGAATGAATTTAACATCTTCTTCCTGCACATATTGGATGATCTCTTCTTTTGAATACTTCATAATACTACCTGCTTTCTTTAATTTGGCACATACATTTGTTTGTATGGATTTTTACTGTCTGGTGTAATAACTGTAAAAGGAACAGATAAAAGCTTATCTATAGAATATGTGAAATCTCTACAGTACTCAGACAGATATTCCATAATTTCATCTAAATCCTTTGAAGTTGCGTATCTTGCAGTAACTTGTTCTGGAAAGCAGATATCTTTGCAATTCCCGCGCAAAAACATTTTTCCACCGTGCATTCCGGTACATGGGAAGTTCCCTACTATAGGTTTTCCGACAGTGTTTATTCCAAGAACAATAATGATGCCACCAGCCTGATATTCGCCCAGAAAGCTTCCGGCATGTCCACCAATAATCATAACAGGAACTTTTTCTTTATAAGCTTTCATATGGATTCCCGCGCGATATCCTGCGTTGCCTTTTACATAGATTTTGCCGCCGCGCATAGCATAACCGGCAGCATCTCCAATATTACCGTGTATAAGGATTTTTCCTTCATTCATAGTATCGCCCACAGCATCTTGAGCATTGGCGTTTACGATAATATTGGCGTTGTTTAAATAGGAACCCAATGCATTTCCGGGAATACCATTGATTGTAAGATTTTTGTCAGACATACCTGCAGCGATAAATCTCTGACCACAGCAACCTTCAATTATACAGTCTTTGTCTGCGTCGCACAGTGCTTCATTCACAGCTCTGTAATCTAAATTTGCAGCATTAATGATTTTCATATTATACCATACCTCCCAAAAAAAAGTTTACTTTTTTTGCTGCTATTCTCCGGCATGAAAAATACCGAGTATTTCAAGTTCTTTTTCTGTCAATCCGATGCCACGCAGCATGAGGCGATTTCCTCGTAAAGCTTCAATGGAATTGATACCCATGCCACCCATCAACTCTTTGATTTCATGTTTCCATGCAGTCATCAGATTAACCAAGCGCTGATTTCCGATTTCTGGATCAAGTCTCTTCACAAGTTCTGGTCTTTGGGTTGCAATTCCCCAGTTGCATTTGCCGCTCTGACAGGTACGGCAGAGGTGACAGCCGAGAGCCAGCAGAGCAGCAGTAGCTACGTAACAGGCATCGGCACCGAGTGCAATGGCTTTTACCACATCGGCGGCGCTGCGAATACTTCCACCTACTATCAGTGATACGTTGTTGCGAATACCTTCATCACGAAGCCTCTGGTCAACAGAAGCGAGTGCAAGTTCAATGGGAATACCAACATTATCTCTGATTCGGGTAGGAGCGGCTCCTGTACCGCCACGGAAGCCATCAATGGCAATAATATCAGCGCCACTGCGGGCAATTCCGCTTGCAATAGCTGCAATATTATGGACAGCCGCAACTTTGACAATGACAGGCTTTTTGTATTTAGTAGCTTCTTTCAGTGAGAAAACAAGCTGACGTAAATCTTCAATGGAATAAATATCATGATGCGGAGCAGGAGAAATAGCGTCAGAACCTTCAGGAATCATACGGGTACGTGATACATCACCGATAATTTTTGTGCCGGGAAGATGTCCCCCAATGCCTGGTTTTGCACCTTGTCCCATTTTTATTTCTATTGCAGCACCTGCTTTTAAATAATCTTCGTAAACGCCGAAACGTCCGGAAGCTACCTGTACAATAGTATTTTTTCCATAGCAGTAAAAGTCTTCATGCAATCCTCCCTCACCGGTATTATATAATATTCCGAGCTCTGTTGCTGCCAGAGCAAGAGATTTATGAGCGTTATAGCTGATAGATCCGTAGCTCATAGCAGAAAACATAACAGGCATGGAGAGTTCCAACTGGGGAGGCAGTTTGCAGTCTAATTTCCCATCTGCTGTACGATTTACTTTGGAAGGCTTCTTTCCAAGGTAAACGCGGGTTTCCATGGGTTCGCGCAAAGGATCAATGGAAGGGTTTGTTACCTGTGAAGCATTAATAAGGATTTTGTCCCAGTATACAGGTAGTGATTTAGGGTTTCCCATGGAAGATAAAAGGACACCGCCGCTGTTTGCCTGTTTATAAATCTCATTTATTGTGTCTCCGGACCAGTTGGAATTTTCCCGCAGGTTACAGTCGCTTTTTATGATTTTTAATGCTCTGGCAGGGCAGAATGAAACACATCTCTGACAGTTGACGCATTTTGACTCATCATGCTTCATAACCTTATGTTCTTTGTCGTAGCTGTGAACTCCATTGGCACATTGGCGTTCGCATATCCGACAGGCAATACATCTGTTTTCATTTCTGACTACTTCAAATTCCGGATAGATAAATTCTATACTCATTAAAATGCACCTTCCTTTACTTTTATAATGACCGGTTCACCACCTGCAGGAGACCATATTTTTTCAGCGCTTGGTTCCATGGTTCGGATAGCAGATTCTTCGCTGGCAATGAATACTTTGTCATTTTTTTCACCGACAACCATAGAACGTAATTTAAGTCGGTCATTTAATGCCATTAGTCCCCCATTAAAACCTAAAACAATAGAAAAAGGACCGGTTATAAGCAGACTTGGGAATATAGTTCGGAGATAAGTGTGTTTTTGCTGGTCATTCAAATCTGTTTTTGCTTCAATAGTACTCCAGAAAGGAGCAGCAATGACGCTTGCAGCTTCTCCAAGGGTGAGTCCCTGTATACGGAGCAGATAATCCATGATGTAAGTAATAACTTCTGTATCGGTTTGGAGTGTACATTTGTAGCCGAACATTTCCATAAATCGGCGATTCGCATCATAAGATGAAATTTCACCATTATGTACAATAGAATAATCAAGTAGTGTAAATGGATGTGCACCGCCCCACCAGCCAGGAGTGTTTGTTGGATAACGTCCGTGAGCAGTCCAGGAATATCCCTCATATTCATCCAGTTTATAAAAAATCCCTACATCTTCAGGAAACCCCACAGCTTTGAAGGTTCCCATATTTTTTCCGCTGGAGAAAACATAGGCGCCGGGCATTTCTGCATTTATTTTCATAACTGTTCGGGCAACAAATTCATTTTCGTCTAGTTGCAGAGAGGTTAAAACAGATTGGAGGGGGGCAACAAAATATCGCCATATAATGGGTTCATTTGTAATTGCCGGTATTTTACGGGTTGGAATGATTTCAGACTGGACAATTTCAAATTGATCTTTTAAAAAAGCTTCACATTTTTTCCTTGTGTCTCTGGTATCAAAAAATATATGTAATGCATAAAAATCTTTATATTGAGGGTAAATACCGTAACCGGCAAAACCTCCGCCTAATCCATTAGAGCGGTCATGCATAGGCTTCATAGAGTTTATAATCATTTCTCCGGACATTTTATTTCCTTCTTTGGAAATTACTGCTGAGATTGCACATCCGGAAGGAATTCTTACCTGACCTTCAAATTTCATATTATCTGCACCTTCCTTTCAAAATAAATAAAAAAGGCATTCATTTTAAGGACAGAAAAAATCTGTACGAAAAATGAACACCTTTGCTCATATTCCATATATATACAGCGTATGGTCAGTTTTGTCAAGAGTGATAATTGCAAAATGAGAAAAAATAAAAAAAGGGATTGACAAATAAATTTGCGAGGTGTATTATCCAACACGTAAAGGCAAGGGCGTCTTTGAGATATAAATCTCAGAGGCGTTTTTTATTTTAATACAAAAGGCAAGGATGTCTTTCAGATACAGAGAAAAGTATCGGGAAAGATATTCTTGCCTTTTTAAATTGAGAGGAGTGGCATTATGAAAAATATTTCAGACTTTTTTGGATGTATGGTTTTTGATGACAGAGTGATGAAAGCAAATTTATCAGCTGAGGTTTACAACTCCTTAAGAAAGACCATTGATAAGGGAGCAAAACTTGATATTAGCGTGGCAAATGCGGTTGCAGCAGCAATGAAGGACTGGGCAGTTGCAAAGGGCGCCACGCATTATACTCATTGGTTTCAGCCGCTTACCGGCGTAACAGCGGAGAAACATGACAGTTTTATTTCCCCATCCCCAGATGGAGGCGTGATTATGGAATTTTCTGGAAAAGAATTGATTAAAGGGGAACCGGATGCATCTTCTTTTCCATCAGGAGGGTTGCGCGCAACTTTTGAAGCACGAGGATATACTGCGTGGGATCCTACTTCATATGCATTTATAAAAGGGAAAACATTATGTATTCCTACGGCATTCTGTTCTTATGGTGGAGAGGCTCTGGATAAGAAAACACCATTACTTCGTTCCATGGAAGCCTTAAACAGACAGGCACTTCGCATCCTTCATCTGTTTGGAAATGATGCGGTGAAATGTGTACGTACTTCTGTAGGACCGGAGCAGGAGTATTTCCTTATTACAAAGGAAATGTATGAACAGAGAAAAGACCTTCGATTTACAGGACGAACTCTTTTTGGAGCAAAACCACCGAAGGGACAGGAGATGGATGATCATTACTTTGGTGTGATTAAGCCTAGGGTTGCTGCATATATGGAAGAATTAAATGAAGAACTATGGAAATTGGGTATTCTGGCTAAAACAGAACATAATGAAGTGGCTCCGGCACAGCATGAATTAGCTCCTATTTATACCACAACTAATATTGCAACAGACCATAATCAGCTGACAATGGAAGTTATGCAGAAGGTCGCAGAAAAAAATGGACTTGTATGTTTACTTCATGAGAAACCATTCGCAGGTGTAAATGGTAGTGGAAAACATAATAACTGGTCGATTGCGACAGACAAAGGTGTAAATTTATTGTCACCAGGAGAGACTCCTTATGAAAATGCACAGTTTTTATTGTTCTTATGTGCAGTTATTAAAGCAGTGGATGATTATCAGGATTTGCTGCGGCTTTCAGTTGCAACTGCAGGAAATGATCACAGATTGGGGGCGAATGAGGCACCTCCGGCAGTTGTTTCTGTTTTTCTTGGAGATGAATTGAATGCAGTACTGGAAGCTATTGAGACAGGTGTCACGTATGAAGGAACGAAGAAGACTCAGATGAAGTTGGGAGTAGATGTGCTTCCCAAATTTAATCGAGACACTACAGACCGCAATCGTACTTCTCCATTTGCATTTACCGGAAATAAATTTGAGTTTCGCATGTTGGGATCATCTAACAGTATCGCATGTGCAAATATTATGCTCAATAGTGCAGTGGCAGAAAGCTTGAAAATTTATGCGGACAGGCTGGAAAAAGCAGAGAATTTTGAGGATACACTACATGAAATGATCAGAAAAACGATTAAAGATCATAAACATATTATTTTCAACGGCAATGGCTATGATGATACATGGATTAAAGAAGCAACAGAAAAACGAGGATTGCTTAATTATCGTACAACACCAGACTGTATGCCTCATCTTTTAGATGAAAAAAATGTACGGATGTTGACATCTCATAAAATATTTTCAGAGGCAGAATTAAAGTCCAGATGTGAAATTATGCTGGACAACTATTGCAAAACGGTATTAATTGAAGCAAATACTATGATTGACATGGCAAAAACAGAAATTGCTCCGGCAGTAAGTTCCTATGTCCTTGAACTGGCGAATACAGCAGTGGCAAAGCAAACAGTAGATGCATTGATTTCCTGCAGATATGAAAATGATTTATTAAAGAAGCTATCCAGACTGGAAGAGCAGATTGCAGTCAGAGCAGAAGAGCTGGAAGATGCTGTATTGAAATTACAGAGCGCCGGAGATATTGAAGAAGAAGCTTATATGATAAGAGATATAATTTTAAGTAAAATGTGTGAACTCCGAGTTGCCTGTGACGAGGCGGAAACAATGACAGCAAAGAAATACTGGCCGTTTCCAACTTACAGTGACTTGTTGTTTGGCGTAAAATAAATCAGTATTTAGTAAATTACGGAGGTATATTCAGATGTGTTCTATTATGGGTTATTGCAGCCGCAGCATTTCTTTTTATGATTTTATGAAAGGGTTTGAAAAGACAAAATCAAGAGGTCCGGATGACAGCCGTGTAGTGAAGACAGAAAAAGGTATTCTCGGATTTCACAGACTTTCAATCATGGGGTTGACCCCGTCTGGTATGCAGCCGTTTCAGTATGGAAAAAATTATGTAGTCTGTAATGGAGAGATTTATGGATTTGAGAAATTAAAGAAAGAACTGTCAGATAAATATACATTTGAAAGTGACTCAGATTGTGAAATACTTTTACCGCTGTATCAGGAATATGGTACAGATATGTTTTCTATGCTGGATGCAGAGTTTGCCTGTATCATTTATGATGGTAAAACAGAAAAATTCATTGCTGCAAGAGATCCTATTGGAATTAGACCATTATATTATGGCTATGACAAAGAAGGAGCTGTTGTTTTTGCCAGTGAACCCAAAAATCTGATAGGAATTGCAAAGAAGATTATGCCTTTTCCACCAGGACACTATTATAAAGATGGCCAATTCATCTGTTATCATGATATTACAAAGGTAGACGAAGTTTGCAACGACAGTATGGAAAAAATTTGTGGAAAAATTCACGATAAGCTTATAACTGCTGTGGAAAAACGTCTTGTATCAGACGCTAAAGTAGGATTTCTGCTTTCGGGTGGACTGGACTCTTCTCTAGTATGTGCAATTGCGGCGAAAAAAACCAAAGAACCAATTAAAACTTTTGCCATTGGTATGAGTGAAGATGCCATTGATTTAAAATATGCAAGGCAAGTGTCAGATTACATCGGTAGTGATCATACAGAAGTGTATATGACACCGCAGGAAGTACTTGCCTCACTGGAAACAGTTATTTATTTATTGGGAACATACGACATCACAACAATTCGTGCCTCTATGGGAATGTATTTGGTGTGTAAAGCAATCCATGAACACACGGATATCCGAGTCCTTTTAACAGGGGAGATTTCTGATGAATTATTTGGATATAAGTATACAGATTTTGCACCAAATGCAGAAGCTTTTCAACGAGAATCTCAGAAACGAATACGTGAAATTCATATGTATGATGTTCTTCGTGCGGACCGCTGTATATCTGTAAATTCATTGGAAGCAAGAGTTCCTTTTGGAGATCTCGATTTTGTAAAATATGTAATGGCAATAAATCCAGAGATGAAGATTAACATCTATGGAAAAGGAAAATATCTGTTGCGTCATGCATTTGAAAAAGATAATTATCTGCCGGAGGAAATTCTTTGGAGAGAAAAAGCTGCATTTTCAGATGCAGTAGGACATTCTTTAGTTGATTATTTGAAGCAATATGCAGAAGATAAGTATACAGATGAAGAGTTTGAAAGCAGATGTGAAAATTATGTACATGCCATACCATTTACCAAAGAATCTTTATTGTACAGAGAAATTTTTGAAAAGTATTATAAGGGACAATCTGAGATGGTCGTAGATTTCTGGATGCCGAATGCGGAATGGGAAGGATGTAATGTAAAAGATCCTTCCGCAAGAGTCCTTGCCAATTATGGTGACAGTGGGAAATAAAAGAAAATCTCGAAATACCTATTGATATAGTAGGTGAAAGGAAATATAATGCGAAAACAAACCTATTAAATTAGTAGGTAAAAAGAGGATGCTATGTCAACATACAGATTTGAAACACTTCAGCTTCATGTGGGGCAGGAAACTCCTGACCCTGTTACAGATGCACGTGCAGTGCCTATTTATGCAACTACTTCTTATATTTATGGTCGTTTAACGAACTCCACACAGGATGTATTGGAAAGACGTATTGCTGCTCTGGCACTTTCTTCAGGAGCAGCTGCAATTGCTTATACCTTGCAGGCCCTGGGACAAAATGGCGGACATATTGTTGCACAGAAAACAATTTACGGAGGCAGTTATAATCTGATGGCACATACGCTTCCGGGATTTGGAATTAAGGCTTCCTTTGTTAATATACATGATCTTAATGAAGTAGAAGCAGCTATTAAAGAAAATACAAGGGCAATTTATATAGAAACTCTTGGTAATCCTAACAGTGATATTCCGGATATTGATGCCTTGGCTGGGATTGCTCATAAACATGGCTTACCTCTTGTAGTGGATAATACCTTTGGTACACCATATTTTATTCGACCGATTGAACACGGAGCTGATATTGTAGTGCATTCTGCTACAAAATTTCTTGGTGGCCATGGTACTACTCTTGGAGGAATTATTGTAGACGCAGGAAAATTTGATTGGGCTGTTTCCGGATTATTTTCTTTATCAGAAATATTTTCCAAATGGAGGCGCATCTATTTTTACATTCGATATCAAAGGAGGGAAGGAAGAAGCATATAGGTTTATTGATCACTTGCAAATTTTCTCATTGCTTGCAAATGTAGCGGATGTGAAAAGTCTTGTAATTCATCCGGCAACTACAACACATAGCCAGCTTTCACCGGAAGAATTGGAAGAGCAGGAAATTAAATCTAATACAATCCGACTTTCTATCGGAACAGAAAATATAATAGATATAATTGAAAGAATTATGCCTGTACTTTCTAAAAATCATTATGTGGAAGGTGTACAGGGAAAAGGCGGGGGATATCGTCTTGCAAAAGAGCCAAAGGATTATCGGATTGGAGATATTTTAAGATTGACTGAAGGACAGTTGGTTCCTGTAGCATGTTTGGAATGTAATGCGGAAACTTGTAAGCGCGCAAATATATGTAAAACATTGCCAATGTGGAAAGAGTTTCATCATATGGTAAACAATTATTTTGACAATATTACCCTTTCAGATTTAATGAAATATGGTGACAAAAGTAAAGATTTTCAATAAAATAGATTGACAAGAGAAATCATAAGAGGTAAAATAGCGTGCGTAAAGGCAAAGGCGTCTTTAAGTTAAAAGAAACTTAAAGGCGCTTTTGCCTTTTTGTTTGATGGGAAATTGTATTTTATGAAACAGAAAATAAAGGAAGGAAGTGAGCGACAGTGACGAAATATATTTTTGTAACAGGAGGGGTAGTATCAGGACTGGGAAAGGGAATTACAGCAGCTTCACTTGGAAGACTTTTAAAGGCAAGAGGTTTGAAAGTAGCTGCACAGAAGCTGGATCCCTATATTAATGTAGATCCTGGAACAATGAGTCCATATCAACATGGTGAAGTATATGTGACCGAAGATGGAGCAGAAACAGATTTGGATCTGGGACATTATGAGAGATTTATTGACGAAAATCTAAATCAATATTCTAACCTTACAACAGGAAAAGTTTACTGGAATGTATTAAATAAGGAACGAAAAGGGGAATATCTTGGTTCTACAGTTCAGGTTATTCCTCATGTTACGAATGAAATTAAAGAATTTGTGTATCGCGTAGGGGAAAAAACGGATGCAGATGTAGTAATTACGGAGATTGGTGGAACAATCGGAGATATTGAATCTCAGCCATTTCTGGAAGCAGTGCGACAGATTTCCTTAGAAATAGGAAAGGAAAACAGTCTTTTTATTCATGTGACGTTAGTTCCTTATTTGAGCGGTTCTGAAGAACACAAGTCTAAACCAACACAACATTCAGTCAAGGAATTAAGAGGTATGGGAATCAATCCAGATATTATTGTGTTGCGTTCCGATAAACCGCTGGAGGCATCTATTTTCGAGAAAATTTCACTTTTCTGCAATGTAAAGCCAGATTGTGTTGTTGAAAACAGAACCTTGTCTAACCTTTATGAAGCGCCACTGATGTTGGAAAAATCCAGATTTTCAGACGTAGTATGCAGGGAACTTAATATTGATGCACCGAAACCGGTACTGGCAGAGTGGGAACAGATGGTAAGACGTATTCGAAACCGTACAGGGGAAGTCCATATTGGACTTGTTGGAAAATATGTAAAACTTCATGATGCATATTTATCTGTGGCAGAGGCAATGAATCATGCCGGGTATGAAATGAATACGTTTGTGAAAGTCCATTGGATCGACTCGGAGGATATTACTAAAGACAGTGTAAATAATATATTGAAAGATTTGTCTGGGGTTATTATTCCGGGAGGATTTGGAAATCGTGGGATAGAGGGTATGATTTTGGCGGCAAAATATGCCCGCGAAAATCAAATTCCGTATTTGGGCATTTGCCTTGGAATGCAGATTGCAGTTATTGAATTTGCAAGAAATATGTTGGGGCTTAAAGATGCTAATTCGGGAGAATTTGACGAACAATGCAAACATAAAGTAATTGACTTTATGCCAGGACAAAGTGAAGAAGTAGAAAAAGGAGGGACTCTTCGTTTGGGGAGTTATCCATGTAGTATTAAGTTCGGCACAAAATTGGAATCATACTATGGAAAACAAACCATACATGAACGTCATCGCCATCGTTATGAATTTAATAATAAATATCGCGAAAAGCTGACAGATGCAGGACTTGTAATCAGTGGGACTTCTCCAGATAACAGTCTGGTGGAAGCTATAGAACTGCAGGAGCATCCGTTTTTTACTGGCGTACAGTTTCATCCAGAATTCAAGAGCCGCCCAAATCAGGCTCATCCACTATTTAGAGGCTTTATTTCGGCTGCATTAAAGGAGCAAAATTATGGGAATTCATGAGGAATGTGGCGTATTCGGAATAATAAGTACAAGAAAAAAGAATGTGGCAGAAATCGTTTATTATGGATTGTATGCGCTGCAACATAGAGGACAGGAAAGCTGTGGAATTGTTGTAAATGATGAGGGGGTATTTACTTCTCATAAGGATCTTGGACTTGTAAGTGAAGTATTTACTAAAGATTCGTTGTCTCATTTACCAGAAGGAACCATGGCTGTGGGTCATGTACGATATGGAACCACAGGAGGAACAACGCGAAATAACTGTCAGCCCATTGAAGTGAACCATCAGAAAGGCAAAATGGCAGTGGCGCATAATGGAAATCTAAGTAATGCATTGGAATTGCGTGATAAGTTAGAATTGTCAGGCGCAATTTTTCATACGACAAGTGACACGGAAACGATAGCTTATGTTATTACCAGAGAAAGGCTGATGACGCCAAGTATTGAAGATGCAGTGAGCAATACTATGAATTTACTGGAAGGGGCGTATTCTTTGGTCTTGGTATCGTCTGCAAAGATGATTGCTGCAAGAGACCCTTACGGGTTCAGACCGCTTTGTTATGGACAGATGTCAGATGGCTCTTATGTTGTTGCATCAGAAAGTTGTGCATTATCAGCCGTAGGTGCAGAATTTATCAGAGATTTACTGCCGGGAGAAATACTAGTCTTTGATCAGAAAGGGATGGTGTCAAGAAAAGAACACTGTGGAGAACAGAAGAAAAAAACATGTATCTTTGAGTATATTTATTTTGCCAGACCGGATTCGGTTATCGATAATGTATCTGTTCACGCTTCACGAATTCGCGCAGGTCAGTTGCTGGCAGAGAACTATCCGGCAAAAGCAGATGTTGTAATTGGAGTTCCGGACAGCGGTCTGGATGCTGCTCTTGGCTATGCAAATAAATCAGGTATTCCTTATGGGATTGGATTGATCAAAAACAAATACATTGGCAGAACATTCATTTCACCGAGCCAAAATGAGCGATTGGATAAAGTTCGAATAAAACTATCTCCTGTAAAGAATGTAATAGATGGAAAAAGGGTGGTTCTTATTGATGACTCTATTGTAAGAGGAACCACAAGCAGACAGATTGTAAAATTACTACGTGATGCAGGGGCAAGAGAAATACATATGAGAATTTCCGCACCTCCATTTTTGCATCCTTGTTATTATGGGACAGATATTGATTCTGAGGAAAACCTGATTGCCTGTCATCACAGTACAGAAGAAATTGCTGGAATGCTTGGAGTAAATTCTTTAGGATATCTGGAAATCTCTCAATTGGGAAAATTGATTGAAAGTGAGGATTATTGTGCAGCATGTTTTAATGGAAGATATCCCACACGAATTCCAATAGATCTTCGCAAAGACCGGTTTGAAAGAAAATTATCGGAGAGAAAAAAATAATGGAGGAATAGAGTATGGTAAAACCTAATATGTATTACAATGAATTGAAAGACTCATACCTTTTTTATAATATAGCCCAGAAAACCAGAACGTATGTAGAGAACCATCCGGGAGTAAAACTTTTAAGAATGGGAATTGGAGATGTTTCATTACCATTGTGTGATGCAGTGATTAAAGCATTGCATGAGGCTGTGGATGATCAAGCTTCAAAAAGTAGTTTTCATGGATATATGCCAGAATGTGGTGCTCCATTTTTAAGAGAAGCGATTGTAAAATATTATGCAAAAAGAGGTATTTCTTTATCAGCGGAGGAAATTTTTGTATCAAGCGGAGCAAGTGATGAATTGGGAGATGTTTTGGATTTATTTGATCGCTCTAATCGGGTATTGGTAATTGAGCCAGCTTATCCGGCGTATGTAGACGCAAATGTGATGGCAGGAAGAAAGATTATGTATTTGGTTTCAGGAGAGGAAAATGAATTTTTGCCTGAACCAAATGAGAAAACAGAAGCAGATATTATTTATATTTGTTCACCAAATAATCCTACTGGAGCTGTTTTTTCACGTAGTCAACTTCAGGCATGGGTCAATTATGCAAATAAGAGAGGTTCCATTATTCTTTTCGATGCGGCATATGAGGCCTTTATTGAGGATGAAATACTTCCACATAGTATTTTTGAACTGGATGGAGCAGAAACATGTGCCATAGAAATTTGCTCTTTTTCAAAAACTGCCGGATTCACGGGAACCAGACTTGGTTATACCATTATACCAAAAGCATTGAAGCGTAATGGGATGAATATGAATGAGATGTGGGTGCGAAATCGTACAACAAAAACAAATGGTGTATCTTATATTATTCAGAAAGGTGGAGCAGCAGTTTTTTCAGAAGAAGGTCAGAAACAAATTCATGAAAATATACAGATTTATAAGAAAAATGCAAAAGTATTGATGCAGGCCTTGGATCAGCTTGGAATTTGGTACTGTGGAGGGAAAAATGCCCCTTATATTTGGATGAAATGTCCGAGAGGAATGAAAAGCTGGGAGTTTTTTGACTATCTGTTACAGGAAATTCAAGTAGTAGGAACACCAGGAGAGGGGTTTGGAGCTTGTGGAGAAGGATATTTTAGATTCTCAACGTTCAGTTCTCCGGAAGATACAAAAGAAGCAGCAAAAAGAATTGTTAAATTACTTTCATAATGTTTGATATGAGATTTTTATGGTAACAGTTAAGATTTCAAGATAAAAATGTAAAGAATGTAAATGAAAGAATGTAAAGTTAACAGACGCAGGAGAGGCGTCTGTTATTTTTATATAAATTTTACTTTGATTTAACAATCTGACGGTAGTCGATTTTACATGATTTTCGTATAATGATATCACAGCAATAAAAAATAATGTTGTAAAAAATTAGAAAAAGATAAATAATTTATATCACAGGGAGGTTTGGCTGATGCGTACAAAATTCGACCAGCAGCTTGAGGAGCTGAATGTAGAGCTGATTAAAATGGGAGCTTTATGTGAAAGAGCAATCAGAAGAGCAGTGGATCAGCTTGAGGATACTCAGGATGCAGAAAAGGAACTTGTAGATGGAATTGAGGAGGAAATCAATCAGAAAGAAAGAGAGATTGAAACTCTTTGTATGAAACTTCTCCTTCAACAGCAGCCCGTAGCCGGTGACCTGAGACAAATATCTTCTGCATTAAAAATGATTTCTGATATGGAGAGAATTGGAGATCAGGCTCAGGATATTGCGGATATGTCCCGTTTTGTTCAGGTAAAGGAGCTGGCTCATAAAATTCATATTGGAGAAATGGCTGAAGCAGCGATTAAAATGGTGACAGGAAGCATTGACTCTTTTGTAAAGAAGGATTTGGAAGCTGCGGCAAAGGTTGTAGAATATGATGATGTAGTAGACAATCTGTTCTTAAAAGTAAAACAGGAGCTTCCAAATATGATGAAAAAGGATGCTCAGCAGGCAGAATATTACATTGATTTAATTATGATTGCCAAGTATTTAGAAAGAATTGGGGATCACGCAGAAAACATTGCCCAGTGGGTAGAGTACTCAATAACAGGAAAGCATGAAGCAGACAGAGGATAATAGGATGATTTATTTAGTAGAAGATGATGAAAGTATCAGAGAGTTATTGGTGTATACCTTAAATGGTCAAGGGCTTGTGGCAGAGGGATTTGCGTATCCCTCTGATTTTTGGCATGCGATGGAAAAGAAAATTCCGGATCTAGTGCTTTTGGACATTATGCTGCCGGAGGAAGATGGACTGGAAATTTTACAGAAACTTCGTAAAAAGAAAGAAACGAAAAATATTCCCATTGCCATGCTGACGGCAAAGGGCAGTGAATATGATGTTGTAAAAGGTCTTGATGGCGGAGCAGATGATTATATTCCCAAACCATTCCGTATGATGGAGTTGGTTTCCAGAGTGAAAGCACTGCTTCGCAGGGGTGGTCAGGAACAGCTTCAGGATGATGAAGAATACGTTTTGGGAGAATTGTATGTTTCAAAGAAACGTCATCTGGTAAAAGTAAATGGAGAGGAAGTTACTCTTACTATGAAGGAGTTTGAGCTATTATTGCTGTTCTTATCAAATCCGGGGATTGTGTTCTCCAGAGCACAGCTTTTGGATAAAATATGGGGCTATCAGTTTGATGGAGAAAGCAGAACAGTAGATGTTCATATCAGAACACTTCGCCAGAAACTGAAAGATGCCGGACATTATATCGAAACTGTTCGAGGTATAGGATATAAAGTAGGAGGGGAAGAATGACAAAAAAAATTTTCAAGTCTATGCTTTTCGTTTCCATGATTGTCCTTTTTGCAGGTTCCGGGCTGATTATGGGGATTTTGTATCATTATTTTGGAAAGCAGCTGGCAAAAGAACTAAAAACAGAAGCAGCCTATTTGGCTATTGCAGTGGAAAAAGAGGGAATGGAAGCTTTTGATAGACTGCCTCCCCAGACAGAACGTGTCACATATATTGATGAAGATGGAACCGTTCTTTTTGACAGTGTAGCAGATGAAGATGATATGGATAATCATGAAAATCGCTCAGAAATTCAAAAAGCATTAAAAACGGGATCTGGTACGGCAGTAAGAAAATCAGATACGTTATCAGAAAAAACGCTATATTATGCAATGAAAATGGCAGATGGAAAAGTATTGAGAGTATCCAGTGTTCAGTATAATATTCCGGGGCTTTTAGGAGGAATGGTACAGCCTATTTTGATTATCTTGATTTTTATGGTAGGTTTGTCAGCGTTATTAGCTTTTCGTCTTTCAAAGAAAATTACAGAGCCTATCAATGCCCTTGATTTGGAACATCCGGAGGATAATCAGGTATATGATGAGTTGACACCGCTTTTAAGTAAAATCAGCAGACAGCAGAAATCTCTTCATCGTGAGATTGAGGATGCCAGAAAGCAACAGGAAGAATTTTCTTTGATTACAGAAAATATGGAAGAAGGATTTCTGGTTATTGATAAGCATACAGAAGTACTATCTTATAATTCCAGTGCATTAAAGCTTTTAGGTGATCCGAAATGGCCGGGAAGACAGAGTATTTTAACGTTAAATAGAAGTGAAGAATTTCAAAGTATTGTGGAACAGGTATTGGAAGGTCGTCATGCAGTGAAAATGATGGAATTTCAGGAAAGAAACTGCCAGATTGCAGCTAATCCTGTATGGCAGGATAAAGAAGTAACAGGAGCAGTTATTATTATTCTTGATGTGACAGAGCGTATGCGTGGAGAGCAATTACGCAGAGAATTTACAGCAAATGTTTCTCATGAATTGAAAACACCTCTTACTTCAATTTCAGGCTTTGCCGAAATTATTAAAGATGGATTTGTTAAGCCAGAAGATACCAAAGTATTTGCCAGTCGTATTTTTAAAGAAGCACAGAGATTAATTACACTGGTAAATGATGTAATTAAGATTTCTCAGCTGGATGAAGGTGAACTTGCTTATCAGAAAGAACAGGTGGATTTGTACCAGCTTTCTAAAGAGGTTCTTCACCGTATAGAACACAGTGCAAAAGAAAAGGATATTAAACTTTATCTGGATGGCCCTCATGTTCAGGTATCTACAGTAAGGATGATTTTAGATGAAGTTCTTTTCAATCTCTGTGAAAATGGGTTAAAGTATAATAAACAGGGTGGAAGTTTGACGGTCACATTGAAAGAAGAAGATAATAAAGTGAAAATTTCAGTGGAAGATACTGGAATTGGAATACCTGAGGGAGAACAGTCACGGGTGTTTGAAAGATTTTACCGCGTGGATAAGAGCCATTCGAAGGCAATCGGCGGTACAGGACTGGGGCTTTCCATTGTAAAACACGGCTGCATGTATTTAGGCGCTAAGGTTGATGTGGAAAGTACACCGGGAGTGGGAAGTAAATTTACGATTACGATGTAAGAAGCTGTTGTAGAAAGCATCTGGAGAATGTTTATACATCTGTTAATTAAAGTGTATAGATATACCAGATGCTTGATATGACAGCTTTATTTTATTAGGAAAATTTATAGGGCAAGCTGCGATTTGAAAAGTAAATACTTCAAGAGGATTGGATATTGAAATAGAGTTATGGTTATGATAGACTTTTAAATACGAAAGTGCCCATGACAGGGTGGTAGCCTCCCGAGCCAATAGACCGGATTACCGGAATACATAGGAAGGGAGGTGGCGCATATGACAGCATACGAAATCATTATGATTTTTCTTGGAATATTAGCTTTGCTGATTTCCTTTGGCGGTTTGATTATTGCGTTGCTTACCTTTCTCGATAAGAGAGACAAGCGAAAATAAAAATGCCTACCCCGTCTGCCAACGGGATAGGCGGTGTCCGTAAGGACAAATAACCCATTCTCGAGAGGTATCCACTTTGGAGTGGGTACTTTCTTTATATGTTAATTATACCGCAAATATTTATAGCTTTCAAGAACTTTTGGTTCTTTATTGAGAGGAGGTTTTTTCATGAGGAGAAGGATATCTTTCTTTTTCTTAACGGGAGCAGCCGCATTGCTTTTATGTAGCTGTAACGGGGCAAAGAACGAGCATTTTGAACTGGAAAATACACCTTGGGGAATGACTATGGAAGAAACCATGGAAGCATATCAAGTAGAGCGAGATGATTTAGACGACATACAGGAGGGCACTTACGGCTCTGCATTTATACTTCGAGACGGACGGGAAATATTTGGAGCAAAGACAGACCACATCAGTTTTAATTTTATGGATATGACAGTCAGTGGTAAAACACAAAAATTGCATCGAATTGATGTGATGTATCCAGATGATACAGATATGAAAGAAGTTCGGAAAAATATGGAACAGTCTTTTGGGAAAACAACAGATAAAGTGACTGATTTTGATATGATTGGTACGTTATTAGACAGTGATATGCAAAGATACGATTATGAAGCAGATGAGCATTTAGCCTTGTGGGCAGATAAAAAGGTCAGTGATGTCATTCCAAAGGGGCAGGAAGAAGAATATGAGAAATTATGGGAAATTCCTATGACACGTCTTTCAGAGGATACGTGGGAAGAATTTTCCGAAAACGCTTCTTTGGTGTATGTGTATGGTTCTGATAATGCCGATAATGCACCGATAGGTGACAAAAGAATTCGTATAGATGCCACAAATTGGGTGATTTATAATACCATTAAAGAAGAACTGGAATAGGAAATAAAAATAAAGAGACCATTTTCACGGAAACAAATTCGTCAAAATGGTCTCTATTTTAATTCCCCTGCATTCTTTTAATAACCTTTAAACGGGTAAATTCCTCTCGTTCTTTTTCTTCCAATGCGTTTGAAATGCTCTTTGTAAGCGCTTCATATTTGGGAATTGTAATATTTTTCAGTGCATTGGCACGTTTCTGCGTCTTTTTAATATTGACAGCCAACCGATAAGCAGAATTCTCTACCATGGACAGGCGAATGGTTAAATCCTTTACCTTTTCAAAAGCAGCATGAGCTTCGTCAAGAGAAGCCTTTGTTCCATAGTAGGAATATGTGGGCTCATTAGAAATAGGCTCAGAACGCACCAGAGGAATTTCCGTACCCATAACACTTCGCGTTTTTATAGAAATGGAGTTTTCTACAGGTACAGTTCTGGAAATTTCCTGTACATGACTGATGCCGATTTCCATATTTGCCTTTTGCAGAGCAGAATAAGCAGTACGGAAGGTAACATCAATCTGGGACTGAATATCCTTTGCCTGCTCAATCAAATCCATCAGCTCTCGAATGAGGATATTTCGTTTCTTATCCATTAAATCAAAACCTTGTTTTGAAAGAGCGAGCGAGTTTTTTGCAAGTATCAGGTTCCCTTTGGTGGGAAATGTATTCGGATCCACAAAATCCCCCCTTTTACTTTTCTACGTTTTCAGGATAATATTTATCCAGAATTTTGGTGTCGATACGATCCAGTTCTTCTCTTGGTATCATAGAAAGAAGTTTCCAACCCTTATCCAGAGTTTCCTGAATAGTTCTGTTTTCATCCGCTCTTTGTCCAACAAAGTTTTCTTCAAAGGCAGTACCGAACTCCAAATATTTTTTATCCAGAGGTGACAGTTCATCTTCACCGATAACAGATGCCAGAGCTCTTGCATCCCCTACCTTTGCATAGCAGGAGAAAAGCTGGTTTGCAACGTCCTGATGATCTTCCCTTGTAAAGCCTTCACCAATGCCGTCTTTCATAAGACGTGACAGAGAAGGAAGTACGTTAATAGGCGGATAAATTGCCTGTCCGTGAAGCTGACGATCCAGTACAATCTGTCCTTCTGTAATATAACCTGTTAAGTCAGGAATTGGATGGGTAATATCATCATTTGGCATAGTAAGAATTGGTATCTGTGTTACAGAACCTGTACCGCCTCTTACAATACCGGCTCTTTCATAAAGGGTTGCTAGCTCACTGTACAAATATCCCGGATATCCCTTTCTGGAAGGAATTTCTCCTTTGGAAGAAGAAACTTCACGCATTGCTTCACAGAAAGAAGTAATGTCTGTAAGGATAACAAGAATGTGCATACCCTTTTCAAAAGCCAGATATTCCGCAGCAGTAAGAGCAACTTTTGGCGTAATCAGACGTTCTACTACAGGATCATTTGCCAAATTCAGATACATAACAACGTGGTCAGATACACCGCTTTCCTCGAAAGTACGACGGAAAAATTCCGCTACATCGTATTTAACACCCATTGCAGCAAAAACAATGGCAAATTTTTCATCACTGTTGCTTCCCAAAGAAGCCTGTTGTACAATCTGCGCTGCAAGCTGGTCGTGAGGAAGTCCGTTTCCTGAGAAAATCGGAAGCTTCTGACCACGGATTAAAGTTGTCAATCCGTCAATGGCAGAAATACCTGTCTGAATAAAGTTTCGTGGATATTCTCTTGTAACAGGGTTTAACGGAAGTCCGTTAATGTTCAGTTTCATTTCAGGAATAACAGAACCTAATCCATCAATAGGTTTTCCGATACCGTTAAAGGTACGTCCCAGAATATCAGGAGAAAGTTCTACTTCCATAGGATGTCCGCTGAGGCGGGTGTGGGTGTTGGAAAGTGACATATTTTCTGTTCCCTCAAACACCTGAATAACGGCTTTTTCTTCATATATTTCTACAATACGTCCCAGCTTTTTGCTGCCGTCATCTACTCGAAATTCTACAATTTCGTCAAAGGAGGCATTTTTTACTCCTTCTAAAACTACCAGAGGGCCATTGATTTCACTTAAGCCCAAATATTCGATTGCCATAAATCAGTCCCTCCTTATCCATTCTTTTCCATTACTGTGTTATAGAAATCTTTAACAGCTTTTTTATAATCATCCATCATTTCCAGATGGTCGTTGGGTACATCATATTTAATTGAAATGATTTTTTCAAAGATGTTTTCCTGTTTTAGTACAGACATAGGCATGCCCATTGCAATGAGAGCACGGCATTTTTTATATAAATACAGAATAACTTCCATCATTTTAAATTGCTTTTCCAGAGAAACACAGGTGTCGTCAGGATGGAAGGCATTTTGCTGTAAAAATCCCAGACGAATGACTCTTGCAATTTCCAAAGTCAATTTCTGATCGTCAGGAAGTACGTCACTTCCAATCAGCTTTACGATTTCCATTAAGCTGCTTTCAGAGTTTAAAATTGCCATAATGCGATTTCTGTACTCTACAAATTTCGGGGAAACATTTTCGCTGTACCAGTAAGATAAATCGCCTAAATATTCACTGTAGCTGGTGAGCCAGTGAATAGCAGGAAAGTGTCTTGCATAAGCCAGAGATTTATCCAGTCCCCAGAAGCAACGGACAAAACGTTTTGTATTTTGTGTTACTGGTTCGGAGAAGTCACCGCCCTGAGGAGAAACTGCACCGATAATGGATACAGAGCCTTCTGTACCATTCAGATTTTGCATCATGCCGGCTCTTTCATAGAAAGCAGAAAGGCGGGATGCAAGGTAAGCAGGAAAGCCTTCTTCTGCAGGCATTTCTTCCAAACGACCGGATAATTCACGTAAAGCTTCTGCCCATCTGGATGTGGAGTCAGCCATAATTGCAACATCATATCCCATGTCACGATAGTATTCCGCAAGAGTAATACCCGTATAGATAGATGCCTCACGGGCAGCAACAGGCATGTTGGAAGTATTGGCAATTAAGGAAGTACGTGCCATTAAAGAATTTCCTGTTTTAGGATCGTGAAGTTTGGAGAAGTCTTCCAATACTTGTGTCATTTCATTTCCACGTTCACCGCAACCAATGTAAAGAATAATATCGGCATCAGACCATTTGGCAATTTGGTGCTGTGTCATGGTTTTACCGGTACCAAATCCACCGGGAACGGCAGCAGTACCACCTTTTGCAATAGGAAACAGAGTATCCAAAATACGCTGTCCTGTTACAAGGGGTTTGGATGCGGGATAACGTTTACTTGTAGGTCTTGGAATACGAATTGGCCATTTTTGCGCAAGCTTTAATTCATATTCAGAGCCGTCTTGTAAAGTCAGGACGGCAATAGTTTGAGTAATATTGTATTTTCCGTCAGGAACAACGGATTTTACTACTCCGTGAATGTTTGGCGGAACCATAGATTTATGCACAATAGACTCTGTTTCAGGAACTTCTGCAATAATAGTTCCACCATAGACTTCCATACCTTCAGAAACAGTAATATGCACATCCCAAAGTTTTTCTGTATCCAGAGAGTCTACCTGCATACCTCTGGAAATATATTTTCCGGATTGTTCGGCAATAACGGAAAGAGGTCTTTGAATACCATCAAAAATATTATTTAAAATACCAGGTCCCAGTGTGACGGAAATGGCATCACCACTGGCAGTTACAGTTTCTCCCGGACGAAGTCCGCTGGTTTCCTCAAATACCTGAACCGTTGTGGCTTCCTTTTTCAGGGAGATAACTTCGCCCACCAGATTTTCCTCTCCTACATAAACCATTTCCGACATTTTAAATCCTGTGTTGCCTTTTAAATAGATAACAGGACCATTGATGCCGTAAATTTCAGCAGTTTTACTCATGGGTAAATCCTCCATCGAAATTGAAACGTTCCTTTTCATTTTCGAAAGCAGTCAGGAACGTATTGTCAATTAAAATATTTTTTTCAGGAATAACAGCTCTTATACCACCTAAAAAATTTGTTTCGGAGATGAGAGGAGTAATTCCGGTACGCTTTTTCAATTCTTCTGCTTTTGCAGAGTCCTTTGCAGTCAGATAGATTTGTACAGAGTCATTTTCAGCAATTTCTAAAGACTGTTTTATTTTATCCTCCAACCAGTCTATATATTCTGGCTTTTTGGAGAAGTCTTCCAGTAAATCTTCTACTTCAGCAAAAATACTTTCTTTTAATTTCTGCTGTTTTTTGGAAAGCTTTCTTTTAATATGGAGATGCTCTGCGGAAAGTGCTTTGTTGATTTCTCGGGCTGCGTTGTCTGAGTCTATTTTGAACTGACTTTCAGAAGCAGCCTGCTTTTCCTGTTTATGGCGTTCCATTTCTGTTTCCAGAGCAGCCTTGTATTCATCCAATACTTTTGTCGCTTCTTCTCTGGCAGTATCCATGGAAACTTCATAGAAATGCTGCAATTTTTCTTCTGTTGTCATACACATCACCTTCTTGTCATAATTTTAGTCCGATGGCTTCGTTTACATAAGAAGTAATGAAGTCAGGCGCCCGTCCAGTCCCATGACGGTCGGGAATTTCAATAAGCAGAGGCAGCTTGTGGTTCAAGCGTACATCATCAATAATGTCAGGAAATTCTTTTCCGAATTTTTCTGTGAGAAGAATAATGCCATTTTCTTTGTTATTAATGGCTTCCTCCAAAGCATGATGAAGTTCCTCTCTTTCGTGGACAACCACACCTTCTACGCCTGCAAGGCGCATACCGGTGTAGGTGTCAATATTATCACTGATTAAAAACATTTTCATTGGAAATCATCCTTCCGTATCGAAATCAGCCTAATTTACCAAGAATCATGAAAGAAATAATCAGACCATATAAGGCAATACCTTCTGCCATGGCTACGAAAATCATGGATTTACCGAATAAAGAACCATCTTCGCTGATAGCACCTAAAGCAGCACTTGCAGAACTTGCAACGGCAATACCTGAACCGATACCGGAAAGACCGGTAACTAAAGCAGCACCAATGTAGCCAAGACCTGTTGCAAGGTCAGAAGTTCCGGCAGCAGTTGCAGCATGAACGCTGGCTGTTCCGGCGAACATTACAATAGTGGCTACAAGAAGGCTTCCAAAGAAGAAAAAGCAGTTGCATGCAAGAGATTTTTTGTAGCGTTTTTTTGTTTTTTCTCCCAGAAAGAATGCTCCGAAAGGAACGATAATGCTTAAAACTAAAGCTGCTGCAGTAAGAATTTGAATGATAGTTGTCATAATAATGTCCTCCTAAATATTAAACAATCTGAGCCATTAAGCGTGGTCAGCAGATTTCGTGTTGTTTACATGTTTTAAAAATGGTTTAAATTCTTTTCCTGTACCCTTATAGAAACGGCTGAACATTTCGTAATATTCCAGACGAAGTACCTGAATACCTACAATCAGGCCTTCCATGGCACATACAAAAATATTACCTCCAATGACAATCAGCCAGTTAATACTTCCGCCGCTTTCAGCACCTGCCAGCATCATAACAACGCCCATCATAGCAGCGTGGCTGACAGCAAAGGCGCCGATACGCACGAAGGAAAGAGTGTTGGAAAGAAAACTTAACATAATTTCAAACAGTTCAAAGAAACTCTGTACAAAAAACATAGGCTTGCTGCCCTCAATCACAGGAGTTTTCTTTTCCACAATGTGAGTAATTGGTTCTTTTAACATGATAATCACAAGAGGAACTGCAAACATTACAATTAAGATAATGGCAGCAGGCAGTGATTTTCCTGTGAGGAATAAAAGAGCAGATACGGTTAAAGTTCCATAAAAAACAAGTCCGCAGACAGAGTTTTGGTCAAACCAGATACCCTCTGTGTCATGAGTACGTACCGCATTGATAATGTGGAAAATCATGGTCACAAGGATGAGGAACATACCAAAAACAATAGCAACAACGAAAATGGTATTCATTTGTCCAAGTCCGGGAACCAGCATCATAGCTTCTACAGGTCTTAGCCATAGAGCATTAATGGTATGTTCAAAGCCAAAAATACTGCCGAACATGAAACCAAAGAAGGTAGAAAAGATACCTGCAGTTCCGATGATTGCTCCTAAAGTAACCTGTTTCCATTTATACAGTGCAAAACCTCCAATTGCCAGTAAAAGTCCCTGTCCCACATCTCCAAACATAACACCGAAGATAAAGGAATAAGTCAGCGCTACGAAAATTGTAGGATCTAATTCATGATAATCAGGAAGTCCATACATTTTAATATACATTTCAAAAGGCTTGAAAATCTTTGGATTTTTCAGTTTTGTAGGTGGCTTGCAACTGATTTTATTGTTATCATCTTCTATTACGCAAAATAAATTAGAGTCATTTTCAACTTCTTTCATAAAAGAAGAAGTGTCCTTTTCACTCATCCATCCGCATAAAATATAGAAGGTTTCTTGATGCTCCTGTACGCAGGCAGCTACTTTTCGTACATCGAAGTTAGTAGAAAGAGCATTTAAAGCAGCCTGTGCAGAAAGAATAGCACTAGCATCACCGTTTAAAAGATCTTGGATTGCCTGATGGCAGTCATTTAATTCTTCATCAATAGCATTTAATTGATTTTTCAGGTCATTATGAAGCTTTTGAGGAGTACCATAGTAGTAATCCTTTTTCAAATAAATGCGTTCAAAATGCATAGAAGAAAATACAGCGTCTACCTGTTCCATCTTTGTCCAGAGGACAAAATAAATTCCCCATACATAATCATCTTGATGACAGGGAAAAAAGATGGTGTCCAGATTGTCGTAAACATATTCTTTAAATTTTTCATAATATTCTACAGGAATACGTCCAAAACGTACCTGTACAAAGCGATAATGTATTAGCTTGTCTAAATCCTGAGGCAGGGTAAGAAAAGGTGTAACACATTTTAAATCTTCAACGACAGAAGAACGTTTTTCATTAAGTTCATCACATCGTTTTTTGATTTTTGAAATTTTTTCATTTAAAGTATCTACAAGGGGCTGAATTTCTTCCAGAGAAATATCGCATAAAGAAGTATGCTCTGTATCCGTAAGCTGTCCGGCAAATTCATTGATGCGGTTTAGCAAATCCTTGTAAGGGTTTATCTGAATATATGGCGACAAATGTTGTACTTGATTCAACTGTGCCATTGCATTTTCAAGATGAATTTCATACTTGGAAAGATATTCATTTACCACGCGGTCAATATCGGATTTTGGACCGGTAATGCTTAGGAATTTCATTTTCTCAATCATGTAATCACCTCCGGTTCTTAAGTTTTAGCAATATAATCCAAAATCTCAGCAGGAGATAATCCATAACGGACACATTCCACAGCTGTAGTCAGTCGGTCTACCTCGTGTTCTTTGTGATAGAGGTAAGAATACAGCATAATTACTGAGTGAGGATATTTTCTGGACTCTGTTTCCAGAATGGTTTTTAAATTTAGATTGTAAAATGATTCCAGTTTTTCCGGAACAAGGTCAGGAAAACGTTTTTTATAATAGGTAGTATCCAGGATATGTTTAAATTCTTCTTCATCCGCGGATTCCACCAATGCGGAAATATCTTTTCGACTAAGGCGATAATGCACAGGAATTAACAGTGCATAGATATCAGCAGGTGTCATGTGATAATATTTTTTTGAACGATAAATCCACTGAAGATTTAACATGTCAAATTTATTTCCGTATGCTTTTGTAATTTCCTGTAAATCTCGTTTTTTGAAAATCTTTTCTTTTACAGACCAGATATTGGCAAAGTAATACTGGTCCAGTGCCATACCATAATCAAAAATTCTGGGAGTGTAATCATTTCCCAGCTTTTTCAGTGGCTTATAATATTCCGATCCTTCCAGACCAGAAATAAATTCTTCTACAGTAGAAGAATTTGCCAATTTTTCAATATTCAGTTTTGAATGACGATCAAAAAAATCTTTGAAAAGTGAAAGATCCAGTTCAGCATGTCCCTGGTCAAAGACTTTTCTAAGACATTCTTTCATGATTTCCAGCTCATAGCGCTTAAAATATAATGCCATAAATGTTCGCTGTTCCGGATTGGCGAAACGATATAATTTGGCAAAATTTTGATAAATGGTATGAATAAGAAGCTTTTCAACATCACCTCTGTGGAGGCTGTTTTCATCTAAATCTGCCCAAAGGTCTTGAAATCCCGGCTGCTTTTTTAAATAAGAAACAATAGCAGTGACAGAATGCATTTGGGCAATTTCCTGATATTGCGCTTCTTTTATAAGCTTGCTCTGCATGGCCCGTACTTTTGTAGACAGACCGCTGTAAGAAAGTAGACTTCCCATATTCTCACATCCTTAATATTCTGTCATAGATTTCTTTTGCCATGTTTGTATGACACTTGGTATAGTAGGCTTCCAGTTGGGTTAAAATTTGTTCAGACTCATTTCTTTGATTTTCCAGTTCCTTTTTCATCTGGATTTCCAATTCCTGCCGAATAGTATCTGAGCGGTTTTGGATTTCCATGTCTATGTTGGCATCAAATTTCTGGACAGCTTCTTCATATTGCTGTGCCAGTTGCTTCTTCTGCTCTGAAACATCTTCCATGATATGTGAGGCGGCAGCTTCTATTTCTGCAAGCTTGTTGATAATGTCTTCCATAGGCTTTTCTCCTTTTTTGTTTTGTCCATCTTATTATACACTATTTCAAAAAAAAAACCACAGGATTTATTGTGGCTTTGACAGGAGATAGGGTATCGGTTATACTTTTATAGAATAATTAGAAAGGTAGGAATATCGAATGCGATTGAGAAATATACCGGGGGCAAAAGATGCCATTGAAGATAGCAGATATGTAATCCATGATATACAGGAAAAAAAAGGAAGATGGTCAGAAGTTTTTGGGAATGATCACCCTGTTCATATTGAAGTTGGAATGGGGAAAGGTCGCTTTATTATGACTTTGGCAGAGCTTTATCCTGAGGTGAATTTTATTGGAATTGAAATGTATGACAGTGTTTTGCTGCGAGCGCTTCAGAAAAGAGAGGAGCAGGAAAAAGAAGGAAAAGTTTTAAAAAATCTATTTTTCATTCGTATGGATGCAAGGGAACTGCCTCTTGTATTTGAAAAAGGAGAGGTAAAAAAGATTTATTTGAATTTTTCAGATCCGTGGCCAAAGGAAAGGCACGCAAAACGCAGATTAACCTCCCGTCAGTTTCTGGAGAGATACCAACAGGTATTGGCAAAGGAAGGCGTAGTGGAATTTAAGACCGATAACAGAGAATTATTTGAATTTTCCTTGGAAGAAGTAAAAGAATCAGGATGGAAGCTTTTGGCTCATACCTTTGATTTGCATCATGATGAAGAAATGAATGAAGGAAATGTGATGACAGAATATGAGGAGAAATTTTCATCACAGGGAAATCCTATTCACAAATTGATTGCAGGACAATAAACTGTATATAATAGAAGAATGAGTTTGGGAGTGCCTGTAATGAAAGGAAAGAGAGGTATAAAGGATGCTGTTTTTCAATGGGCTTATCAAAACAGAAGGCAAAAAACAAAGGCTTCGGAAGTTTTAAAGTCTATTGAAGAGGTAGAAAAGACTCTTCATTCTGTAAAGGTGAAAAGAAAATAAAAAGGAGGGGTGTTTGAGAAAGATGAGATATTTTCAGACACCCTATAGGATATACATAAAATATTTCTAAAATGTTTCTTTAAAAAAACAAAAAAAGTATAAAAATATGCTTGCTTTTTTAAAATGTATCAGGTATAATATTTTTTGCATTAAGAAAAACAAAATAAATAAGCGCCTTTAGCTCAGTTGGTAGAGCAGTAGACTCTTAATCTATTTGTCCAGGGTTCGAGTCCCTGAAGGCGCATTAAAAAGCACTGTTTTTGCAGACAAGAGAGCTGTGGGGACGGTGTTTTTTGTTGCATAAAATAAAAATCAGGAATATCTATATACGCAGATTAAGCGTAGAATATATAGATATTCCTGTTTTAAACTACAGATAATCCTTATTTATTTACTGCATCATAGATGCAAGAACCTGATTTACCAGCTTGCCGTCAGCAATTCCTTTTACCTTAGGCATCAGCACTTTCATGATTTTACCTTTGTCTTTTCCGGTTGGTATTTCTATAGAAAGTTCGCTTAATACGCCCTGAATAACTTCTTTAATTTCGTCTTCGCTCAGCATTTTTGGGGCAAATTCTTCATAAACAGCAATACGTTTTGTACATTCTTCAATGATTTCTGTTCTGTCCTTTGGTGTAAGCTCAAGAGTTTCTTTTGTCTGTTTAATTTCTTTTAAGACAACTTCGTTTTCTTCTGCTTCTGTTAAATCCTCACGTTTGTCAATAGCCTTATTTTTTAATGCAGACAGCAGCATAGAAAGAGACTCTTTACGTTCTTTGTCCCCTGCTTTCATGGCTGTGACCATAGCTTTTCTTACTTCATCGATTTTACTCATGTATGAAACATCTCCTTTGCTTTTTTAATTTGCACTTTGTGCAAATATTATACCATGATTTAAAACTGAGTCAATGAATACGAAGCAGATTCCAATGAAAATGTGCAGCAAGAGCACGTATTACTACAGTTACAATCAGACCAAAAATAAGTCCTGCAGCTTCTCCTACTGTATTTCGGCATACAATACAGACAATTCCTCCGGCAATAGAGGCGCTTGCATAGACTTCACGTACTAAAATATACGGTGTTTCACTGGCCATAATATCACGGATAACACCGCCTCCTACACCGGTAAGGACACCGATAAAAAGGAAAAAGAAAGAATTATCGTCAGTAACATGGCGGGAAGCACTTTGAATTCCTACAACTGTAAAAATGCCTAATCCCACGGTATCACACCAGAGCATTACCTTGTCATAAAATTTATTTTTGATTTTAGAATGGATAATTTCTGGATTGGTATACACAATAGTAAATAATAAAGTAGACGTAATAATTGCGAATAAAATATACACAGGCTGGGCAAAAGCAGTAGGAGGTGTTATACCTAAAATTACATCTCTCATAATACCACCGCCCACTGCTGTTGTGGCACCTAAAATATTTACTCCAAAAATATCCATTTTTTTCTCAATCGCAAGCATGGCACCGGATGAGGCAAACGCCACTGTACCAATAATTTCCAGAACAAAAGTGAAAATATCCATTAGAAAAGTCCCCCTTGCAAGTATAATTTAGCATATTGTGCAAATATTATACCATGTTTCTGCAAAAAAAACGTCATAAAAAGAGTGATATCATGTTGACTTTTCTTGTATTCTTTGTTACATTGATGAAGTATAGTTTTACAATTTAACGCAGCGATTAGTGATATTGCGAATAGGAGTAGGTTATTGAGAGGTAGGAGGGAAAAATATGCATAATCACAAAAATGGGAGTTTTACAAACTCGCTGGGCTTTGTATTGGCTTGTGTAGGCTCAGCGGTAGGTTTGGGAAATATTTGGATGTTTCCTTATCGATTGGGAGAATATGGAGGAGCTGCCTTTTTAATTCCATATATTTTCTTTATTTGCCTGTTTGGTTTTGTAGGGCTTTCAGCAGAGTTTGCAATTGGTAGAAAGGCAGGTACAGGAACACTGGGTTCTTACGAACTTTGTTGGGGAGAGAAAAAGAAAGAAAAAGTAGGGAAAGTTTTAGGCTGGATACCACTTTTAGGATCTCTTGGAATTGCCATTGGATATTCTGCTATTATCGGATGGGTTTTGAGATTTTTGTGGGGTTCAGTTACAAATACAGTTTTAGAACAGGATGCAGCAGAATATTTTGCAGAGATTACTGCTCACATGGGTAATGTACCATGGCATGTGCTTGTAATTGTTATTACAGTAGTTGTACTTCTCATTGGAGCAGCTACACAGATTGAAAAAGCGAATAAAATACTTATGCCGCTGTTTTTTATCTTGTTTGCAATACTGGCAGTCAGAGTATTCTTCCTTCCGGGAGCAAGAGAAGGATATAAATTTTTATTTGTACCAAAATGGGAGGCACTGGCAAATATTGATACATGGGTAATGGCTATGGGACAGGCATTTTTCTCTTTATCTATTACAGGTTCTGGAATGATTGTTTATGGTTCTTATTTAAGCAAGAAAGAAGATATTCCAAAAGCTTCTATGCAGACTGCATTTTTTGATACAGTCGCAGCTATGCTTTCAGCATTGGCAATTATGCCGGCGGTATTTGCTTTTGGTATTGAGCCTTCTGCAGGTCCATCTTTAATGTTTGTTACAATTCCTAATATTTTTAAACAGATGCCAATGGGAAGACTGTTTGCGGTTATTTTTTTCCTGTCCGTATGTTTTGCAGGAATTACTTCTTTAATCAATATGTTTGAAGCCGTTATTGAAAGCTGGCAGTATAAATTTAAACTGAAAAGAAATTATGCGGTATTGCTTTGCGGTGGGCTGACACTTTTGGTTGGCCTTTTCATGGAAGAAGAAGCTAAAGTAGGAACATGGATGGATTTCATTACAATTATTGTAGTTCCGTTTGGTGCGGTATTAGGAGCAATTTCTATTTACTATATTTTAGGATTTGATAAGATAAAAGAAGAGTTAGAAGAAGGACGTAAAAAAGGCCTTCCGAAAATCTTTAAACCTACTGCGAAATACATATATGTGCCATTAACAATTATTGTATTTATTTTAGGATTAGTTTATAAAGGAATTGGTTGATTTAGTGGGAAGATGCTGTTTTTAGCAGCATCTTCTTTTTGCTCTGTAAATAAGTTGACATAAACTTAAAAATCATATTATAATTGTGAAATAATTAATTCATAAAATTTATGTGAGAATTCGCATGTTGAGATAAAGTGATGATTAAGGAAGGAGATTATCATGACAGAACATCGTAGGAGACGTAGAGACGAAGAAGAAGCAAGAAGACGGGAAATAGAAAGACGTAAAAGAATTATCAGAGAAAGAAAAAGACGCCAGAGAATTATGCGTCAGAGAATGATATTGGCGGGAATTGGCGCTCTTGTCTTAGTAGTGGGTGGCGTTGCCATTGGAACATCAATACATAAAAAAAATGAAGAAAAACAGGCAAAGAAAGTAGAAGAACAGAAGAAAAAAGAGTCAGCAGCAGAAGAATCCAATGTGCTTCGTATGGTAGCTGTAGGAGATAATCTTATTCATGATGCTGTTATTAATTCCGGTAAGGAACAGGACTGGAATTTTGACTTTTTATATGAAAATATTAAGGAAGATATAAAAAAGGCTGATTTAGCATCTGTAAATCAGGAAACACCTTTTATTAAAGAGCATGATAAGGCAGCGGGATATCCTGACTTTGCAACACCTACAGAAGTAGGAGATGCGTTGGTAAAGGCAGGATTTGATATTGTCACACAAGCTACGGAACATGCATTTGACAGAGAAAGTGATGGAATTACAGACTCAGTAGAATTTTGGGATAAAAGTTATCCTAAAATTGTTAATCTTGGAATACATGATAATGCTGATGAAGCTCGGTATCAGGTAATTGAAAAGAAAAATTTTAAGATTGCCGTGATGAATTATAGCTCTATGGTAAGTGAGAACCATTCGATTTCAGAAAAAGAAAGCTATATGGTAGATACTTATTCAGAAAAAAATATCAAAGAAGATTTGACAAAAGCACAGAAAGAGGCAGATGTAAGTATTGTATATCTCCACGGAGGGAAGAGCGATACGGAGGACGCAGATGAAAGACTTCAGGAAAAAATTGATTTTCTGGCAGAACAGGGAGCTGATGTGGTAATCTGCTCACATCCTCATATTCTGAAAAAATATGGAAAAATAACAAGACCAGATGGCAAAGAAATGTTGGTATATTATTCTTTGGGGAATTTTGTAAGCCATCAGTCATCTTTGAAAAATCTTCTGGGAGGAATGGCAGAATTCACATTGAAAAAAGATGCAAAGTCAGGCGAAGTAGCTATTGAAGATTACAGTTTAGTTCCATTGGTAATACATTATAATGAAGATTTTACAAAAGCAGGAGTTTATAAGCTTTCTGATTATACGGAAGAATTAGCAAAGGAGCATAAAATTCATATAGAAGATGAGGAGGCAGAATTTACATTAGCTGCCTTAAAGGAAGCAGCAGAAAAGGTGGCAACTCCGGTAACGGGAAGTGCAGAAAAGACTTCCGGTGAAGAAGTAGATGAGGAGAAAAAAGAAGAATAATTTTTTAAGAGAGCAATAAGAAGCTGAAAATCAGCCTCTTATTGTTCTCTTTTTTCGCTTGTTTTCTCCACATAACAGTCAGGAGAATAGGGAAGTATTTCTTTGTAGGAGTCGATTTCTGAAATGGATTTTGGCATGGCGGGGATGAGCCCCGTAGCTTCTGTTGTGGCACAGCCGTCTAAATCGTTAATAGAAGTGGCCTCCACATTGAACTTGTCGGAATAGGAAATTTTCTTGTTATTCATGATATACCTCCTGTTTTTTTTAGTATTTCCGAAAAGCAGTAAGGTATGTATGAAATGATTGACAAAAAACATGGAAATCGTTATGCTGTATGAGGGATAAAAGGAGGGAAAATAAAATGGATAAAAATACAAATGCAATGGGTACAAAAAAGATAATGCCACTTTTAATTTCCATGTCTGTGCCGCCTATGATTTCTATGTTGATACAGGCATTGTATAATATTGTAGACAGCATGTATGTAGCCAGAGTAAGTGAAGATGCTCTAACGGCAGTTTCCCTGGCATATCCTTTGCAGAATATGATTTTGGCAGTATCCTGTGGATTTGGTATTGGTTTAAGTGCATGTGCTTCCAGAGCATTGGGCGCAAAAGATGACAAAGAGGTTACGACAACGGCAAACCACGGATTGATATTTTGTGCAGTGCACTGGTTGCTGTTTGTACTTGCTGGTATTTTCTTGACAAGACCTTTTCTCAGTGCGTTTACAGACAGTCCTGAGATTTTGGACATGAGCTGTCAATATACACAGATTGTTTTATTTTTCAGTATTGGAAGTATGTATCACTTATATTCTGAAAAATTATTTCAAGCAACGGGCAATATGATTATGCCTATGTTTTTTCAGGGAATAGGGGCTATTTTTAATATTATTCTGGATCCGGTGTTGATTTTCGGATGGTTTGGATTGCCGGCTATGGGAGTGCAGGGAGCAGCTATCGCAACAGTTGCCGCACAGATTTTAGCAGCGGCACTTTCTATGGGATTTTTCCTGAAAAAATGTCCTTCTATTAAAATTAATTTAAAAGATTTCCGGTTGGATGGGGCGATTTTGAAAAAAATTTATATGGTGGGAATTCCTTCTGCCATTATGATGGCGTTGCCGTCTATTTTAGTAGCAGCATTAAATTCTGTTTTGGCGTCTTTTTCTGCAACAGCTATTGCAGTATTTGGACTTTATATTAAAATCCAGTCTTTTGTATACATGCCGGCAAATGGTGTTGTACAGGGGATGCGTCCGATTATGGGTTATAATTATGGTGCCGGAAATAAAAAACGTATGAAGGAAACTTTAAAGGCAAGTATGGAGGCAACCGGTGTGATTATGCTGATAGGTATGCTGCTGTTCTTGCTGTTTCCGGGATTTATTATGAAACTGTTTGATGCAAATCAAGAGATGCTGAGAATTGGTGTGCCCATGCTTCGTATTATTGCTATAGGATTTTTAATTTCTACAGTAGGATGTGTACTTTCCGGTACATTTGAAGCATTGGGAAAAGGAATACAGTCACTGGTGATTTCTGTGTTGCGTCAGTTAGTAATTATTATTCCGTTAGCTGCATTATTATCCAAAAGTATGGGATTATTTGGCGTATGGATTACATTCCCAATCGCAGAGCTTTTGGCAGCTTTTGTAGGATGTGTACTTTACGGACAATTTATGAAGTATTTGAAATTATAGGAGTAAAGCAATGGGAAAACAGAAGGAAAAAGAAATTAAGACAAATGCAATGAGAATTTTAGATAAAAATAAAATTTCTTATGAAGTTCTTCAATATGAGTGTGATGAATTTATTGATGGGCTTCATACGGCACAAAAAACAGGAGCTCCTGTGGAGCAGTCTTTTAAAACATTGATTGTGCAAGGGAAAAGTAAAGAATACTATGTGGTTGTTATTCCCATTGCTCTTGAAATTGATTTGAAAAAAGCGGCAAAGGCAGTGGGAGAGAAATCCGTAGAACTTATCCATGTAAAAGATATAACAAAAGTAAGCGGATATGTACGAGGAGGATGCAGTCCACTGGGAATGAAAAAACAGTACCCTACGATTATTCATGAAAGTGCGCTTGCGTATGAGGAAATATATGTAAGCGGAGGAAGAATTGGTACAACTTTGAAATTAAATCCAAAAGAATTAGCTGAGATTGTATCGGGGAAATTTGTTGAAATAGCAGCGGGATATACACATTGAGGTATATCCCGCCTTTTTACATAGAAAATTAAATTTTGAAAAAATTATAAACGGAAGGAGTCTTTCACAATATCTGCGAGAAGCTGCTGTCCCTGAATGGTAAGATGAATACCGTCTGTAGTGATGTTTTCATATCCCTGTTCCTGAATTTTTTTATTCAGAGGTGCTTGCAGAGGAATAAAGTAAGCACCATAGTTACGGGCAAGTTTTTGAATGTTTTTAGACATTTTTTTCTGCCATGGTATCCAGTCATCATATTCTTCATGTTGAGGCAGAATAAAAGGTTCTAAAATAATTACTTTTGCCTGCGTTTCTCTGGATAAATCAAAAAGCATCTCATGATAGGCACGAATACTGTCTTCCAACATATAAAGTTTATCCTGTTCGGAAGCAGAGGAATTTGCAATCAGCCCGATATCATTAACTCCTACCAGAATGCTGATATAATCAGGTTTTAAAGAAATACATTCACGATGGAGAGTTTCTGCAACATTTTGCACTACATAACCCTCTACACCACGATTAACAATGTTCCAATTCTGATTTTGAGCTTTTAAACGTTCTGAAAATATATTTACATAACCAAATCCCAGCTCGTTAGGAGAAGTTTTCCTGCCGGCATCGGTAATACTGTCACCTAAAAATATAATAAGTCCCATAGTCTATACTCCTTATTACTGTTTCTATTCAATATTTTAACTGAAAATTACAGAGATTGCAAATGATAATTTTGTGTAGTCTATCCAAATCGAAAAATTGGTAATAATTTCTCTTTACAAATGTTTTTAGCAAGGCTATAATCAGATACAACTTCAAGATATTCTTACAGTCGTTCGACTGATATTTTCCAAAGTTTTAATTGAATAAAAGAGGTGATTTTTTGTCAGTACAATCATTGCTTGTGTTGTATTTTGCCGGTATTGCTATGTGCATGGATTTTTTAATAGAAAGGGTGGTGAACGGATTTATTATAGTGTTTTTTCTGACAGGAACTTTCTGGCAGATTGAAGAAAATGGGATATCAGGGGCTTTATCAGGTGGATTGGGTTTCTTATTGCCTTGTATCTTGTTGTTTCCGTTGTTTTATTTTCAAATGCTGGGTGCGGGAGACATCAAATTACTTTCTGGTCTGGGAGTTTTTTTAGGTGTATCTGCTGTGTTTAAACTTATTCTTTGTTCTCTTTTTCTGGGAGGAATATTATCTTTTGCATTTCTGATTTCATGTGGGAATTTTAAAGAGAGATTATCTTATTTTTTCAATTATGTTTATGAATATAGTCAAAGTAAGGTGCTGCGTAGTTACATAAAAAAAGGCAATCAGCCTGAAAACTTTCATTTTACAGTACCGATATTTTTAAGTGTTATGCTTTATGTAGGAGGAGTTTATTGAAGAAAAATATGATTGCAGTCTGTGATTCAGACACAGATTATGCCTGTAATTTTACAGAGTATTTGAACAACAAGAAAAAGCTTCCTTTTCGTGCAGAAGCTTTTACAGATGTAGAAAAATTTTATAATTCGGTGAGCAGTCAGTCACCGCCTATGCTGTTGATTGCACAAAAAGATGTAGACGATAGAATACAGCAGATAGAACAAGAAAACATAGTGGTGCTTTCCGATGAAAAAGAGGAAAAAAGATTACCATATAAGTGTATCTATAAGTATCAGTCAGCAGAAAGTGTAATTAAGGAAGTCATGGAATATTATACGGAGAAAACGCAAGTTTCTTTTTACTCTGATGTAGAACAGGGAATGAAAATTGTGGGAATTTATTCACCTTCCGATATATGTGTAAATTGTCTATTTGCTTTGACGGCGGCGCAGATTTTGGGAGAGGAAAAAAGAGTGCTGTATATCAGTATGGAGGATTTTGCGGGATTGGAGCAGTTATTTTTACAGGAATATGAGAAAAATCTTACTGATTTCTTTTATGCACTGCGCTGTGGAAAGGAAAATTTGTGGGAGGAACTAGAAGAAATGATACAGCAACAGGGTGATATGGAGTATTTGCCGCCGGTGGAGTCACCGGAAGATATTAAATCCATTCCTTTTGCTCATTGGGGCAGTCTTTTTGAAACAGTTAAAAAGAGTGGCAGATACCAGTTGCTGATACTGAATATCAACAGTGCGGTGGATGAGTTATTTTCTGTGTTGAATTTATGCAGTGAGATTTATATGCCTGTAAAATCGGGATTTATAGCAGATTGTAAGCTTTCTCAGTTTCATACATTGATGAAAAATTGGGGTGTCATAGAAGAAGATAGAATAAAAGTAGTTTCTCTTTCAGGCAGCAGTCAGGCAGGTATAGAGGAAATACAAACTGTGCAGGAATTAAAAATAGGCCCTTGGGGAAGCTTTGTAAGAAAGGTGCTGAAAAGTCGTGAAGGAAGAAAATAATGATGAATTCCAAAGCTTGCGAAAAATATTAGTAGAAAGGTTGGAAAATACATGGAAAGACTTAGATGAAGATGTTTTAGAGATAATAGATGAAATTTTACATCATTATGGGAAACAGAAGTATATGCCGATTGCACAGAGGGAAAGGCTACGAAATGCACTTTTTTTATCTGTGCGGCGTATGGATGTGTTGGAGGAGCTATTGGAAGATGATGATGTTACAGAGATTATGATTAATGGCTGGAATAAAATTTTTATAGAAAAAGGAGGGAAAATCGAGAATTTCGGAAAAAACTTTTCTTCTCCGGAAAAGCTGGATGATGTGATTCAACAAATGGCATCCAGATGTAACCGTGTAATTAATACATTACAGCCTATTGTGGATGCACGGTTAGTAGGAGGAGAGCGAATAAATGCAGTGATTGCTCCGGTTGCACTGGATGGCCCGGTACTTACCATAAGGAAATTTCCGGAAAATCCTATTACCATGGATAAATTATTGGAGTTAGAGAGCATTACAGAAGAAGCAGCCTGTTTTTTGAAAAAGCTTATGGCAGCAGGATATACGATTTTAATAGGAGGTGGAACGGGATCAGGAAAAACCACATTTCTTAATGCATTATCAGAATATATTCCAAAAGATGAAAGAGTAATTACCATTGAAGATAATGCGGAATTGCAAATTCAGGGTATAGAAAATCTGGTTCGTTTGGAATGCAGACCGGCGAATATAGAGAAAACTCAGGAAATTACCATTGGAGATTTATTAAGAACCTGTCTTCGTATGAGACCAAGCAGAATTATTGTAGGGGAGGTGAGAGGAAAGGAGGCAGCAGAACTTTTGCAAGTTGTCAATATAGGGAATGACGGAAGTCTGAGTACAATTCATGCCAATAGTTGTAAAGATATGGTAAGCAGGCTGGAAACCATGGTACTTATGGGAATTGATTTGCCTATACCTGTTATTCGCCGTCAGATTGTATCGGGTTTTGATATCTTTGTACACTTAGGAAGAATGTCAGATAAAAGCAGAAAAGTATTGGAAATCTGTGAAATAAAAGAAATTTCAAAGGAAGGTGAGGTCATATTAAATCCATTATTTATCAGAAACACAAACTTAGAAAAAAAGGGACATCTTTATCACACCGAAAAGCTTACAAAAGCAGGGATTGCCCTGTAAACAAAATTGACTATGATGTTTATCATCTTTCTATACAACAGTGGGGGATTTATTTTATAGAGGCAGTGTGTGCCTGTATGGGAATAAATTATTTGTTTTATAAAAGTCCGATAGTCTTTTTCTTTATGTTTCCATTACCTTTTTGGTATATACATCAAAGGAAAAAACAGCAAATCCGCTTGAGGAAGAAACGATTAAATTATCAGTTTAAAGATGCTTTAAACGCCATGCAGGTAGGGATATCGGCAGGATATTCTTTAGATAATACTATAAAAGAAGCAAGGAAAGATTTGGAAAAGATGTATGGAGCAAAAGCAGAAATGGCAAGAGAGTTTGCATACATAGAAAAACAACTGGGACACAGCATATCCTTAGAGGAACTGCTATATGATTTGGGAATTCGAAGCAGAGTAGAAGATATCTTGAATTTTACAGACGTTTTGATACAGGCAAAGAAAATGGGAGGAAATATGCGGGGAATTTTAAATCGTTGTATTTCATCTATCGAGGAACGTATTCAGGTAAAAAAGGAAATAGATACCATTTTAGCATCAAGAAAAATGGAGCAGAAAATTATGAGTTTTATTCCTTTGGGAATTATTTTCTATATGCAGATTACTTCTCCGGAATTTTTAAGCGTATTATATGGAAATCCGGCGGGAGTTTGTGTTATGACAATTTGCCTTTTTTTGTATATTGCAGCGTTTCAATGGGGAGTGAGGCTGACGCAGATTGACATTTAAAGAGTGGGGAAAGGACAAAAAGAACTTTTGTATGGCAGCGTTTATTATTTTGTTGGGAAATCTTTTGGGAATAGGAATTTTTATAAAAGAAGAAAAAGAAAGAAATATAAAGTATCTGGAAAGAAATTCTTATGGAGAAGGCGGATATGAGGAAACACTTTTTGCCGAAACACAAGGGAAGACACAGGAAATCACAGTCTATGTAGAGGAAGAAAGCTATACAGAAAAAGAAATAGAACATTATATAAAAGAGGCAAAAAAAGAGTTGGATAAATGGCTGAAAAAGGTAAAGAAAGGAGGAAAAGATTTTCGTTTTCCACAATCTTTGGAAGGAAATCCGGTAAAAATATCATGGAGCACAGGAAATCCAGAAATATTAAGCTGGGAAGGAATATTGGGAGAAGATATTCCTGAAAAAGGAGAAAATGTAGAAATCGTTGCGTTTCTTTCTCTTGGAGAAGGAACAGAAATATGGCAAAAGAAGGTTACTGTATATCCACCCTCATTAAGCGAGAAGAAAAAGTTGCAAAAAGAAATACAAAAAGAGGCAGAACTTTTAAGCGAAAATCCTTCAGAACCTTTGTATCTTCCTCAAACAGTACGGGGAGAGGAAATCCGTTATAGGAAAACAGGGACAGAGACAGGGAGAATTATTTGCATAATGTCTTTGGTTTTAGGGCTGGGTGTTTATCCTTTGCAAAAGGAAAAGGAGAAAAAGAAGCAGGAACTTGTGAAAAAGGAGATGCAGCGAGACTATCCTGATATTATTCAAAAACTGGTATTGTTTTTACGTGCCGGATTTACCATACGAAAGGCAATGGAGAAAATTGCAGATGGATATTTGCGAAGTAAGGAAAAATATCATGCGAAGGAAAGAAGTGCTTATGAAGAAATTGTTCGTACTTGTAAAGAAATGCAAGGAGGAATATATGAAGCAGAAGCTTATGAACGTTTTGGGGTAAGGTGTGGACTTTCTCAATATAAAGTGTTGTCCGTTTTATTAGTGCAGAATTTGAAGAAAGGCAATCAGAACCTTTTGGAGCTTTTGGAGAGAGAGGAGGCAGTGGCGGAAGATGAACGAAAGCGCAGTGCCAAGGTAAGAGGGGAAGAAGCTTCCACAAAACTTTTGCTTCCTATGGTACTGCAGTTAATTGTTGTGTTAATGATTTTAATGATACCCGCATTTTTTAGTTTTTTATAACAGGAGGTAGGAATTATGAGAGGATTAAAGGAGTTTTGGCAGGAAGAAGACGCTGTCGGTGTGGTGGAAATTATACTTATACTGGTTGTGCTTATTGGGTTGGTTTTAATTTTTAAGGAACAACTTACCAGTTTGGTAAAAAGTATTTTATCTAAAATTACGAAGCAGAGTAACAGCATATAGAGGTGAAAGAGTGAAGCAAAAAGGAAGTATGACAGTAGCTATGAGTATTTTGCTGTTGGTTCTGTTGTCGCTTATTACAGTAAGTATTCAGTCGTCTCGAATAGCGTGCGCCAGAACGCAAGCTGTCAATAGTATGGATACGGGACTTTATTCACTTTTTTCGGAATATGACAGAGAACTTTTAGAAAGGTATCATTTGTTTTTTCTGGATACTTCTTATCGTACCGGTACAGTGCAAATATCTCAGGTATTAAATCATTTAGAGGATTATATGAGACCTGTTTTAGAGTCGGGTTTGACTAAGTGTGCTGTGCAGATATGTGCAGCAGACGGGTTTCGGATAGCATCGGATAAAAATGGAGCGGCAGTGAAACAGCAAATTGTTCGATATATGAAGGAAAACTTGGGAAATGCAGGTATAGAAGCTTTATTAAAAAAGACAGAGGAAGAAAAAAAGGAGTTAGAGGAACAAGAAAACATAAAAAATGGCGGAATGGAAGAATTAAATTCAGAAGAAACCATTCCTATGCCGGAAATTTCAGAGACAAATAACCCTTTAGAAATTATAAAAAGCTTTAAAGAAAATGGGTTTTTATCTTTTGTTTTACCAGATGGTGTAAATGTATCGGAAAAAACAGTAGACTTGTCTGCTTTTTTATCAAATAGGGAAAGACAACAGGGAATGGGAGAATTTCAAGAGCTGGAAATAGAAGAAAACTTTACAGATAAGATTTTTGTTCAGGAGTATGCTTTTGAGAAGTTTAAAAGCTTTACAGATGGAGCAGAAGCACCATTATCTTATGAAATGGAATATCTTTTAGGAGGAAAAAACAGTGATAGAGAAAATTTATCTTCTGTTATAAAAAAACTTCTCATTCTTCGTGAAATCAGTAATCTGGCGTTTCTTTATACCAATCCACAGAAGCGAGGAGAAATTGCAGCATGTGCTTCTGCTTTATCTTTTCTTTTGCTTATACCTGAAGGTATGACTTTTGTACAAGGTGTTCTGGCAGCAGGATGGGCATACATGGAAAGCATTGCAGATGTAAAATCATTACTTTCTGGTGGATGTGTGCCTCTGGTGAAAGATGTAGATAGTTGGAAGACACAGCTTTCTAATTTAAGAGCAGATACCGGAATTTCTACAGAAAAAGGTGTTGATTATGAGGGATATTTGCGGATTTTGCTGTTAAGTGTATCAGAACAAAAGCTGATGATGCGAATTATGGATATGATAGAGGTTAATCTTAGACTGGAAAAAGGTAAGGAAAAATTTTCTTTTGATACCTGTATTGATGCTATTGCAGTAAGTTTTCAGATTGTGGGGCCAGAAAATAAAGTATGGCAGGCAGAAAGAATGTATTCTTACGATATGTAAAAAAGGAAAAGGGAGGTGGAAAACCATGAAACAGAAAAAACAAAGAAAGGGGGTGGAAGTTCTCCGGCAAAAGGCAAGTTTAACTGTGGAGTGTGCGGTTGTTCTGCCTCTTTTCTTTTTTGCTATGATAATACTGGCAGGACTTTTGGATTTATACAGAACAACAACCATGATACAGAGTATCTTGTGTGAAAGTGCAAAAGAGTTGGGAATGTACGCATATTGTAATGAGGAAGACACACAGTCTCCGGTGGGAACAGTCAGCAATCGTATTTGTCAGATTTATGCTAAGAAAAAGATAAAAGAAGAACTTGCAGATGAAAATTTACTGGGGATTATGGGTGGAGTCAATGGGATAAAATTGTCACAATCTTCCTATGAAAACGGAATGATTTCTCTAAAAGCGTTCTTTTTCTATCAGGCACCTTTTACACGTCTTCAGACTTTTCCTGTCAGAATTCAGGTACAGGGACAGGCAAGAGCGTGGATTGGTTATACATCTAAAGAAGAATTATTTCAGACCGAAGAAATGGTATATGTTACAGATTGGGAAAGTGTTTATCATACCAGTGCTTCCTGTAGCCATTTAAGTCTTTCTGTACAGGGAATGCCTTCTTCAGAGGCTGAACAGAAGAAAAACATATATGGTGGGAAGTATCATGGCTGTGAGAGATGTATGGAAGCAGGAGAGAAACCTGAAATAGTTTATATTACGCCTATGGGAAATCGTTATCATAAAGATAAAACATGTGGTGGATTAACACGTCATGTCAAGTTGCTGAAAAAATCTCAAGCACAACATTTGAATATCTGTGAGAGATGCGGAGGATAAAAGCATGAAAATGAAATGGTTGGTACATTTGTGTATTCTTTTTCTGTGCAGTGTGGAAGATGGGAAGCAAAAGACAGTTGCTTTGTGGAAAATTTGTTTTTATGGGATTTTTGTAATAGGTACATTGCTGGGAGAAATATTTTTGCAAAATGGAAATCAGTATGAAAAATTGATAACGGCTCTTATAGGAAGTATTCCGGGCATTTTTTTCTTTGCAATTAGCAGAGCGTCCAGTGAGGCAGTAGGCTATGGAGATTGCTGGATTATTTTGATTATGGGAGTATCTGTGGGGCTTTGCAATACTTTAGGAATTTTATCAATAGCACTTTTTGCTACTTTTCTATGGGCGGTTTTTATTTTTGTATGGAAAAGAGGAAGACGAGACAGGGAAATTCCATTTCTTCCTTTCTTGACAATGGGAATGGCAGGTGCTTATGTATGGATGATATAAAAAAATTAAAGTTAAAAGGAAGTTATACAGTGGAAATGGCATTAATAAGTGGGGTATGGCTTTTGGTGATTTTTGCGTCTTTATTTTTGATTTGGGGTACGCAGATGAAAGTGTGGAAAACAGCACAAATCTGTGAGATTTCTGTATATGGAAGTGGTCGTGTTTTGATAAATGAAGAAAATGGAGTAAACGAGACAAGGAAAAGAGTAGCTGATATGCAGGAAACATATACCGTGAGTGGAGGAAAAGAAGAAATTTCTGTGGGGTTTCAAAAAAATCTTCATATTCCATTTCAAAATTTGAATTGGAATATGAAAGAGCAGTGGAGATGTAAGGTAATAAAGCCTGTGGATTTCATTGAAAAAGTACAAAAACACCGTAGATTTTCGCAAAACATAAAATAAAAAAGTAGTAGAAGGGGGTTAAACACTTTGGAGATTACTTTTAAGAGAAATATGAGCTGTAATTTTGCTGTTTTGCCATTAGAAAATCCGTTAAAAGATAATTATCAAACTCATATTTTATTGGAAAATCAGGTGTCTGGATTGCTCCCCTGTAAAATGCAGCGGATAAACGGAAAAGAATATCTCTATTATGAAATTACAGGGAGCCAGAGTCTTACAAACCTGTATGAGAAGGGGAAATTTGATAAAAATACATTGAAAGAACTTTTTCTGCAAATAGTTGCTACTTTAGAGAGGCTAGATGAATATTTACTAAATCGAGATTTCCTGCTTTTAAATCCTATGTATATATATAAAAATTTGGATAAAGATACCTATTATTTTTTCTGGTTTCCAGAGCAAAAAAATACGATAGAAGAGGAATTTTGTATTCTGACAGAATATTTGTTGCCCAAAATTGAGCATAAGGATAAAGGTGCAGTGACAATTGGTTATGGTATGCATAAGCTTGCAGTGGAAAATCGTATTCAGCCGGATTATGTACACCAGCTTCTTTATGGTGAAACAGAAGATAGAAATATTGATTTTAAAATAAAAAACGAGGAAGAACAGAAAGAAAGGGAAAAAATTTTAGATGATTTTTATAAAGATGATGAGGAAGAAGAATTTCCCGTAAAAAAAATATTTGTGGTGGGAATTCTTTTTATAATTGGAATTGTTTTCTTTTTTGTAAGATATTTGTCTGGCATGGGAATACGTTATTTAGGAATTGCAGCAGTTTTTATTATTGCCTTTGTTATTGCTATGGGTGTGTTAATCTATATTTTGAAATATAGAAGTCATGATTTTGAGAACCATAGTTTTGAGGAAATTAAGAAAGAAAAACAGGAGGAGTTACCGGAGGATTTCGGGAAAACTGTACTTTTACAGCCTGAAGTTAAAGGAAAATCCTACCTTTTAGAAATAGAAACAGGAAAGAAGTTTTTTCTGGAAAAAGAGAATACGATTATAGGGAGTCAAAAAGAAAAGGTAGATATCTATTTGAATGCATCTACAATCAGCCGTATTCATGCAAAAATTATTTGTCGTAATAATCAGACATTTTTAATTGACTTAAATTCAAGAAATGGAACAGAATTAGATGGAGAAATATTGCAGCCGGAAACTGAATATTTATTAAAAGAAGAAAATATTATTGATTTTGCAGAAAAAAGGTATTTATATATTGACAAATCTAATGCTGAGTTTGGAAAAATGTGGTAAAATAAAAATGACAAGCAAAAAAGATAGATAATCATAAAAGTAAAGGAAGAATGATGAATACAGAAAATAATTATTCAGGAATGCCAAGAAGCAAAACAGAAAATGAGATTAGGTATTTTTTGAGAAAGAGAAAGGAAGTTCCTGTAAATACCCTTTTGATTACTGTTAATCTATTGGTATTTTTACTGGTAGAATTAACAGGTTCATCATTGAACAGCTATCATATTCTACATTGTGGGGGCTGTTATATGCCAGCAGTTTTACAGGAGCATGAATATTATCGTTTGATTTCCTCTATGTTTTTACATTTTGGTATTCAGCATCTGGGGAATAATATGCTGGTTTTGCTGTTTTTGGGAGACTGTTTGGAAAGAAATATAGGTAAAATAAAATATTTGCTTATTTATTTCTTTGGTGGTATTGGAGCAAATATTTTGTCCATATATTTGGAAATAAAAAATGGCAAATATTTTATTTCAGCAGGAGCATCCGGTGCAGTTTTTGCGGTAATTGGAGCTCTTATCTATATTGTCATTGCAAACAGAGGAAGGATTGAAAATTTTACCACTAGACAATTAATTGTCATGGCCGGATTAAGTTTGTACTTTGGAATGACAAGTACAGGTGTGGATAATGCGGCACACTTTGGTGGATTGGTGAGTGGATTTATTTTATCTGTTCTTTTTTATCACAGAGGTTATCAAAAAAGATTATAAAAGCTGTTGTATAGGCAGTAGAACGGTAAATTCAGTGCCTTTTTCAGGAACAGATTGGAAAGAAATGCTTCCATTGTGGGCTTCTGCAATTCTTTTGCAGATAGGAAGTCCAAGACCAGTGCCTTCCTGTTTATGGGTAATGAATGGTTCAAAAAGGTCTTCTTGATATAAAACAGGAATTCCGCTTCCATTATCTTTGATAGAAAGAACAAGATGATTTTTTTGGGAAGTTAGAGAACAGTGAATAACTCCCTTTGTTTTAATAGCTTCTGAGGAATTTCTTAAAAGATTTAAAATTAGCTGAGACATTTTGGTTTTATCTGCTTGAATGATAGGCAAATTTGGCTCAATATTTAAAACAAGAGAAACATTGTAGTTTTCTAAAGTGGGTAAACTAGAAGCAACCAGATTTTCCAGAAGTTCTGATAGGTCTAATTCTTGAAGATTTAGCTTTCCAGAATTATTAAAGCTGGAAAATTCATTAAGAAGCGTTTTCAGAAAATCCATGTTTTCCATAATTTTACCCCAGTATTTATCTTCTTTTAATTCGGGATGGTGAGATTCTAATAGCTGTAAAAAGCTGTTGATTAATGTTACCGGATTTCGGATTTCATGAGACATATGAGATAATGTAAATTGCTGTTGTGCTTGAAGTTCTTCATATAACTGACGATAATCAGGTTCTTCCTTTGTAGTAATATTTTGATTAGATTGATTTATTTGAGTGTTCATATTTACCCCCTTTTTATTTTTTCAAAAACAAGTGTAACATCCTTGTTTTTAAATGGCAAATAGTTTTATATGCCAAAATTCGACAAAACAGGAGTAATATTTACAGGTTTTTATTCGGATATATAAGTGAAAGGAGATTATGAAAATGAAAGACTGTATTTTTTGCAAAATTGCAAACGGAGAAATACCAGCCGCAACACTTTATGAGGATCAGGATTTTAGAGTAATCTTAGATCTGGGACCTGCCAGTAAGGGCCATGCTCTAATTCTACCAAAGGCTCACTTTGAGAATTTGTATGAATTACCTGATGATTTGGCAGGAAAAGCTTTGGTATTAGCAAAAGAAGTGACAAAGAAAATGAAAAAAGTGTTAAATTGTGATGGCTACAATGTAGTACAAAACAACGGAACAGCAGCAGGACAGACGGTATTTCACTTCCACATGCATTTAATTCCGAGAAATGAAAATGATGGTGTGGGAATTACATGGGAACCAGGCACTCTTAAACCAGAAGATAGAGATGAGATTTTAGAAAAATTTTCTCAAATCTGAAAATTAGAAGTTGGATAAAGAGATGACAGAAGAGAAGTTTCGAGAAATCTATCGTCAACATTATCAAATAGTGGAAAAGGTAGTGTATAGTATTTTGCGTGATATTGACTTTGCGGAAGACGTAAGCCAAGAAGTTTTTATTTCATTTTTGAAAAAAGCAGATACTTTACAGGAAGAATACCATAGGCAATGGTTGATAGTAAATGCAAAGAGAAAAGCCATTGACTTTTGCAGAAAATCATATCAAGTACATGAAGTAACTGCAGGAGCTTCAAATGAAGAAGAACTTTTCGCAGAGGAAGGAATTATGTGGACTTCAAATCGTTCAGAAAAACAATCATCTGTGGAGGAAGAAACAACAAAGAAGCTTGTTATGCAAGAGTTTACGGGAAAATTTTTTGAAGATTTGGAAAAGAAAAATAGTCAGTGGTACGAAATTGTTATGAAAATGAATGTAGAAGGTCAAAATGCATTAGAAACTGCCCGTGCCCTTGGCATTTCAGTAGAAAGTCTGAGAGCCAAAAGGCACAGGATAAAAGTTTGGATTAATAAGTATTACAGAAATAAGTTTGAAGACTTATAAAGTCTTGTTTACTGCGTCTTCAAAGAGCTGGACAATCTGTTGAATAGAGTCCTTATGCTTACTGGAAGACATAGCTGTAATATAAGCTTCTCGGTTTTCATATAAATCACGGACAGCGCTTAATAATATGTCATTAGTAAGTTCTTCTTCTTCCAGAACTTTGCTGTAACCAAGCTGTTCAAAAGAACGGGCATTTAAAATCTGATCTCCACGACTTGCTCGTGCGGAAAGTGGAATTAAGAGGTTAGGCTTGTTTAAAGCACTAAGTTCACAAATTGCATTTGCACCTGCACGGGAGATAACAAGATCGGCTAGAGCAAATAAATCAGCAAGTTCTTGTTTGATATATTCATATTGTACATATCCCTTAACGTTAGATAAAGTTTCATCAACTTTATCTTTTCCGCAGAGGTGGATTACCTGAAAGTCTTTTAATAATTCAGGGAGGATTTTTCTGACTGCATCATTGACAGCAGCAGCACCAAGACTGCCACCTATGATAAGGATAACAGGTTTATCTTTAGAAAGACCTGTAAACTCCAGAGCTTTTTCTGGGTTTCCTTCCAGTAATTCTTGACGGATAGGTGTTCCTGTGAGAACAGCCTTGTCCTCAGGAAGATGAGAAACCGTTTCGGGAAAGTTGCAGCAAACTTTTGTTGCAAAAGGAATGGATATTTTGTTTGCAAGTCCCGGTGTCATGTCAGACTCATGGATAAAGGTAGGTATATGTTTTTTGCTTGCTGCAATTACAACAGGCACTGTGACAAATCCACCTTTAGAGAATACAACATCAGGTTTTAACTGCTTCATTAATTTTTTAGCTTCAAAGAAACCTTTTATAACTCTGAACGGATCAGTAAAATTTTTGACATCAAAGTAACGGCGTAATTTACCGGAAGAAATTCCATAGTAAGGAATGTTAAGTTCTTCAATGAGCTTTCTTTCCATACCTTCGTAAGAGCCGATATAAGAAATTTTGTATCCCAGTTCTTTTAAACGTGGAATCATAGCTATATTTGGGGTAACGTGTCCGGCAGTTCCACCGCCGGTAAGTACGATATGTTTCATGGTGTTCCTCCTGATTAGTTCAAAATAGTAACTATAAGATAATATGATACAGTTATGAAAAAAAGTCAAGGAAAGATAGGAGTTTCATGGGGAAATCAGAAGAAAATGAGAAAAAATGTGAAACCTTTTTTACTAAAAATTTGAATGATGAAGAATTAAATCAGAAAATTTTGGAGGAATTTTTGAAAGAGGCAGAAGAAATTGAAAAAGAGGCGGAAGAAATTTCAAAATCTTTGGAATGTGAACCTACAGAAGAGGGCTTTCAAAAATTAATGGCCGAAATTAGAAGACGTGAGTCAATTGAAAACACAAACAATTATGTAACAAATGTAGATGATAGAGAAAAACACACCAATAAAGTAAAAGAATTAAAAAATGCAAAGTGGTATATGAACAAAAGCAATACCAAACAGGGAAATACAGGGAGAAAAAGAGTGATACGTTGGGCTTCTGTTGCAGCAGCAGTCATAATTGGAGTATTCGGCATTTCCATGACCAGTGAGGCAAACAGAGCGTACATCATGAGGGAGATGAATGAGCTGTTTGGAAATGATGTGAATACACGAGTGAATAATATTGACGTATTGGAAAGTGACAGGACAGAACAGTACATTCGTGAGGAAATTGAAGATACTTTAGGGATTAAAATGCCGGAATTATTCTATATGCCGGATAAACTGGAATACCAAACATATAGTTTAGATAAGGAGGCAGGAGCCGGAATTTTACAGTATTCCTATGGTGAGCAAATAATATTTTTAACAGCATGTTTGAATGAAAATAAAGCTTCTGTCTTAAATCAAAATGATAGTGGTTTTTTAGTGGATATCTTTCAAAATGATTTTATACCGGAATTAAAGATTACTTTATGGAAGATAGAGGAAAAAGAAGATAAGACGCCTATATATGCTTTGAAATGGGAGTACAAAAACTGCTATTATGAGTTTTTTGGGGAAATAAAGGAAAAGGAAATGGAGAATATAGCTAAAAATATTGTATATTAGCTGTAAGAAGGAGAAAAAATGAAAATTTTAAAAAGCGGTAAAATTTTATTAAGAAATATATTGACAATAGTTTTAGTTTTTGCAGTGAATGTAACCGTTTTCGCAAATGGAAATGATTTAAAGGAAGATGTAAATGATAACTTTGAACTTATTAGCGAAAAATGCTCAGAAGTGAGCTTATATAATAGTGCCAGAGGGAATATTCTCAATCAAGGAACTGCGAAAGTAACAGATAATGGAAATGGAAGTGTCAATGTTTATGGAGCTGTATATGGGAGAGTAACATGTGACAAGTTGACTTTGAAGTTGACATTACAGAGATATTCCAATGGGAGTTGGTATAATATAAGAACTTTTTCTGATACAGCTTATAATACAGCATTGTTGACAAAAAGTTACAATGTACAAGTGACAAGAGGCTATCATTATCGTGTAAAAGCTGTATGTGCGGCTCAAAAAGGGAGCACAACTGAAAGTAAATCACCAACTACAGATGGTATCTATATTAACTAATCCCACAATTTATTAAATTTCCTAAAAAATATATAAAGTCCTGTCAAAACCCTCTTTACTGGGGTATAATGAATATAGCAACATTCATTTTACCACAAAAGGGGGTTTTTCTATGAAACTGACTTTTATAGGGGCTGCTCATGAGGTTACTGGAAGTTGTTACTTCTTAGAAGCAGCAGGCAAGAAATTTATTGTGGATTGTGGTATGGAACAGGGGCCCGATCAGTATGAAAATCAGGATATTCCGGTAGCTGCGTCAGAATTGGATTTTGCATTGCTTACACATGCACATATTGATCATTCCGGTAATTTTCCTTTGATACACGCCAGAGGATTTCGCGGTCCGATTTATGCAACTGCGGCAACTTGTGATTTATGTGATATTATGCTTCGTGATAGTGCACATATTCAGATGTTTGAGGCAGAATGGAGAAATCGTAAAGCAAAGAGAAACGGACAGTCGGAATTTGTGCCTGCCTATACCATGGAAGATGCGTTAGGGGTTATTCAGCAATTTGTAGAGTGTAATTATAATCAGGTAATAGAAATTGCAGAAGGTATTAAAGTACGTTTTGTAGACGCAGGACATTTATTAGGTTCGTCTAGTATTGAATTGTGGATTACAGAAGATGGAGAAGAACGGAAAATCGTATTTTCAGGAGATATTGGAAATACGGAACAGCCATTGATTAAAGATCCGGAATATCTGGACAGTGCAGATTATGTGGTTATGGAGTCCACTTATGGAGATAGGAGCCACGGAGAAAAACCGGATTACGTGACAGAACTTGTTGATATTCTAAGGAGAACCTTTAAACGAGGCGGAAATGTAGTAATTCCTTCTTTTGCAGTAGGAAGGACACAGGAAATGCTTTATTTCCTTAGAAAAATTAAAGAAGATAATATGCTGCCGGAATTTCCGGCATTTGAGGTATATGTGGATAGTCCTCTTGCAGTGCAGGCAACCAGTATTTTTAAAGAACATTACAGCGAATGTTATGACGAAGAAGCAATGGAGTTAATCAATAAAGGAATAAATCCCATTGCATTTTCGGGATTGAAGTTGTCTATTACCAGTGATGAGTCAAGGGCAATAAATTTCAATGAAACACCAAAGGTAATTTTATCTGCCAGTGGTATGTGTGATGCAGGACGTATTAAACATCACTTAAAACATAATCTTTGGAGAAGTGACTCTACTATTTTGTTCGTAGGATATCAGGCAGTGGGAACATTAGGGCGTTCTTTAGTAGAAGGAGCAAAAGATGTTCATATCTTTGGAGAAGAAATTCACGTAAATGCGGATATTGTAAGACTTCCCGGTATTAGCGGACATGCGGATAATGCAGGACTTATGAAATGGGCATCTTCCTTTAAAGAAAAGCCAAAGCGTGTTTTCGTGGCTCATGGAGATGATACAGTTTGTGATTTGTTTGCCAAGAGATTGGAGGATGAATTAGGCTATCAGGCAATGGCACCTTACAGCGGAACAGAAGTTGATTTGGTAACAAATGAAATAACCAGAGAAACTGTAGGTATTGTCATTAAGCGTGTAGAACAGAAAGCAAAGAGCAGAAAAGCAGCCGGAGTATTTGCGAGATTACTTGCAGCGGGACAGAGATTAATGACAGTAATCCGCCATAACGAAGGTGGTACAAATAAAGACTTGGCTAGGTTTGCAGACCAGATTAATTCCTTGTGTGATAAATGGGATAGATAGTGTATAGTTTTATATAGGAAAATTGTGCTCAAAAGAGTTGCAGTTTTCCTATATTTTTTCGTTGTAAATAATAAAATAGAGATGAAATAAAGACGGAATGCCTATATTTCGACAAAAAAACCTATAATATTATGCGATATGACTAAGAAAATCTTAAAAATTTCAATGAAAAACAAAAAAAATTCTATGTTTTCTTTTGAAGATATTGTGTATAGTGTCAATATCAATAAAAAGCACGGACGAAAATGGTGCGGTGAAGGGAGAATATTTCAATGAAGAGAAAATTAGCAGTATTAGCAATGACAGCAGTATTAGGACTTTCTGCTGTTGCATGTGGTTCTGAACCTGCAAAAGAAGAAGGTAACAAAACAGAGGAAACAGGAAAAACAGAAGAAGGTGGAAAAACAGAAGCTTCTGATGTAGCAAACAAAGACAAACCTTTAGTATGGTTCAACCGCCAGCCATCTAACAGTTCTACTGGTGAGCTGGATAAGAATGCTCTCAACTTCAATAAAGATACTTATTATGTAGGATTTGATGCAAATCAGGGTGCTGAACTTCAGGGTCAGATGGTTAAAGAATACATTGAAAAAAATGCAGAAACTATTGACCGTAATGGAGACGGCGTAATCGGATATGTTTTAGCAATCGGTGATATCGGACATAATGACTCCATCGCACGTACAAGAGGTGTTCGTAAAGCTCTTGGAACAGGCGTAGAAAAAGACGGCGCTATTAACAGTGAACCAGTTGGAACAAACGTAGATGGAAAACAGGGAGCAGTTCAGGATGGTTCCTTAGAAGCAGGCGGAAAGAAATTCGTAGTTCGTGAGTTAGGTTCTCAGGAAATGAAAAACTCTGCAGGTGCTACATGGGATGCAGCTACAGCAGGTAACGCAATCGGAACATGGTCTTCTTCTTTCGGTGATCAGATTGATGTTGTTGTTTCTAATAACGATGGTATGGGAATGTCTATGTTCAATGCTTGGTCAAAAGAAAACAAAGTTCCTACTTTCGGATACGATGCTAACAGTGATGCAGTAGCAGCTATTGCAGAAGGATACGGCGGAACAATCAGCCAGCATGCAGATGTACAGGCTTACTTAACACTTCGTGTTCTTCGTAACTCTTTAGACGGTGTTGATATTGATACAGGTATCGGTACAGCAGATGAAGCAGGAAACGTTCTTAGCGATAAAGAATATGTATACAAAGCAGATGAACGTTCTTACTATGCATTAAACGTAGCTGTAACAGCAGATAACTATAAGGAATTCACAGACTCTACTAAGACATTTGAGGCTGTATCCAAACAGTTAGATGAAAGCAAAGCTCCTAAGAAAAAAGTATGGCTGAATATTTACAACGCTTCTGATAACTTCTTAAGCTCTACATACCAGCCACTTCTTGAGAAATATGATGATCTTTTGAACCTTGATGTTGAATACATCGGTGGTGACGGACAGACAGAATCCAACATCACAAACCGTCTTGGAAACCCAAGCCAGTATGATGCATTTGCAATTAACATGGTTAAAACAGACAATGCAGCTTCTTATACAGCATTACTGCAGTAAGTAAAACAGTAATACCTGTGGCAAGATGACAGAGATAGAGGGTGTCGTGTTAAGGCAGTATTTCGGATACGCCCTTAATGCGACAGCCTCTTTTAAATCTGACAGTGGCAAAATACTGTCAGATACTAATATAGAGATACAGGAGTAGAAAAGAATGGCAGATAAGAAAGATGAAGTTGTCTTATCGATACGTAATATGAGTAAGTCTTTTGGCCGAAACAGAGTTCTGGATCATATCAATCTGGACTTAAAGAGAGGATCGGTTATGGGGCTTATGGGTGAGAATGGTGCCGGTAAGTCAACAATGATGAAATGTCTTTTTGGAACTTATCAGAAAGATGAAGGAAAAATCACTCTGGATGGCAGAGAAGTTAATTTTTCAGGGCCTAAAGATGCGCTGGAAAACGGAATTGCCATGGTTCATCAGGAATTGAACCAGTGTCTGGAGAGAAACGTAATGGATAACCTTTTCCTTGGAAGATATCCGGTAAACTCTGCCGGTATCGTTGACGAGGGAAGAATGAAAAAAGAAGCTTCTGAACTTTTCAGAAAGCTGGGAATGACTGTAAACCTGACACAGCCTATGCGTAATATGTCAGTATCCCAAAGACAGATGTGTGAAATTGCAAAAGCAATTTCCTATAATGCAAAAGTAATTGTTCTTGATGAGCCTACTTCTTCTCTGACAGTACAGGAAGTAGATAAACTATTTGAAATGATGAGAATGTTGAGAGATCAGGGAATTTCTCTGATTTACATTTCTCATAAAATGGATGAGATTTTTGAAATTTGTGATGAGATTTCAGTTCTTCGAGACGGTAATCTGGTTATGACAAAAAGTTCAAAAGATACAGATATGAATGAACTGATTGCAGCCATGGTTGGTCGTTCTTTGGAAAATCGTTTCCCACCGGTGGACAATGTGCCAAAAGATGTTATTTTATCTATTCAGCACTTGTCTACAAAATTTGAACCTCATTTACAGGATATTACCTTTGACGTAAGAGAGGGAGAAATTTTCGGACTTTACGGTCTGGTTGGTGCAGGACGTACAGAACTTTTAGAGACTATTTTCGGTATTCGTACCAGAGCGGCAGGACGTGTTTACTTCAATAATAAGCTGATGAACTTTAACAGTGCAAAAGAAGCAATGGATCACGGTTTTGCCTTGATTACAGAGGAAAGAAAGGCAAATGGTTTGTTCCTGAAATGTGATTTAACATTTAATACAACAATAGCAAACCTGCCTCAGTATAAATCTGGTTTGGCTCTTTCAGATGCCAAAATGGTAAAAGCAACTGCCAACGAAATTAAAATTATGCATACAAAATGTATGGGGCCGGATGATATGATTTCCAGTCTTTCAGGTGGTAATCAGCAGAAGGTTATTTTTGGTAAATGGCTGGAGCGCAGTCCTCAGGTATTCATGATGGACGAACCAACCAGAGGAATTGATGTTGGTGCAAAATATGAAATTTACGACCTGATTATTCAAATGGCAAAACAGGGAAAAACGATTATCGTTGTTTCTTCAGAAATGCCTGAAATTCTGGGTATTACAAACCGTATTGGTGTCATGTCTAACGGACATCTTTCAGGAATTGTAAATACAAAAGAGACCAATCAGGAAGAACTTTTAAGACTCAGTGCAAAATACCTATAATGAGGGAGAAGAATAGATATGGCAAACGAAAATAGTAATATCCTTACTGCTGAGCAGGAAATGAAACTGCGTCAGCCGATAGAGGATTATGTTGGTAAAATTCAGAAAAAAATTGATGCGTTAAGAGTAGACGGTACAGATAAAATTGTGGAAATCCAGAATATTATGGATAGCATTAAAAGAGACCGTACTCTTACAAAAGGGGAAAAAGAAGACAGACTTGCAAAATGCAAAACAGAGCTGGACAAAGCAAAAGCAGTAGAAGCAAAGAATAAAGACGAAGTTTCCAAACTGATTGCCGATGCAGAAAAGTATTTAAAAGAGCATTTTGATAAAGATTACTATCAGGCTGTAAAAGCAAGCTGTGCAGCAGAAAAAGCGGCTGCAAAAGCACGTCATCAGCAAAAAGTGGCAGAACTGGAAAAAGAGCATAAAGCTGCTTTGGCAAAACTTTCCGATCATCAGGAAATCAAAGATGAAAATTATGTTTATAAAAACAGACTCTTTGATGCTAAGATGACAATGGAAAAAGAATTCCAGGAAGCAAAAGACAGAAGACATGCAGCATATTCTTTTAAGTTCCACTTGATTGACTTACTGCGTATGTCTAAGTTTACTTTCATGGAAACAAGAGCACAGAAATGGGAAAATTACAAATATACATTTAACCGCAGAAACTTCCTTCTGCAGAATGGATTGTATATTGCTATCCTGTTAATCTTTATTGCACTGTGTATTATTACACCAATTGTAAAAGGTTCACCACTTTTAACTTACAATAATGTATTGAATATTCTTCAGCAGGCATCTCCTCGTATGTTCCTTGCATTAGGTGTAGCAGCGTTAATCCTTTTAGCTGGTACAGACCTTTCCATCGGACGTATGGTTGGTATGGGTATGACAGCAGCAACAATTATTATGCACCAGGGTATTAATACAGGTGGTGTATTTGGTCATATTTTTGACTTTACAGGTATGCCTGTTATCGTCAGAGTTATTTTAGCGTTAGTAGTTTGTATTGTTTTATGTACATTCTTTACAACAATCGCAGGTTTCTTTACAGCGAAGTTTAAAATGCATCCATTTATTTCAACTATGGCAAACATGCTGGTAATCTTTGGTATTGTTACTTACGCAACAAAAGGTGTATCTTTTGGTGCTATTGAATCCACAATTCCAAACATGGTTATTCCTAAAGTAAACGGATTCCCAACAATTATTCTGTGGGCTGTTGCAGCTATTGCTATTGTATGGTTTATCTGGAATAAAACAACTTTTGGTAAAAATCTGTATGCAGTAGGTGGAAACCCAGAAGCAGCATCTGTATCCGGTATTTCCGTATTTGGTGTAACAGTAGGCGCTTTCGTTATGGCAGGTGTTCTTTACGGATTTGGTTCATGGCTTGAATGTATCAGAATGGTTGGTTCCGGTTCCGCAGCTTATGGACAGGGATGGGAAATGGATGCCATTGCAGCCTGCGTAGTAGGTGGTGTATCTTTCACAGGTGGTATTGGTAAAATCTCCGGCGTAGTAGTTGGTGTGTTTATCTTTACAGCACTTACATATTCTCTGACAATTCTTGGTATTGATACAAACCTGCAGTTCGTATTCTCAGGTATCATCATCCTTGTAGCAGTTACACTTGACTGTCTGAAATACGTTCAGAAGAAATAATTACAATAAGTCAATAAGCAGCTTTTTAAAAGAGTCAGATGCAGGTCTGGCTCTTTTATGTTATAATGATGCGAAATAAGAGTGAAAATACGGAGAAGGAAAATGGATACATATACAGTACTTTTAGTCGATGATGAAGAAGATGTAATACAGGTAATCATGAAGAAAATCAATTGGGAAAGTCTTGGCTTTTCTGTTATCGGATATGCCAATAATGGTGTGAAAGCATTAGAGATGGTGGAGGAATTTCAGCCGGATGTAGTGATGACAGATATCAATATGCCTTATATGGATGGAATGGAGCTGGCAGGACATATTAAAGCAGATTATCCGGGAACAAAGCTGTTGCTTTTTACAGGCTTTGACGAATTTGAATATGCCAAAGAAGCAGTACACTTAGAGGTGGAGGAATATATTTTAAAACCGGTAAATTCTATAGAACTTACCAATGTATTTACTCAGTTAAAGATAAAATTGGATCAGGAAATCAGCGAAAAACGAAATACAGAAATCTTAAAGAAATATTATATGGAATCACTGCCTCTTTTACAGGCGAATTTCTATACTACCCTGATTGAGGGACATATTCATGAAGAAGAACTTGAGAAATATCTTTCTGATTATCAGATTTCTCTTGAAGGGCCTTTTTTCTGCTGTCTGGTTATTCATACATCATCTTCTCAAGTACCTCAGGATATGAATCCATTGCTGCTGTCAGCTTCTGTTGAGAAGCAGGCGAAGGAATATCTGGGAGAAAAATGGAGAGCAAAGTGCTTTTCTTATTTGGGGAAGACAGTTTTACTTGCTCAGCTATCAAAAGAGAATGAAATTTCAGAACTGACAGATGATTGTGATCGTTTTTGCCGTTATGTTCATCGAATTATCGGAGCAAATGTTACCGTTGGCATTGGACAGGTATGTGATCATATTTTGGATTTGTCCCAGTCTTACAGCAGTGCCAGAGATGCCATCTCTTACCGGGTTCTTTATGGTGCTTCAAGAGCGATTAATATTCAGGAAGTCGCACCTTCTGAGAAAAATAATCCGGGCTCCAGCCATGAAACAGAACTGTCTTATTTATTTAAGATGATAAGGCTAAAAGAGGAGCCGGAAATCATGGAAGCTGTACATACTTATCTTCACAGTATTTCATTTAAAGAAAAGTCTTTACAGCAACATCATCTGGATATTATGGAATTGCTCAGTGAATTCTGCCGTTTTGCTGCTAATAATGACATTGTTCTGGATGAACTTTCAAAAGATATGGGAGAACTATATGGGAAAATATTGGATATGGAGCCGGATATGCTGGAAAAATGGATTGTAAATATCAGTGTTTCTCTTCATGAAAAGCTGCTCAGCGAACGGAATACATCCAGGAAATCTTTTGTAGAGAAAGCAAAAGATTATGTTCATAATAATTATGTAAATGAAGAACTTTCTCTGGATAGTATTTGTGAAGCATTGGGGGTTTCCAATTCCTATTTTTCTACTATATTTAAAAAGGAAACAGGAAAATCTTTTATCGGTTATCTTACAGATTACCGTATGGACAGAGCTTCCAGACTTTTGTTGGAAACCAATGAAAAAAGTTATATTATCGGGAAAAAGGTAGGATATACAGATCCAAACTATTTTAGCTATGTATTTAAACGGAAGTTTGGCGTATCTCCTTCTAAATACAGAACGGAGTATAAAGACAGTGAAAAATAAGTATTTCAGACAACTGAAAAAACTGAAACCAAAAGAAATCCAGACTACAATTATGCTGGCTTTTTCTATTGTCTCTATTTCCATCATGTTGATTTTAGGAATTGTTTTATATTTACGATTTTCTAATTCAGCGAGGGAGGAAACCATAAACAGTACCCAAAAACTTATGGAGCAGACAGGGGAAAATATGGAGGCATATTTGATGAGTATGCGTCAGATTTCTGATACGGTTTATTATAACGTAATAAAAGAAAATGATTTTGAAAGTCACAAACAGGAAATTCAAGGTGGTATGAATCTTTTATATGAGGCAAATAAGGAAAATCTAAGAAGTATTGCTTTGTATAATAATTATGGAAGCTTGATTACTGCAGAGCCCGTAGCGGCACAGAAGGAAGACCCTGATGTAACCAGTCAGGAATGGTACATGAAAGCTACGGAAGAGATGGAAAATATGCATTTTTCCACACCTCATATTCAGAACTTATTCAATGATACAGCACAGAGTTATTATTGGGTGATTTCTTTAAGTAGAGTAGTAGAGTTGACAAATCGGGGAATTCCTCAGTCTGGTGTGTTATTGGTAGACATGGATTTTTCCAGCATTTCCAGAATGATGAAACAAATTAATGAAGTAAATAATGGTCAATATTATTATTTATGTGACAGCAACGGAGAGATTATTTATCACCCGAAACAGATACAGATTAGTGATGGTATTTATGACGAAAACAATAGACAGGCTTCGGCATATAAAGATGGGGTTTATGATGAAACCTTTGAAGGCGAAAACAGAAAAGTGGTTGTGAATACGGTGAGTTATACAGGATGGAAGCTGGTAGGGGTTATTCCATATTCTACTTTTAATCATGGTATGGTAAATATTCGCTATTTTGTGGCAATGTTAATACTGTTGATGACTATGATGCTGGTAGTGATTAACCGTATAGTTTCTCTTAGGATTTCCAGCCCAATTTTGAAGTTGAACCATTCTGTACGGGAATATGAAGCAGGAGAGAAGCCTGAAATTTACATTGGGGGCTCTCAGGAAATCCGTCATTTAGGTTATTCCATTCAGAAATCTTATGAACAGATTGATGATTTGATGAAAAAAATTGTGTTAGAGCAAAATGAGAGAAGAAAGAGTGAATTAGACGCATTGCAGAGTCAAATTCATCCTCATTTTCTGTATAATACGTTGGAATCAATTACGTGGATGATTGAAGGGGAGAAAAATGATGAAGCTGTTTTTATGATTTCTCAGTTGGCAAGACTGTTTCGTATCAGCCTTTCTAAAGGGCGTACTATTATAAGTATTAAAGATGAATTACAGCATGCTCAGAGCTATATGAATATTCAGAAAGTTCGCTATAAGAATTCTTTTTCGGTTACTTTTGATGTAGATGAAGAAGTGTATTCGTATTGCACAGTAAAATTAATTTTGCAGCCTTTGCTGGAAAACGCTATAAATTATGGCGTAAGTGGTATGGATGACAGTGGAGAAATTGTAGTTACAGGAAGGATGCAGGAGGACAAGATTGTTCTGGCTGTTTGTGATAATGGATTGGGTATGCCGGAGGAAGAAGCCGCCCTTGTATTGACAGACAGCAACCGTGTTCATAAACATGGCTCAGGTGTGGGATTAGTAAATGTCAACAGCCGTATTCAAATTGTTTTTGGAAAAGAATACGGATTGTTAGTAGAAAGTGAACCTGATGAGGGAACAAGGGTATCAATTCGTATTCCTGCTGTGCCTTATACGGAGGAAAATTGTAAAATACTGGAAAAAGGTCATATTATGAAAACTACAGGGGAAAGAGAATGAAGAAGGATAAAAAAATGTTTATTCTCATAGAGGCTGTGTTGGGCACTATGGTGGTTCTTCTGGCTTTTGTTATGCTGCGGGAGAAAAATGAAGAGCAGAGTTATCAGATATCGGTAGTTGTAGAAAATGCAGATGATAGACAGTGGTTCGCATTTAAGTATGGGTTGAAGATGGCAGCAGAAGATAAAGGTGTGGAAATGGTTATGGTAAGCACAGGTGCATCACTTAGTCAGGAGGAGGAAAAAAAGTTAATTGAAGAGGAAATTAAAAACGGTGCAGATGGAATAATTGTACAGCCTGTGTCAGGAGAAGATACGCAAAATATGTTGAAAAAAATTGGCAATAAGGCGGAAATTATGCTGATTGAGGATGTTCCATCAGAGAAAAATGAAATATCCGAGTTTCCTGTGGTGCAGCCAGATGCTTATGCAATGGGTAAGACGTTAGCAGAAGAACTTTTAAAGGATTATGGTGGAAATCTGGAAGGAAAAACTCTGGGTATTTTAGCAAGAGAAGGAAATTTTAAAAGCAGTCTTAATAAAGAAAAGGGATTTATAGAAACTTTGCAGGGTACAGGAGCTGAAATTATCTGGTCAGATACAAAAAAAGCAGAAGATGAGGGAAGCACTTTTTTGGAAAGTAAGCCTGAGGTGGATTTTATAGTTGCCTTGGATGATAATAGCCTGATTGCTGCAGGAGAAGGGGCAGTGGCAAATAATCTTCATGGAGCCATTGTCTATGGAATTGGAAATTCTACTCAGGCTGTTTATTACTTGGATATGGGAGCTGTAGAATGTCTTGTAGTTCCGGATACATTTAATGTAGGGTATCAGAGTTTGACAGAGCTGGTGAATAAACTTGACAAAATGTTTTATGAATGTGCAAATCCAAAGATTTCTTATACAGTTATGAGAAAAGAAAACTTGTTTTCAAAGGAAAATCAGGAAGTCATTTTTACTATGAGTCAGTAAAGTGAGGTAAAGAATGCGAAAAAGAAAATTAACGGGGATAGGAATTTTGCTTGGCGCAGCAACGCTGCTCTTGTCAGGCTGTCATGAAAAAGAAACACTCCAAAAACTCCATGTAGGCGTGACTTATTATGATCAGAGTGATACTTATTTGAATGAATTGATTGGAATTTTTAAAGAAAGTTTAAAGGAAATAGAAAGTGATAAACTGGAAGTATCTGTAACTATACAGGATGCAGCAGGTGTGCAGAAAAATCAGAACGATCAAGTGGAAGAATTGCTTGATGAGGGATGTAATATTTTATGTGTAAATTTGGTAGACCGAGCAGATCCTTCAGAGATTATTGACCTTGCAAGGGAAAGAGAAGTGCCAATTATCTTTTTTAACAGGGAACCGGTGGCAGAAGACTTGCACCAATGGGATAAATTATATTATGTAGGGGCAGACGCAAAGCAGTCCGGTAAATTGCAGGGAGAACTGGCAGTAGAAATGATAGAGGCAAACAGTCAAATTGATAAAAATAAAGACGGAAAAATCCAGTATGTTGTTCTGGAGGGAGAGATGGGGCATCAGGACGCTATTATTCGGACAGAAAATGCTGTAAACACGTTAAAAGAAAATGGAATTGAAGTGGAAAAGCTTAGCTGCAAAATTGCAAACTGGAATAGAGCGCAGGCGCAGAACAGAATGGAGCAGATTATCGGAGAGTATCAGAACAAAATTGAACTGGTATTGGGAAATAACGATGATATGGCATTAGGAGCTGTGGATGCTTACAAAAAATTAAATTATACGTCTGCTGCACTGCCTGCTTTTTTAGGGATAGACGGGACAGAAGCCGGTTTGCAAGGCGTAGAAAATCAAGAATTATGGGGAACTGTGTATAACGATAAAGAGGGACAGGCGAAAGCTATGGCAGAATTATCAGCAGCGTTGATTACAGGGGAAGGAATGGAAAATATTTCTTTTAAAAATGAGAGATATGTATACTTGCCATATTACAAAGTAAACTCTGAGAATGTAAGTGAATTTATGCAGGGAAATTTTGTGTCACAATAAAAAAGAAACTGGACAAAAAAAGGAAAAATTGTCAGAAATCCCCTATACAAGAAGAGATGGGTTGTGTATAATAAAGGTATATTACAAAAGAGAGGAGTATATTATGGACTACGATGAAAGATTTCGGTCTGGGGATGAGTTTGATGACGAAGAGTATGAGCGTCGCCGTCAGGCACGTATGATGCGCCGCAGACAAGAACGTCTGAGGCAGATTAGACGTAGAAAACTTATGCGAATTGTGGCCATGGCAGGAGTGTTAGTGCTTGCAATCTTTTTGATTGCAAAAGGGGTTACGGCATTAACTTCGGGCTTTGGCAAGAGAAAACCTACAGAAATCAGCAAAGAGGTAAAAGCCGAGACAAAAACGGGAGAAATTCCGGCAGCAAAACAGCCGGTAATGAGCGCTTCAGATATTCAGAAGCTTTCCGGCGATATGACAATCTTTGGCTGGCAGACAGATGAAACAGGAAAATGGTATCGAAATGCAGACGGAACCTTCTTTGAAGCGGGTTGGAAGGAAATTGACGGAGCAAAATACTATTTTGATGAAAATGGCTATGTAAAAACCGGTTGGTTGGAACTTGACGGAAAAGACTACTATTTTGACGAAGAAGGGCGTTATGATAGCAGTAAGGTTCGTCCAATGGTAGCGTTGACTTATGATGATGGACCGGGAAAATACACAGATAAGCTTTTAGACTGTCTGGAAGAAAATAATGCAAAAGCAACATTTTTCATGCTGGGTGAAAATGCAGAAAGATATCCTGATATTGTAAAAAGGATATATGACAGTGGCATGGAATTAGGAAATCATACATACGATCATCAAATGCTTCCAAGTCTGTCATCTGAGGAGATTTCAGACGAAATAGGAAAGACCAACAGTATTATTGAAAATGCAGCAGGTGTTCCGGCAGATAGTTTAAGACCTCCTGGTGGAAGTTTTAATGAAAGCGTACAGGAATTGGCTGGTATGCCGATTATAAAATGGAGCTTAGATACAAAAGACTGGAAGACGAAAAATGCAGATGCTACTTATCAGAAAACGATGGATAATGTACAGGATGGTTCTGTTGTTTTAATGCATGATATTCATGAATCATCTGTAGAAGCGTCCCTGCGTTTAATCCCTGAATTGGTAGAAAAGGGTTACAAATTAGTGACTGTACAGGAGTTGGCAGAAGCAAAGGGAATTGATTTAGAAGATGGTGAAGTATATTATTACTTTGGAGAAGGAACTCAAGAGGTAGAATAAAATAGAAAATGCTCTTTTTGTATAGAGAAGCTGGGGCTTGCTATACAGAAAGAGCATTTTTTGCGGTGGGAAAAGATATTTTCATATTTACTTATATATTATTATTTTATATACTATAAGTATTATAGAATAACGATACTTATATGTTTTGTAAGAGGAGGTGAACTTTATGGGAAAATATTGTGAAAAATTTAAGAAAGGATATCTTGATATGCTACTTCTTCAATTATTATCTGAAGGAGATTTATATGGATATGAGATGGCACAGTTATTTAATACACTTTCAGATAATATTATTACACTCACAGCAGGGAATATGTATCCGGCATTGTATAGATTAGAGGATAAAGGTTTTATTTCCAAAAGAAAGGAATTAGTAGGAAGAAGAATGGAGGTTGTCTATTATCATTTAACAGAGCTGGGAGAAGCAGAGCTTCAGGAGATGCGTTCAGATTATCAAACAGTTATAGATATTAATGAGAGAATTTTCAATTATAAAGTCAGCAGAGAGGTGGCAAAATAACATGATAAGAAATAAAAATTGTTTACAATATTACTATATTCTGAGGGGATTATTTCCAAATGTGGGATATGCAGAAGGTAAATTTTTAAGAGATGTAAAAATGCAGTTACGTGATTATTCTTTAATACATTATGATTGCACTTTTGAAGATGTCATAGCTAATTTTGGCTCCCCAGAAGATATTGTAAAGGATTATTTAAGTAATCAGCAGCCGCAGGTATTGTATCAGTCTGTATTGCTTTCCAGAAAAAAACAAATGTTAATATTTGCAGGTATTTTGGCAATTTTTATTACTGCTGTTGCGGTTGTATTTTGCTATTATCGTGCATATCAGAATTTTTTGTTGTATGAACCTACGATTGTTGAAACTACCATAGATGGAGGGACAGTAACACCATAAACTATATTTTATCTTGCTAAAACGCTATAAAGATGATATGATAAAACAAATAAATAAAAGTTTTATATATTTGTTTTATAAGATATTAATAAATACAAAATGTTATAAACATTATTTATAGTAGCCTAAATCAATATCTTCAAACAGATTGATTTAGGCTATTGAATTTTTAAAAACCAATGGGGAGGTAGCGTCTATGAAGAAAAAATTAGCATTTATTATGGCAGGATTATTGTGTGTAGCATCTTTGGTATCTTGTAAATCTTCCAATTCTTCAGAGGGAAACAAGAAGGAGGAAACACCTAAAGTGACAGAGGACACCAGAGACCATTCCAAGATGATTATCGCTATTTCGGAAAGCCAGAAAGAGTTTTATACCATGGCAATCGCAAAGTACGTGAAGCTTTATCCGGAAACGGAAATTGACGTTGAAGTTATTCCTCATATAGATAATGCGCCTACGGAGGAAAACGAAAAAATAAAGAAAGAAATGAAGGATATGCAGGTGCAGATTATGGCAGGCAAAGGTCCTGATGTTTTTCTTTTGGATGAAGAGAATATCGTATTGCCGGATATGGTAAAAAGCAGTTACAACGGAGTATTTTTAGACTTGAATACAGTGATAGAGGGATTAGCAGATATGCCGCTTAATCAAACTGTGTTAAAAGCGGGGGAAGATGACGGGAAACAGTATTTTCTACCATTGGGATATATGCTGCCGGGAATTGCTGTGACAGAGGAGATGCTGGGAGAATGGACGCCGTCATCTGACCAGCCGGATAAATTTCTGAAAGAGGTTTCTTCTCATACAGGAGTAAAGGGATTTCCAGCGGAATTTTATATGAAAGAGTATATGGCGGGACTTTTTGGAACGTCTGTTTTCGATTATGAAGAAAAGACAATTACTTTTTCTAAAGAATTACAGAATATGGCAGAACTGCTAGCAGAGAGACAGGAGCTTTCTTTTGATGAAGCACAGGAATTACCCAATGTGATGATAATGGGACATTCCTCAGAGAGTTCTTTAACAGAACTTATGAAAAGGTCTTTTGCTTCTGATGTAGATGTTAAGTTCCTTCCGTTTCCAAACGGAGAAAAAGGAGTAAATGCACAGGTGAATGTGTTTGCGGCAGTTCGGGCAAACAGTGATTATGCTTCACAGGCAGGAGATTTTTTAGAATTTTTATTATCCGATGAAGTGCAGGGAAGTACAGGTTGGGAGAAATTTGGAAATGGAAAGAGATTTACAGCTATTCCTGTGAATAACAATGCCATTGTACCGGCATATCAGTATTGGCTGAGTTCAGGAACGGAAGAATATCAGGAAGAAGCTGCCAAAAAGGCAGAGGAGCTGTTTCAGATTACACAGCAGGTTACGACAGCTCGTTTCTGTCAATATGAAAATTCTCTGATTTTTGATGCAATCTTTATGACCAGTGAAGAGAGTTCTGTGGAGAAAAAGCTGGATAATTTAAAAGATGAATTACGCTTCTATTTTGATGAATAAGAGGGAGGCGTTCTATGAAAAATAGATATCATTTGCTGGAAAGGAGAAAAAAGCTCACAGGACTTTTGTTGGCAGCGCCGGTTTTATTGGGAACTTTTGTTTTCTTTTTGCTGCCGTTTGCTATATGTGTGAAGTATTCTTTTACTTTTGGTGTGGGTGGAGCTTACTTTGTAGGGTTTGATAATTACAAAGAGGTTTTTTCTTCTTATGCGTTTCAGTTGGCAGCTGCAAATACACTGCGGTTTCTGGTTATTGGCGTTACCTTAAATCTTGTGCTGAGTTTTTTTATTGCACTGCTGATAAAGAAAAGATTGGCGGGAAGTCGCTTTTTCCGCTATATCCTTTTGCTGCCTTTGGTGCTTCCCATAGCCAGTGCTGTTATGGTTATTCAAGTATTTTTTGCAGAGACAGGGATTATCAATCATTGGCTGATATCCATAGGAGTGCCGATGGTGCAATGGATGGAAGGGCCAAGTGCCTTTTATGTATTACTGGGCTTGTATATATGGAAAAGCTTCGGATATAGTGTGATTTTGTTGTTATCCGGTCTGAATACCATTCCGGAGGAATTTTATCAGACGGCGGCGGTGGAAGGAGCAGGAAGTTTGAAAAAGCTGGTTTCTATTACATTGCCAATGATGGCTCCACATTTTTTTCTGGCAGCAGTTATGGGTATTGTAAATGCTTTTAAATCTTATCGTGAAGCGTTTCTTTTAGGGGGAAAGCACCCGCATGACAGTATTTATATGATACAACATTTCCTGAATAACAATTTTGAAAATTTGAACTATCAGAAATTAAGCGTGGCGGCAATCCTGCTGTTTCTGGTGTTGTTTTTTCTATTATGCGGATTGTATCTGCTTCAAAATAGATACAGGGAGGAATGAGAATGAAAAGACAATCACAGATTTTGAGTATTATCTTTTTCCTTTTTTTAGGAGTTTTGGTATTATTCCCTGCAATCTATACTGTGTGTAACAGTTTTATGTCGCCATCTGAAATTGAGAGCTATTATGGAGCTGTCATAAACCAGAAGGAAAATGCTGAGGCTGCTTTTCATATCATACCTAATGCCTTTTCTTTGGAAGGTTATTATATGGTGTTTTTGAGAAGCACAGATTATCTCATGAAATTTTGGTACAGCCTTTTTCTGTGCATAGTAATATCAGCTGGTCAGATTTTTGTCAGTGCATTGGGAGGATTTGCATTTGCCAAATATCCCATTCCGTTTAAAAAAGTTATCCTTTTTCTGTTAATGGTATTGATGATGATGCCTATACAGGTAACACTTGTTCCTAATTATATTATTTTGGACGAATTAAAGCTTTTGGACTCATGGCTTGCCTTGATTTTGCCTATGACGTTTCTGCCTTTTGGAACTGTATTTATGACACAGATTTTTAAAAGAATACCGGATGAGATTTTAGATGCGGCACAACTGGATGGTGCGGGAACATTTCAGATATTATTTCGGGTTGTTATGCCCGTAGGAAAAGGCGGGATTATCAGTGTATTTCTTTTGTCCTTTGTGGATACATGGAATATGGTGGAACAACCTATGACTTTTTTAAGAGATACTTTGCGATATCCTCTTTCCGTATTTCTTGCCAGTGTCAATGAAGTTAATTTTTCATTATCGTTTGTGTGCGGTGTTTTGGCAGCGTTACCCATGCTTTTATTGTTTTTCTTTTTTCATGAAGAACTGACTCAGGGAATTGAATTGTCAGGTGTGAAGTAGATAGAGAAAGGATGGGATTTATGAAGAATTCAAGAGGATTTGCAGTACGAATGGCAGTAGCGCTTTTTATGATTTTGGTTATGTGTACGGTTGTGGCACACAGGATTGAAACGTTGCTGTTGACAGAAGTCCGCACCATAGAAGTTTCTTCTGCTGAAAAGCTGGAAGATGGAACTGCAGTTGTGAAGGTTTCGCCTGCCGGTGTGTTTACGGACTCAAATGGTGAACCTTGTGTGATGCTTATTCAAAGGAGAGAAGGAACATGGGGCGCAGAAGAATATGTAAAGCAAACTTTAGTAGAAGTATATAGCGAAGATTATGATTTCGTTCAGTTGAAAAATACAGATTTAGAAGGGCAGAGGCTGGCAATTTATCCAAGTCGGAGCTTGTCTGACGGAGAGACTGTGAGGTGTGTAGGAGAATGAGAAAAAGAAAACTTCGATTTTTTATATGTGCTATTATTCAGCTTTCTGTTTCTGTATTTTTTTTCTTTGCAGCAGCCTTTATCAGCGGAGATTTGAAAAATCACATACCCTCTGCAATTGAGATTTATGATACTGAGGGCTTGAAGGTTTCTGTAGCACAGGCTTCTTCTTTTGCAGAACAAGAGGGATTTGCGGCAGCAGGAACAGGAGAAAAGGTGCTGGTTACAGATGAAGGAGAAAATAAATCTGTTTCTGCCTATTATCAGGAAACAACGGCAAATTATGGGAAATATGCAAAGCTGTATTTTTGTGAGGGAGAATATTTTTCTGCTGAGATGCCCCACGAAAATGCTGTAGTTATACCGGAAAGTCTTTCAAAAGAGCTGTTTAAAGAGAAAATGGAAGGAAAGAAACAGTTATATATCAACGGAGAAGAATTTACAGTTTGTGGAGTTTATGAAGACGGAGGCGTTCTGACACAGTTAGGTTCTGCTGATATCCCTGTTATTTATAGCAAGATACCAGAGTCTTCAGAAACATTGGCAGAACATTTGCTGATAAAGGCAGATGAAGGAAAAACAGCCGGACAGCAACAACAGGAAATAGCAGTCTTGATGAAAATGCCTTTGGAAGGAGAGATAAACGATTTGGGACGTTTACATCAGTTAGGAAACAGCATACTGCTTCTGGGGTTCTTTCTTGCCGGTTTATGGTTTGTTCTGTACTTGTGCATTTTTTCTTATAAGAAATTTATGTCTGTATATGAGAATAAGGAAAATACAGCACAGCGAAGATTAAACACAAGCTTTGCAGCAGGTATTTTTCTTCTTGCGGTAATAGGATTTGGACTGCTTTTACAGCTTGTACAGATACCGGCTATCTACTTACCGGAAAACAATATTTTTGATATATCTTATTATGGGAAAGAAATTTTAAATGGAATACAGCAGATAAATACAGACAGTCGTGTAAAAGACTTTTCCAGAATTAGCGCCGTTTATCTGGTGGCAGAGACAATACTTGTTGTGGTGGCTGTGCCTCTTTTCTGGGGAGGATGCCAGAAACTGCGGCGAGGATTGAAAATATCGTGAATTAGGTAATGCCCAGTTGGACGATAAAATTCCCCAGAGGATGCCTCCTTTGAGGAATTTTATTCTTTCAAACTAGCCGTTTTATATTATAAAAATGGGATTTCTAAGTTAAACAGCATAAAAAGAGGTATACATTTATAGCGAATTTGTCGAGCACAGCTTTGAGACCACAGGCTCAAAGTGAGCGCAGACTGAGCGTTAAATGTATACCTCTTCGTTATGCGTGACTTATGACAATCCCTTTACTCTTTATCCCTCATAAAATGCTTTTAAGTACATTTCTTTCATTTCTTTCATAAGCGGGTAACGTGGATTAGCACCGGTACACTGGTCATTAAATGCGTTTTCTACCATTTCGTCCAAGGTTGCCAGGAAATCTTTTTCTTCAATTCCATATTCTTTAATCGTGCGTTTAATTCCCACCTTTTCTTTTAATTCGGCAATAGCTTTGATAAAGTTCTCAAATACTTCATCGTCATCTTTACCTGTAATACCTACGAAACGAGCCATTTCGCAGTATCTTTCTTTTGCATGAGGATAAGGATACTGTGAGAAGGTTCCCATCTTTGTAGGAGCCGGATCAGCATTGTATCTCATTACGTGCTCAATAAGCAGGGCGTTTGCAATACCGTGAGGCAGGTGATGATAAGCTCCCAGTTTGTGTGCCATGGAGTGGCATACACCTAAGAATGCATTGGAGAACGCCATACCTGCAAGGGTAGAAGCGTTTGCCATTTTTTCACGAGCGATTGGGTCAGCAGCACCTTTTTCGTATGCAGAAGGAAGATAATCAAAAATCAGTTTGGCAGCTTTTAAGGCAAGACCATCGGTAAAGTCTGTAGCCATAATAGAAGCATAAGCCTCCAGAGCATGTGTCAAGGCGTCAATACCGGAAGCACTGGTCAGTCCTTTTGGCTGTCCCATCATATAATCCGCATCAATAATTGCCATATTCGGCATAAGTTCATAGTCTGCAATCGGCCATTTGGTTCCGGTGGAAGCATCTGTGATAATTGCAAAAGGAGTTACCTCAGAACCTGTTCCGGAAGAAGTAGGAATAGCAACCATCATAGCCTTAATGCCCATTTTCGGGAATACATAAACACGTTTTCTGATATCCATGAAATCCATAGCCAGATCTTCAAATTTACATTCCGGATGTTCGTACATAAGCCACATAATTTTAGCAGCATCCATAGCAGAACCGCCACCCAGAGCGATAATCGTATCAGGGCCAAAGGCTTTTAACTGTTCCAGACCTTTTTGCGCACACTGTAAAGTTGGATCAGGTGTAACCTCGAAGAAGCAGTCATAAATAATGCCCATTTCATCTAATTTATCTGTAATCGGTTTTGTGTAGCCGTTACTGTAAAGGAAAGTATCGGTAACGATAAATGCTTTCTTTTTATCATATACATTTTTTAACTCATCTAAGGCAACAGGCAGACAGCCTTTTTTGAAGTAAACTTTTTCAGGAGAACGGAACCAGAGCATATTTTCTCTCCTTTCTGCAACTGTTTTCGTATTCAAAAGATGCTTTACTCCTACATTTTCAGAAACGGAGTTTCCACCATAAGAGCCACAGCCAAGTGTCAGGGATGGTGCAAGTTTAAAGTTATATAAGTCACCAATTCCGCCGTGGGAAGATGGAGTATTTACAAGAATACGACAAGTCTTCATACGGTCTGCAAAAATATTCAATTTTTCTGTTTCAGAAGGATGCAGGTAGATGGAAGCTGTATGTCCGTAGCCACCGTCTTTTACCAACTGATCTGCCATATCTACAGCAGTTGCAAAATCTTTTGCTTTATAGAGGGCAAGTACAGGAGAGAGTTTTTCATGAGCAAATGGCTCTGAAACATCTACAGAAGTAACTTCTCCGATTAAGATTTTCGCTGTTTTTGGAACGGTAATTCCTGCCAGCTCTGCAATAACAGGAGCAGGCTGACCTACGATTTTTGCATTTACAGTGCCGGCTTCTGTAAGAAGGATTTTTCGCACTGCATCAAGCTCTGTGTTATTTAATACATAGCAGCCGCGCTTTATAAATTCTGCTTTTACAGCATCGTAGATGTCAGCAATAGCAGTTACAGACTGTTCAGATGCACAAATCATACCGTTATCAAATGTTTTAGAGTGAATAACAGAGTAGACGGCAGTTTGGATATCACAGGAGCTGTCCATAATTACGGGAACATTACCGGGACCTACGCCGATTGCCGGTTTTCCGGAGGAATAAGCAGCCTTTACCATTCCAGGACCGCCGGTAGCCAGAATAACGTCTACAGATTTCATCAAAGCGTTGGAAAGTTCCAGTGTAGGCTCTTCAATCCAGCCAATAATACCTTCCGGAGCACCTGCTTTTACAGCTGCTTCAAGAATAATTCGTGCAGCTTCTGTGGTACATTTTTTTGCTCTTGGATGAGGACTGATTAAGATTGCATTTCTGGTTTTTAAACAAATCAAGCATTTATAAATTGCAGTAGAAGTTGGATTGGTAGTAGGAATAACAGCGCCTACCACACCTACGGGTTCTGCAATTTTTTTAATTCCGTAAGAAGTGTCTTCTTCCACTACGCCACAAGTTTTTACTCTTTTGTAAGTGTTGTATGTATATTCTGCTGCATAATGATTTTTAATTACCTTGTCTTCTAATACCCCCATTCCTGTTTCTTCGCATGCAAGCCGTGCAAGAGGTATACGCATTTTGTTGGCTGCCATAGCAGCTTCAAAGAAAATTTTGTCCACCTGTTCCTGTGTATAGGTGGCGAATTTTTTCTGAGCTTCTTTCATGACAGCGATTTTTTCGAGAAGGGCATCTGTGCTGTCAATAACAGTGGGTGCGATGGTTTCAGCTTTTTTCGTCATATAAAATCCTCCTAACTTATAAATACCATTTACTTGTAAACAGATTTTACCATAAATAAAGAATAATATAAAGAAAAAATATTTATAATTTTAAGAATATCAGAAAATTTAATGTGTTACGCTACTAAGTAAAAGAAAAACTACTATCAGGAGTTGAAACTCTCAATAGTAGTTTTTCTTTTTGGTTTATTTATAGATATAGATAAAATTATTTTTTAAAGCTCTGTCTTTTTCTTAAACGGGAGTCCAGAATTTTTTTGCGGATACGCAGGGAGTCCGGTGTGATTTCCAGAAGTTCATCTGTATCAATAAATTCCAGCGCCTGTTCCAGACTTAAAACTTTAGGAGGAGTCAGCTTTAAGGCTTCATCCGCAGAAGAAGAACGAGTATTGGTAAGGTGTTTTGTTTTACATACATTTAATTCAATGTCTTCTGCCTTACCACTCTGTCCGATAACCATACCACTGTATACTTTTTCTCCCGGTCCGATAAAGAGTGTACCACGGTCCTGTGCAGAGAAAAGACCATAAGCTACGGACTCACCTGTTTCAAAGGCAATAAGAGAACCTTGTTTACGGTATTGCAAATCGCCTTTATATGGAGAATAGCCGTCAAATGCAGTATTTAAAATACCTGCTCCTTTTGTGGAGGTCATAAATTCACCTCGAAAACCAATCAGACCTCTGGATGGAATATTGAATTCCAGACGTGTTGTTCCGTCACTGGCAGGACTCATACCCTGAAGTTCACCTTTTCTTTCACTTAAGCGCTGGATGATTGTACCGGAGAATTCTTCCGGAACATCTACATAAGCAATTTCCATAGGTTCTAATTTTCTTCCGCGTTCATCTTCGTGGTAGATAACTTCTGCTTTACTTACAGCAAATTCGTAGCCTTCACGTCTCATATTTTCGATTAAAACAGATAAATGAAGTTCTCCACGTCCAGAAACTTTAAAGCAGTCTGTACTGTCAGTGTCTTCTACACGGAGACTGACATCTGTGTTTAATTCACGCATAAGACGTTCTCTTAAATGACGGGAAGTGATGAATTTACCTTCCTGTCCTGCAAAAGGGCTGTCATTTACGATGAAGTTCATAGAAATTGTAGGCTCTGAAATCTTCTGGAACGGAATTGGTTCCGGATTTTCAGGGGAACAAAGTGTATCTCCAATATGAATGTCTGCAATACCGGAAATAGCAACAATAGAACCGATACCGGCTTCTTTCACTTCAACTTTATTCAGACCTTCAAATTCGTAGAGCTTGCTGATTTTTACCTTTTTCATTTTATCAGGGTCGTGGTGATTTACCAGCATAACTTCCTGATTGACAGAAATTTTACCGTTTTCTACTTTACCTACACCGATACGTCCTACATATTCATTATAGTCGATGGTACTGATTAAAGCTTGTGTAGGTGCCTCAGGATCACCCATAGGAGCCGGAATGTATTTTAAAATAGTTTCAAATAAAGGCTCCATGTTTTCCGGTGTATCACTTAAATCCAGAACAGCATGACCTGCTTTTGCAGATGCGTATAAGAATGGGCAGTCTAACTGTTCATCGGATGCGTCTAAGTCCATGAGAAGTTCTAAAACTTCATCAATTACTTCGTCAGGACGAGCTTCAGGACGGTCGATTTTGTTAATACATACGATAACATGAAGGTCTAACTCCAGAGCTTTTTTCAGAACGAATTTTGTCTGAGGCATAGCTCCTTCAAAGGCGTCCACTAAAAGGATAACACCGTCTACCATTTTTAATACACGCTCTACTTCACCACCGAAATCTGCGTGTCCAGGTGTATCAATAATGTTAATTTTAGTATCTTTGTAGTATACGGCAGTATTTTTGGATAAAATGGTAATACCACGTTCTCTTTCAATATCGTTGGAGTCCATGACACGTTCCTGCACTGCCTGATTTTCGCGGAAAACACCGCTCTGGCGAAGAAGCTGGTCAACCAAAGTTGTTTTACCATGGTCAACATGGGCAATAATCGCCACATTTCTAATATCTTCTCTTGCTGTTTTCATAATTAACCTCTTTTCTCTTTATGCTGCGAAAGCATTGCTATTTTAAGTATTGTTCAGAAATGTATAAATATTTTGAATATGACTTAATACAGCAACGCCTGTATTTCCAGTAAAATCCGGATTTTATTCTATCATACTTAATTGTAAATACAAAGGGGAAAAAGAATTTTTTTAAAAAAATTAAAAAAAGTGGTTCTAAAATAGGATTTCCTGAATAGACATGATATAGACAAGATACCAGAAAGAGGAAGGGGAAACAAATCATGGCAGATAAAATTATTGAAAACAATCAGGTGTCCATTATGGGAAAGGTAGCGTCAGGCTTCACATTCAGTCATCAGGTGTATGGGGAAGGATTTTACCTGGTAGATGTATTAGTGAAAAGACTCAGCGATTCCGAGGACAGAATACCTTTGATGGTTTCAGAACGTCTGGTAGACGTTACACAGGATTATGAAGGGGAATACATTATGGTGCAGGGACAGTTCCGTTCCTATAATCGTCACGAAGAGAAGAAGAACAGACTGGTACTTTCTGTTTTTGTAAGAGAGCTGACTTTTGTGGAGGAAGCAGATGACTCCATTAAGACAAATCAGATTTTCCTTGACGGATATATTTGTAAGCCGCCGGTATACAGGAAAACACCTCTTGGAAGGGAAATTGCAGACCTTTTATTAGCAGTGAACAGACCTTACGGAAAATCAGATTACATACCTTGTATATGTTGGGGAAGAAATGCCCGTTACGCATCTGCATTTGAAGTAGGCGGACATGTGCTGATCTGGGGCAGAATTCAGAGTAGAGAATATATTAAAAAATTAGGAGAAAACGAGACGGAAAAGAGAGTGGCTTATGAAGTTTCTGTAAGCAAGTTAGAATATGCAGATTAAAATAGTCAAGTTTGATTGTTAGGTTGCAATATTTGCTTAGGTGTAGTAATATATACACAACTCTTAATAAAGTAAAATAAGGAAAAGGCAGTCTGTAAGAGGTGTATAATTATGGATGAAGAAAAGGGATTGACGCAGATTTACTGCGGACCGGGAAAAGGAAAAACAAGTGTAGCAATCGGTCAGGCAATTCGTGCAGTAGGTTATGGGAAACGGGCTATTGTAATTCAGTTTTTGAAAGGAAGAGCCACTTCTCGATTAGATTTTTTAAATGCAATGGAGCCGGAGGTTCGTCTGTTTCGATTTGAGAAAAAAGATAAGTTTTATGAAGATTTGACAGAGGAAGAAAAAAAAGAGGAAAATCTGAATATTCGAAACGGATTGAATTTTGCACGAAAAGTATTGCTGACAGAAGAATGCGATATGTTAATTCTCGATGAAATTCTGGGGGCTTTAGAGTTTGGTATTGTTTCAGAAGAAGAAATTGAAAGTTTAATTCGGGCAAAAGATGATGAAACAGAGCTGATTATGACAGGAAATGTTGTGACAGAAGCTTTGAAAAATGCAGCAGACAGAGTGGTTTCACTGGAAGTGATCAAATAAGCTGTAAATCAGAGTGTATATACAAAAGAATAGGAACGGGACAATAAGGAGGAAGAATATGTCTATTTTTACAGGTGCAGGTGTAGCGATTGTAACGCCAATGAAAGAAAACGGAGAAGTAAACTTTGAGAAATTGGGAGAAATTCTTGAAGAACAGATTGCAGGACAAACTGATGCAATTATCATCTGCGGAACAACAGGAGAATCTTCTACCCTGACGCATGAGGAACATTTAGAGACAATTAAATATACTATTGATAAAGTAAATAAAAGAATTCCTGTTATTGCGGGAACAGGTTCAAATTGTACTCAGACAGCTATTTATCTTTCACAGGAAGCTGAAAAATATGGGGCAGACGGACTGCTTTTAGTAACACCATATTATAATAAAGCAACTCAGAAAGGGTTGATTGCACATTATACAGCAATTGCAAATTCTGTGAAGCTTCCAATTATTTTATATAATGTAGCAAGTCGTACAGGATGTAATATTGAGCCGAAGACAGCCGCTTATCTGGCAGAACACGTAGAAAATATTGTAGCGATTAAAGAAGCTTCCGGAAATATTTCTCAGGTAGCTGAAATTGCAGCTTTAACACAGGGAAAGATGGATATTTATTCTGGAAATGACGACCAGATTGTACCAATCCTTTCTCTTGGAGGAAAAGGGGTTATCTCTGTACTTTCTAATGTTGCTCCGAAGTACACACATGATATTGTAGCAAAATTTATGGAAGGTAAAGTAGAGGAGAGCAGGGATATGCAGTTGAAAGCACTGCCTTTAGTTCATGCGCTTTTCTGTGAAGTAAATCCAATTCCGGTAAAAACAGCTTTAAACCTTATGGGAAAAGAAGTAGGTCCTTTGCGTATGCCGATGACAGAAATGGAAGAAGCTCATCAGGAAGTTCTGAAGAAAGCTATGGAAGATTTTGGTATAGAATTAGCTTAGACTAGCATAAGAGTTTTGTAATATGCAAAAGAAAAGGGGAAAAAAGATGGTCAGAATAATAATGAATGGCTGTAATGGTCACATGGGACGTGTGATTTCAGAGCTTGTAGAGAAAGACGAAAATGCAGAGATTACAGCAGGAATTGATGTTGCAGATATGAAAATTCATAATTATCCGGTTTACACAAATGTTTTTGATTGTGATAAAGAAGCAGATGTTATGATTGATTTTTCTTCTCCAAAGGCAACAGATAATGTATTGAAGTATTGCGTGGAGAAAAAACTCCCTTTAGTATTGTGTACAACAGGTTTATCTGAGGAACAGTTGAACAGTGTAAAAGAAGCTTCTAAAGAAATAGCAATACTTCGTTCTGCAAATATGTCTCTGGGAATTAATACTCTTTTAAAGCTTTTGCAGGATGCTGCAAAAGTGCTGGCAACTGCGGGCTTTGATATGGAGATTGTGGAACGTCATCATAATCTGAAAGTAGATGCGCCAAGCGGAACAGCTCTTGCTTTGGCTGACAGTTTAAACGAAGCAATGGATAATGAATATCATTATGTTTATGACAGAAGTCAGAAAAGAGAAAAAAGAGACAGTAAGGAAATTGGAATTTCTGCAGTCCGCGGTGGAACAATTGTAGGTGACCATGAAGTGATTTTTGCAGGTCCTGATGAAGTAATCGAATTCAGACATACAGCTTATTCCAAGACCGTCTTTGCAAAAGGTGCAGTAGAAGCAGGAAAATTTTTAAGTGGGAAACCAGCCGGCTTATATAATATGAGTCATGTTATTGATAAATAATTTGTTTTGTAATTGTGCATAAAACAGTTTTATTTGCAGATATTAACAGCAGAACTTAATAGAAAGGAGTTTCATGAAATGAAAAAACTGATATTAGGACTGCTGCTGTCAACTATGCTTTGTGTGACTGCCTGTGGTAATGATACTACATCAGATGATACAACAGATAAAGGTGTAGTTGGTGAGACTGGTGAGGCTTTAGAAGATGGAGCAGAAGAATTAGGAGATGATATTCGTGATGGAGCAGAAGGTGTAGGAGATACTCTTGAGCGAAATATGGACAATGCTACAGGAAGTGAAAATTCATCAGAGAACAGTAATGCAATGGGAACTGGAAATGGGAATGCAACGAGATAGAAGGAAAGAGTCTGTTTAACAGGCTCTTTTTTTTGAATTTATAGAGTATACAAAATATAATCATTTTGTAAATTTTCTAAAAACTATTGAATAAATGAAGAAATATTGGTATAATAATAACACATTACAAGAGTTGGTAAAGTTCTTGTAAAATATACGTAAAAGGGGTTGGACATAATGAAGTTTATTATAAGTGGAAAGAATATTGAGGTTACACAGGGGCTTAGAAGTGCAGTAGAGGATAAGCTGGGAAAACTGGAAAAGTACTTCACGTCTGACACAGAGATTATTGTTACTTTAAGTGTAGAAAAAGAAAGACAGAAAATCGAGGTTACCATTCCTGTAAAAGGAAATATTATTCGCTCCGAGCAGGTGAGCAGTGATATGTATGTTTCCATTGATTTGGTAGAGGAAATTATTGAAAGACAGTTAAGAAAGTACAAAAATAAAATTATTGATAAAAAACAAAGTGCAGGATTTCAGCCGGAATTTGTTGAAAAGGATTATGAAGAAGATACAAATGAAATCAAAATTATCCGTACAAAGAAATTTGGTTTTAAACCAATGTATCCGGAAGATGCATGTGTACAGATGGAATTGCTGGGACATAATTTCTTCGTTTTCTTAAATGCAGAGACAGAGGAAGTAAATGTAGTTTATAAGAGAAAAGGAAATACTTACGGATTGATTGAACCAGATTTTGGTTGATAAATAGAATAAGGTGAGGAAGACGCCCCAATGGCAGGAAATGCCATTGGGGTTTTTGTTTCGTAAAAATTGCACTCTGGCAGATAGTATAGAATAGGTGTGTTAGGTGTTAAATCAGAAAAAATCGTCAAATATTATGATAACAACATCAAAAATGTTAAGTAACAAATATGCGATATTACTTGAATAAAAGAGAAACATTTGTAATAGAAAAAAATGCCAAAAGGTATAATGAACATTTGATAAAAAATAAATAAAAAAAGATTGTGAAAAATAAATAAAAAAATACAGTAAATTTCTGTATTTATGATGAAAATGATAGCTAATAAAAGAAAAACATTGATAAAAGTTATTAAAAGTGTATAATTGAAGAAAAGGTAACAAAATAATTGTTAAGTAGAGATTGCCTGTTTTAACATCGAGAAAGGAGAAAACAGAATGAAGAAAAAGGAAATCTTTAAAAAGACCATGGCTACAATGTTAAGTGGTGTTTGTATTGTATCCGGTATTACGATGCCGACAGAAACAGTACATGCTGGATTGGGATATTGGCCGGAGGATTTACCTGTTCCAAACCAGTTCTATTATCAAAATGAGTCTTTGCAGCCTTATGGTACTTGTCTTCAGGTAGGAGAATTGAAGAATTGGAGCCCGGATAACGATCCGGATGCACGTTATAACAGAAGTGCAATTCCGCTTAGGGAGCGTTATATGGGACCAAACGTTAATCCATTGGCATCAAGAGATGCTAAGGTTCAGCCGCTTGCTATGTCAAATGCCAGAGCAAGTGAGGCTCCTTCACAGGGTGGCGATGGAGATTTCGTGTATGCTTTTAATAACTTCCAGTATGTGGATACTTATAATTTCTGGGGAGGTTCTTCAGCAGAAGGTCCGATTGCGATTCCTTCACCGGAACACATTGACTCTGCCCACAGAAATGGTGTTATGGCAACAGGAACTATCTTTATTCCATGGGGAGACTATGCTTATGGAAATCAGTTTGTTCAAGAATTAGTAGAGAAAGATGAAGAAGGAAATTTTGTGTGTGCAGATAAGCTGATTGAGATTGCTCAGTATTATGGCTTTGACGGATATATTTTCAATGCAGAGTCTGGCACAGGCGTACAGGGATTTAAAGAATTTCTGGTTTATATGCAGGAAAAAGCTCCTGAAAACTTCAGAGTGAGCTGGTATAACGGTAGAGGAAGTTTAGGAGATACAGATATTAAAAACTGGATGCAGGACGGTGACAAGCGAGTTAATGATGAGTGGTGGCTGGATATGTCTGGTTCAGGTTATGTAGACAGTACTATTGATGCTGCTTATGCTGCTGACAGAGATAAATGGGATATCCATTCCACATGGGAATATATTCCGATGGAACCTGGTGCAAAGGGTGGAGATTATCATGCGAGACTTGATAAAGACGGAAAACTGAAAATTTCCTTAGGTATTTTGGCTCCTACTTCCACACTGACACAGTCTAAAAGCTCCGATGACTTTATGAATGTGCAGGATCAGGAACTTTGGGTAGGACCGGATTTTGATCCTTCTTCCACTAACAGACCGAAAGATGAATTCTGTGGATTTGCAAATCTGGTAGCAGACCAGACACCAATTATCGGAACAGACTTTGTGACACACTTTAATCCTGGTAATGGATATAAATTCTATGAAAATGGAAAAGTGACAGGTAAAAAAGATGGATGGTACAACCGTTCTTTAACAGAAGTTCTTCCTACATGGCGTTGGATTGTAGAAGCTGAAGACGGTGGCTCTGAAGTGACTCCAAAAATTGATTATGATGACGCTTACTGGGGTGGAGCTTCCATGAAAATCAGTGGAGACTTAACAGCAGAAAAAGCTAATCACATTAAGCTTTACAGTACACAGCTTGATATTCAGGATAATTCAACTTTTGAACTGGTTTATAAAACAAAGAAAGATACAGATGTGAAATTATCTGTAGGCTTATGCTTTGGTGATACTTATGACGAAGAAAACTTTGAATTCTATCCTGTAGAAGTAAAAGGCGATGGTAACTGGCAGGAAACATCTATTCCTTTAGCAAACAAAGCCGGAGAAAAAGCCATTGCAATTTCTCTGAAACTGGAATCTGCAAAAGGTGTAAAAGATTATGACCTTAGCATTGGTAAATTAGGGGTTGTTACAGATAAATCTAAACCGGCTGCACCGGGAGAAATTACTCTGGACGATGTGATTTATCCAACTGATGTGACAGCAGAAGCCAGAATTTACTGGGAAAAAGGTGAAAATTCCTTTATCGATGTAATTCATAGAGTGAAACCTGATGGAACAAAAGAATTTGTAGGAGCAACACCTTCTGATGCATTCTATATTTCTAAATATAAAAAACTGGAAGGCGAAAAAGAGGCTACTTACGAAATTACTTCTTTCAGTGAAAATGGTGTAGCAGGCGCTTCTAAACAGATTAAAATTCAGTGGCCGGAAGAAGTTCCAGGCGGTTATGGCCCTGAACTCGACTTAGGAAAGAACCTTGCACTTCGTGCACCTGCAGTTACAGATACACCTTGTGCAGCAGATGGTCCTGTAGATAAAATTAATGATGGCGTTATTCCTTCCAGTAAATGGTGTGGGGAGACTACAAATGGAAGCGCTTACCTTGATTTAGGTAAAGAAGTAGATATCAGTCGTTGGATTGTATATCATGCAAACTGCCGTGGCGCAGGAGAAGGCGTTGATTTTAATACAGTTGATTTTGAACTTCTCTATGCAGGAGATGATGGAAAAGAATTGTTAGATCCTTCAGATGCAGGAGCATTACAAAGAATGAAGGCTTTAGATTATAAGAATGCAGATGCAGTAACGGGAAACCGAAAGGATGTAACAGATAGAAACTTAAGTGAACCGATTAAGGCACGTTATATTAAGCTTCATGTAACAAAGTCTGATAATTGTCCATGGTCAGCAATTCGTATTTACGAACTTGAGTTATACGAAAAAGCAGGCGAAGGAAACGTAACAGTTTCTTCATCTCCATTGGAAAGAAACGTAACAGTTTATAACAATGAAGGCAATAAGGATAAAGTTGTTATTGATAATGTAAGTATGCTTTATTCTAGTGGTAGTTATCCAAACGGAACTGTAAACGAAAAAACAGGTGTGGTTTATCTGTATGATAGTATGGAAGCAAAAGAGCCAATTGCACAGGTTCGTGCAGAGCAGCCTGACAATGTTTACAAACAGTATTCAAAAGGTATTGCTACTTTTGAGAATTTAGAATTAAATCCAAACGGCGGACGTTTATGGTACTCTGTACAGGACGCATCAACAAGTGAAATCGTACAAAGTCAGAGAACAAGTGTAGCATACCCACCAGAAACAGGTGAGGAAATTGCACAGGGAGAAGCAAAGCTTTTTGCAAGAACAGCAGGTGTAAACCTTACTAACCCTTATGGTACATTGGAAGTTAAAGGATTAGAAGAAAATGCAGTTGTAAAAGTATATGCCGATGAAAATGCAGCAAAACCAATTTTGGTATCTGCACCGGCAGGAAAAGACCAGACAGTTGTATTAGAACAGGTTCCTCTTACAGCAGACGGAGGAAAAGTATTCTATACAATTCATGCACCAAAGAAACCGGATACAGAGCGTTTAGCAAAAGAATACGGAAAAGTATCAGATATGCCGGCTTACCAGAAAGACCTCAAAGAAATGGTAGATATGTATGAAAGCAAGTTTGATGAAAGCGATTATATTGATGCTACATGGGGAGCTTTTGAAACAGCACGCAGCAATGCAGCCGCTTTAGTGGGAGCAGAAGCTACAAAAGCACAGGCTGATGCAGCTAGAATGGCATTAAAAGATGCAGAATGTAAACTCTTAAAAGATGCAGATAAATCACGTATCTTAGAAGTTTGTGAAGAATATGAAACAAATAGAAATCGTTATTCAAAAGACAGCTGGGAAGCATTTAAACCAGTACTTGATAGTGTAAGTGCCTTTGCGAGAGAAGAAGCAGAGACAGATAAGATGACTATCCAGACTCAGAGAGTAAAATTGGATAAAGCAGCTAGAGGATTAGTTGAAATCGTGCCGGTAGACAGCACAGTTATTCCAGATGAAGCTCTTTTAAAAGCAATCAAGGAACAGACTGGATGCAACTCTGCAGAAGAAATGGCTCAGTATGAGGGAGAACTTGATTTAACAGGTCTTCCAGTAAAAGATTTAACAGGTCTGGAAACACTGAAAAACTTAAAAGGACTTACATTAAAAGGAACACAAGTAAAAGAAGTTCTTGGCAGAAATATTCCAAAGACTGTAGAAAAATTAGATATGTCAGATTGTGCAGAACTGAAAACAATTGATTTAAGAGATGGTGGTTACACAAATCTGAAAGAAGCAAATATCAGCGGATGTGAAAAATTAGTTCTTGTTTACATGAACTCAGTAGGTCTTGAGAAATTAGATGTTTCCGAAAATGGCAAATACGAAAAAGTATATGCAGTTGATTTAAGTGGAAACAAATTAGACCTTAGCAAAGAAACACCAGAAGGTAAATTTGTAAATAAAGTAGAGGAAAACTTAAAAGCAAATCCTCCAAAAGCTTTATACAACTACAATAATGTTTCTAAAGGAATGAGAATTGAAGCAGATGTAATGGCAGGGCGTCATGAAGAACCAGAGGTTATGGTAGATGGTGACAAGACACAGTTATCTGGTGGATACTATCTGGATAACAAAGGTACTGCAACTATCAATCTTGGAGAAACAAGAGAAATTTCCAAAGTAGCTGTTACTTACAGAGAGAAGGAAGTAGCTTCTGAATACAAATGGGAATATTCTGAAGATGGAAGAAATTTCAAAGAAATTGTAACAGTACCTGATAATAAGAAAGCAAGTGCAGAATATGTTCTGGAAAAACCGGTAAAAGCTCACTATATCAGATATACAACAGTTAATAAAGGTAATGGGGAAGCTGTTATTCTGGAATTAGAAGCTTTCACAAGAGAAAAAGTAGAAAGTAATGTAAAATATACAGGACAGGCTCCTTTACTTACAGTAGACTATGAAAGCATTCCGGCAGAAATTCAGATTACAGAAGGCAGTGAAGCAGTTAAAATCCAGGATTATATGGATAAATGCTATAAAGAATCAAAAACAGTAAGAGGCACTGTTGCTACTGCATTAAAAGGTCAGAAATGGCTTGCTGAAGATTATGACATTGATGCTATGACAAAAGTACCGGAAGGTATGAAAGTTGTTATTACAGGTGCAGACGGAGTTGTTTACGAAGATCCGTTTAATCCAGAAAAAGTAGGAACTTATACTGTAGAATTTAAGTCACAGGATGACACAGTTTTAGCTACTATGACAATTAAAGTTTCTGCAGATAAAGAAGCATTGAAAGCAGCAATTGACGCAGCGAAAAAACTGGAAGAGAAAAATTATACACCAGGAACATGGGCTCCATTTGCAGAAGCATTAAAAGCAGCAGAAGAAGCTTATGCAAATGAAGAAGCAACAACAGAAATGGTACAGAATGTTGTAAGTGCATTGGCAGATGCTACAGAAAAATTAGTAGAAAAACCATCTAAAGATGCATTGAAAGCAGCAATTGATGCAGCGAAAGAGCTGAAAGAAGAAAACTACACACCAGAAACATGGGCTCCATTTACAGAAGCGTTAAAAGCAGCAGAAGAAGTTCTTGCAAATGAAGAAGCAACAGCAGAAATGGTGCAGAAAGCAAAAGATGCACTGGTAGATGCTACAGGAAAACTGGTAGAAGTAGCTCCGGAACCTGAAAAACCATCTAAAGATGCTCTGAAAGTAGCGATTGATGCAGCAAATGCATTAACGAAAGAAGATTACACAGAAGAAACATGGGCTCCATTTGCAGAAGCATTAAAAGCAGCAGAAAAAGTTTATGCAGATGAAGAAGCAACAGTAGAAGATGTTGAAAAAGCAGTTACAGATTTACAGGAAGCACAGAATAACCTGGTAGAAGTTATAAAAGGCTGGCATGAGACAGAAAACGGTTTGGAATACTATGAAAACGGAAAGAAAGTAACCGGCTGGAAAGCAATTTCTGAAGAATGGTATTACTTTAATGAAAACGGAATCATGCAAACAGGTTGGGTATCTGTAGACAATACTTGGTATTATCTGAATGAAGATGGAACAATGGAAACAGGTTGGGTATCTGTAGGAGGACATTGGTACTATCTGAATACAGACGGAACAATGGAAACAGGCTGGGCATTCGTAGGAGGACATTGGTACTATCTGAATACAGACGGAACAATGGAAACAGGCTGGGCATTCGTAGGAGGACATTGGTATTATCTGAATGAAGATGGAACAATGGAAACAGGCTGGGCATCTGTAGGAGGACATTGGTATCACTTAGATAGCAATGGAGTAATGGAAACAGGCTGGGTATCCGTAGGAGGACATTGGTATTATCTGAATACAGACGGAACAATGGAAACAGGTTGGGTATCCGTAGGAGGACATTGGTATTATCTGAATGAAGATGGAACAATGGCAACAGGTTGGGTATCCGTAGGTGGTAATTGGTATTATCTGAATGCAGACGGAACAATGGCAACCAGTAAATGGATTGACGGCTACTATGTAGATGCATCAGGAAAGATGGCATAAAGCATAGAAGAAAAAATTAAAAAGTTAGGAAATGTTTAGGCGATTGCGAAACAAGTTAGTAATTGTAACAAAAGATGTCGTATTTATACGGCTTTGGCGTTTCGCAAACGCCTAAATTAATTTTTTATTAAGGAGGAAGAGCAGGAATATGAGTAAAATGCGAAAGAAAAAAGGAAAAAAAGTTTTGCCATGTATGTTGGCAACCACCATGCTTTTGGGCTCAGTGAATTTGTTAGAAGTTTTGGCTACAGATTCTATTCCAATGACAGGAGAGCAGGCCAGAAAAACAAATCAGCCAAGGTTTAACGGTTATCGTATCTGGGATATACGCGACTGGACACCAGAGGCAGATGAAGGTTCAGAATTTCTTGTAGCAAAAGTACCATTGCAGAAACGAAATAAAGAATATAAGCCTACTCAGGTAAATCCAAATTTGGATTCCAATGGTCAGATTATGCTGATGCAGGGGGATTATGGTAACTCTTTTGTGGATGGTATGATGTATAATAATACTTTTGGGTACCATACTCTCAATTACTGGCAGTATGTGGATTATTTTTCTCCATGGCATGGAGCAGCATCTCAGGATAGCCCGGTGAGCCTTTACGACTGGGAATATGAGAACAAAGAGGCAAGTCGTGGATGGGAAAAACGTTACTTTGAGTTTGGTGTATTGAATATTCCAAATCCTGCATATACTAATGCAGCACACAAAAACGGTGTTATGTCCATTGCCTGTCTGTATTTTGACCAATATTACCGTCCTGGACAGACGATTAACGAATTGTTTGTTATGGATGAAGATGGAACCTTCCCAGTGGCAGAAAAACTGATTGAGATGGCAGAGTATTTTGGATATGATGGATACTTCTTTAATGCAGAAGAAGCCGTTTATCCGGAATACAGCGAAAGAAAGAAGAAGTTTTTAGCTCGTCTGGAAGAAGCAGGACTTTATACTCAGTATTATGATACGAACAGCTACATGAATGAGAGTAAAGCAGGATGGCTGGAGTCAGAGATTGATGGTGTTCCTACTAAAATTCAGGACTCTGTATTTGTGAATTATGGATGGCCGGGAAGTTTTGACAGTCAGTTAGAGTGGATGAAAGAGAATAATATTGATCCTTATGAGCAGGCATTTTATGGTATAGAGTGTTTACAGGGAAAATTTAATGGAGGACATGGTACTTCTTCAAGAATTGAAGAACTTTATACCAATGATGATGGAACAAAGAATTTGAAGAGTAGTGTGGCTCTTTTCACACCTTCTGATTTCTATCAGAGAGATTTAGATGACGGCAAGCTTCAGAATACCAATTATCAGTGGATGATTGCAGAGCGTGAGAGAATGTTTTTCTCAGGTGTAAAATCTGATCCGACAAATACGGGAGATCAGAAAGGGTATGGTCGTCCTGATGTACAAGTTGATGATGCCGGAAACTGGCCGGGTGTAGCAGATTTTTCTGCAGAGCGTTCCGTAATCGACGGTACTACATTCTATTCTAACTTTAATGTAGGAAAAGGTGTACAGTATTTTGTAAATGGTGAAGTTAGCAGTGATGAGGAATGGTCTAACATTAATATTCAGGATATTTTACCTACATGGCAGTGGTGGATTGATTCTGAGGGAGATTCCAAGCTTAGCGCAGATTTTGACTACGGTTCTAAGGAAGTAAGAAAAGATGTGAGCGGCAAAGACATGACTCTGCCTTATACTCAGGTGGGCGCTTATGAAGGTGGAAGCTCTCTGGTAGTATATGGAGATGTAGATGCGAAAAATAAACTTCATTTATTTAAAACAGATTTGGAAGTGAAGGACAGCTCCAAAGCATCTATTACTTTCCGAAAAACTTCTAATGATGATGTATCTATGAAGCTTGGTGTTATTCTGAAAGATGGAGAAAGCACAAGTATGGAAGAACTGGAAATCGCAGATAGCACAGCAAAAGGTGGATGGATTACCAGTGAAGTAGACCTGTCTCAGTATGCAGGTAAGAATATTGCAGCTTTAGGTCTGGTATTTGACGGACAGGCTAAAGGATATCAGATGAATATCGGTGGCATCAAAGTGACAGATGGAGGTAATTATACACCTGCAGCTCCTACAAACTTTGGCGTTGACAGAAATTTCGTAGATGACGAAATGATAGTTACTTGGGATTTAGGAAACTTTGATACTGTTGATAAATATGAAATTTACGCAAATCTTTCCAATGGTGAAAAAGTATTTGTTGGCGGAATTTTCGATAATGTTTATTACATCAAGAATTTGAAAGAAACAAATGCGGTTACACTGGAACTTGTAGCAGTAGGAAAAGATGGCTCAAGAAGTGAAGCTGCCAAATATAAAGTTGATTACAATAAGAGTGTGAAAGACCTTGCTGTGGCTTCTGAAGAAAAGGAAATTTCCGTTCATGATACAGCAGTTGTAAAAGGAAAACTGGTGCAGTCAAAAGAAGAGGGCGCTTTAAACTTAAGCTGGACAAATCCTTCTGTTGATTATGATCATTTGGAAATCGAGGTAACTATGGATGACTCCGCAGATACCGAAGCATGGACTATGACAGTGCCTAAGGGACAGAGCGAAGCACGTATTGAAGTGCCAAGATATAACGGAGAACAGTATAATGTTGCTGTTACAGTTGTATTTGCAAATGGTTCTAAGGGTGAACCTGTGAATGTAACTGGTAAAGTGAAAGATACTTATAGTATGCCATTTACTTATGACGGAGAGAACATTCGTATTGAAGGAACAAGACTTACAGCTTGGTGTCCGCAGTCACCTGACTGGTTTAAACTGCATATTAGCTTAGATGGTGAATATGTTCAGTTCAGAAACGGATTTAATGCATTTACAGCACCACATGCAATTCGTGCAGCTACAACTATGAAAGCAAGCTCAGCTTTGCCGGCAACAGAAGGAATGCTGGAAGTTGTTGTTGAGGATTATGCAGGTAATATGTCAGAGCCTTGCCGTATGTATTTAAAAAATGGCGTTTTGACAAATAAGCAAAAATTGAATGCATTGATTGCAGAAGCAGAAGCTTTAGACTTTACTCAGTATACAGAGAGCACTGTTGAACCTGTGAAAGCTGCCTTAGAAGAAGCAAAGGCTGTGCAGGAAAAGGATAAAGCAGAACAGAGTGAAATTGACGCAGCAGCAGAAAAACTGTCTAAAGCAATGGAAGGCTTAGAGAAGAAAAACGGTTGGGTTGAAACAGAAAAAGGCTGGATGTACTACGAAGATGGTGAGAAAGCAATTGGATGGAAAGACCTTTCCGGAACATGGTATTACTTCAATAAAGACGGCATTATGGAGACAGGCTGGGTATCCGTAGGAGGACATTGGTACTATCTGAATACAGATGGCTCTATGGAAACAGGCTGGTTACAGTTAGAAGATACATGGTACTACCTGAATGCAGATGGTGTTATGGAAACAGGTTGGGTACAGGTAGGAAATACTTGGTATCATCTGGATAATAGCGGCGTTATGGAAACAGGCTGGGTATCTGTAGGAGGACATTGGTATTATCTGA
>CAJKQE010000003.1 GCA_905201915.1 uncultured Lachnospiraceae bacterium
CGGCACCCCTCCCGTCAGATACCTACCCTGTGTAGTCCCTTGTAAACTGTACTTTTCTTTGTTATAAAGAACTTTCATGTAAAATTTCTCTTTCCAAAACAAGTCCCTTTTCTGAAAGCCTATACACTTTATCACATACCTCATCTATATATTTTCTGTCATGAGAAATGCTGATAACGGCACCGGGAAACTCTTTTATCATCTGCCGGATTACCGGTCCTGATAAAGGTGAAAAATTTCTGGTAGGTTCATCTAAAACTAAAACATTCGCCTTTGACAAACTTAATTTCAAAAGAAGAATTTTCGCCTTTTGTCCCCCTGAAAGTTCTTTAATGGGATGTTCCATTTCATTTGCTGTATACTTTAGAGAACCCAAATAAGTACGAATTTTTGTTCTCTCTTCCTCATACCCTGTAGAATCTAAAAAATCCACAGGTGTTTTCTCTAATTCCAGAACATCCTCATAATTTTGCGGCATATATTCAGCCCAAATATCTTTTCGCTGTAATAATTCCTCGGCTATTTTCTTTAATAAAGTAGTTTTTCCACTTCCATTGCTTCCAATAATACATATCTTTTCCTCTCCCTGAATATGCAAAAAAATATCCTTTGCCAGAACTCTGCTGTCATCTGGCGTCAATAATTGATTAAGAGAATATTCTATTACTGTTTTTCCTGCAGGAATTCCAGATTTTTTATCACCCAGCTTAAAATAAATTGCTTTCTCTATCTCAGGCATTTCCGTCATTTTTTCATCTTCTCTTTGAAATCTTTTCTCCATAGATTTTACTGCATGCATTTTCTTTTTCAATAGCCTTCCTGCAGCTGGATCTTGTCTTGTAATTACATTCTGTGCATGCTCTACACTCTGCATTACACGCCTGTACTTTTCATCTCTCTTCTTTTTCTCACTGCGTTCATTTGCCGCCTCTTTTTTCTGCTTTTCGAAAGCTTGAAAACGCTGTTCCACATATTGCCTGTAAGGAACTCGGGCTACAGTATAACGACACTTGGTCTTGCGGGCAATTTGTTCGATATGAATAATCATATTCGCTGTGTTCTCAATGAGGGTTTCATCATGAGAAATATACAGCACTATCCCTTTCCATGAAACAATAATTTCCTCCAACAGCTTTAACGTATCAATGTCCATGTCATTGGAAGGTTCATCAAGCAGCAATACTGTAGGCTCTTCCATAAAAATCCGCATAAGTTCTGCCTTCATCTTTTCCCCACCGGACAAACTCCCCATTTTCTGGTCGCTGTAAAAAAAACTCTCCTCTACATGAAATCTCTTTGCCATTACCGACAGTTCCTTAGGCGTTCTATTATAGAAAAAATCCGACTGAGAAAAATATTCATAAACCGTTTTCAAACAGTCTGTACCCGACAGCTCCTGAGGCAAATACCCCATTTTTTCTTTCGTGCATATCCTCTCTCCAACACACTCCGTATATTCCTCTGCCAATTCCGGCTGGTAAATCCATTTTATAAGAGTAGATTTTCCATTTCCTTCTTCTCCGATTATAACTGCCTTATCTCCCGGATTTAATGTCAACTGGAAATTTTCTAAAATAATCCTCAAATCTTTACGATGTGTAATCGTTAAATTTTTTATTTGTAACATATAAGCCTCCTATCTAACCTGAAACTTAAAATGAGACTGCCTTGCATACGCAAAACAGCCTCACAAAATAGACCTATATGAAAATACACTCAGTACTTACAAATATAAGGTTAAAAATGTGAGATAATCCAATTTAAGCGTACGCAAGCAATCTGCAAATAAAATATCTTCTTTGCAGGTTCGTTTAATTATTTTCGCTTAAACTAAATTATCTTAAAAACATTTCCTCACCTTACACAGCTACGTGCTCTTTCTTTTTATTTCCCTTATACGACCGGTAAATGAATTGTAACATACGCTTCTATAATATTCAATCCTCTTATAACCCAAATTCCCGAAAGAGCTGCTCCTGATACTCCTCATCAGACGCTGCCTTCAAAATATCCTCTATTCTTCCAAGCGCAGAAAGCTTTAAAGTAAGCTCATTCACACGTTCTTTTCCCTGCTTTATTCCAATTTCTTTTCCAATTTTTTCTCCGATTTCTTTCCCAATCTCCCGACCTTCATTTTTCTTCGCTTCCAGTTCATCCTTCATTAATTCTTCTAACGCCTTACACATCCTTCTCGCCTCCTCGAATTTTTCTTCATTTGCCCGCACAATAATATCCATTACGGACTCATACAGTGTGTTTTTCTTATGTTTTTTATAATCTTCGATTAATTCTTCTGCATCTTTCGTACTTTTAAGCTGATTGGTCAAGTTCCTAAGCCAAAGGCTTTCTTTTTTAGAAAGCTCACTGGTGACAATAATCTGAATAGGAAGTGTATCTCCAATCAGATAATAAATTCCTGCATACCTTCTCTGAACCTGTAAGTTCCTTTCCTTAGTCAAATGTCGAAAAAGTTCCCGTGGATAATTCTGACACACAAAAGAAATCGTCAGGTCTTCCAGCAAAATAGAATTTACAGGTGTTCTGTCTGCCTTATAAAAGTAAGTATACGCATAGGCTTTGTAAAAGTCGTCAATACATAAATAATCGTCAGGACTCTTATACTCTACGATATTATATTTCCTGAAAATTTTTCCCATACTTCTTTTCAGTATCTGCGTCTCTTTCTTCTTAATCAGCACATCAATCATCATAGGTTTTGTCCCAAGTACATATTCTGATTTGAATTCCAGGTATTTTGCCTCCTCCCCAAATTCAATCTGAATACCGGCAAAAAATGCCGGATGCCACTGCAACAACTTTTCTGTCATAAAAACCTCCTTTTTTCATTTTTTCAGGAGGTTTCTTTTGGGAAGCTCCTGCCTTTGTTATTGTGAATAAAAGCATGAATTTCCCGAATATAGAATTGCTGTTAGATGAACAGGATTTTTAAAATTTCCTGCTCAATAGAAATTAAAAAGAAAATAATGCTTTCCATTATTCTATCACACACTCTGTGGTATGCAAACCTCATTTATCAAAATCCTCATAATGAAATTCAAAAAACCGCCGGTCTAATCAGCGGTTTCATCTCTTAAAACTATTTCCTTCTTTTTTCAATCACTGATGCTAAAATCTGCAATGCAAGAGCAACCAAAATAACAGCTCCTGCTATTATCTTTCCTTCTAAGCTGGTAATCATCTGTGCCACATATCCCAACGCCGGAAGGGAAAATTCTACTTTCCCGATAAAATTCCCATAAGGGATAGGGTTCATGTCGTTAGTCTTATTTGCATCGCCCTTTGTAATAAATTCACCCATTACGACACGATTTTCTACAACACGATGAGTAATAATCGCATTAGAGTCCTTTGCTCCGTAAAAAGCAATTACTTCATCTTTCTGGATATTTTTAGGGTCTTCTTTTCCGATGTAGACCAGACTGCCAACAGGCAGCGCCGGCTCCATACTTCCACTGATTACCGAATAAATTTCATATCCCATCATTCTTGGAACTGTCAATGGTATACAGATTACCACAAGAATGATAAGCATAGCAGTGCCCAGTGCACTGCAAATCACAGCCACCGGGCTTTTTTTACCTTTTTTTCTGCTCAATTTTCTATCCTTTCCCTCTGCACTAATTACGTTTTCCTGCACGGTTTCTTCTCAGGAAAATAACAAGTCCTGCAAGTCCTGCTACTACTGCTATTGAAATTGCAATGCCTGCCGCAAGGGGAAGTCCTTTCTTTACTTCTTTATCAAGATCTTTGTTTGCAAGAGGTGTATCCTCTTCATCCAAATCTACAATATCCTGAGGAACATCTTCCTCTGGAATTTCTGTTACCTCTCCATTATCTTCAGGCTGAGGTTCTTCATTCGGAGTTACATTCCCACCTTCTCCTGTTTCTCCCGTTCCGGTTCCCGGAGTCTGTGTTCCCGTCTGATTTCCTGTCGGAGCTGTTGGAGCTGTTGTGGTTCCTCCGTCAACATATTGAATAACTGTTTCTGTAATAGTCTCTCCCGGTGTTTCAATTACCTGTGTTTCTCCCTCAACATATTCAAATACAAACACATTTTCCGCTTCATTTGCTGACAAAGTCTTTGTAAGTGCCAATGCTCTTGGAGAATAACCTTCAATATAAATGTTTGCTACAACAGGCTTGTCACCAATATTGCCATAATAGGTCTGGCTTGGTGCAAGTTCATTGCCATCTTCATCCTGATATCTTATTGTATAGCTTACCAAATTACCCTTAATACCATAAGCAACTACATAGTCTGAATCCTCTGTAACACGAAAAGAAGAAGCTGCCATTTCTTCTGTGTCACGTCCGCTTCGGCGAATTCCCTGAATATAATACTTACTATCATTATTCATGCTCACCGCACCTTTTTGTGGGTTAAAAGAAATTACATCGTCAGCTTTTAAATTTTCAATAATAATCTTATCATTTTCCAGAGAAATCTTTGCAGAAGAACTTTTCACTTCCAGCCCTGCCATTGTGGAAAGCTTTCCTTGATTACCTCCATCAATGGTCACTTTATATGTATATTCTGCTGCCAATGCCGGCACTGCTGAAAGGCTTAGGAGCAATCCTGCAGTCAGCACAGTCGCTAAAAGCTTTCTAATTTTTCTCATGACTATTGCTCCCCTTTCCTGCCTTTACGGTTTTTATTTACTGCTCTAATGCCAAAGAATAAAAGAATAAATCCGCTGATAAGTGTTACAGCACATATAGCAAAAACTTTTGTTTCATCTCCTGTCTTTGGTCCTGACCGGATAATCTTTTTTGTTTCTGTAATTTTCACCGGTTCTCCCGGTTTATAGGTAATATCTGCTGTTACCTTTTCCACAGCAAAATTTATCTGAAGCTTTGCCAGTGTATCCTGATAAGCATTTCCCTGTGTTTCACCATCTAATGCTACAGTCAGATGTACCTTACCTGCTTCGCCTGCATCTAAACGATCCAAATAGAAATAATCGCCCATGGCGCTGGTTGCCTGTTCCAGACCTTCACCTGCTGAACTTTGACCTTCGCCACCTACTTTATCACTGCTGTACAGAACCGTTTCTGTATTTTTGTGGTCTACATAAGTTAAGCGATAAGTATAAGCTCCGCCTTCTGCCGCATTCTGGCTTTCCTCCAAACTCTGGATAATCTCGTTTGTCATATACCAGTCTGTCTTGTCTTTGCTTTTATTTTTAATTCCTATCTGAAGCTCCATAGAGTCTCCCGGAAGGAGCTTATAAACTGCTGCATTTACATCGGAAGTATTAAAATTGCTGTTCATTTTCTCTCCATTAAATTCAACAGCCCAATCTCCACTTCCCTGAATATTTTCTGCAAATACATTTATGGAAGTGCCTACAGTCATGAACGCTGCCATAACAAGGCACAAAATTTTCTTTCCCATCTTCTGTACCTCCTACTGTAAACTAAGTGTTCCATCTGCAGAAACATTCACATCCACACCCCATGCACTCTTAATTGCATCTTGTGCGTTATGTGTCTGTACTGCATTGACTTCTGCATCTACATGAAACTGATATCCATCATATTTATATATGTGGCGGATAATTTCATTGCCTTCTTCGTCTTTGTCAGTTTCGACTTTTACTTTCTCAGCAATCTTATTATCTATTTTCAACGTATCTGTAAAATTCGGGGTACTTTCTCCTGCCGGTACAATTCCTGTATAATAAAGAATTGTACGCTCCGGAGTCGAAGCAGTTTCATCAATAATCCATCCATTACCTTCAACAAAATGTAAATCAATAAAATCAGGGGAAAGCTCCGTATCTTTATTACCCTTTGTATCTGTCCAGCTTTTGGTAAGAATTACTCTCACGTAACTGTCAATAGAACCACTATTGGAAACACCTAATTCTTCTCCATAAGCCTTTCCCGGCACAATGGAATTGCCCTTCTGTAAATCCTTAAAAAGCTCTCCTTTTGTTACATCCCACTCATTATTACTGTGGCTGTAATCTCGTGAAGAAATAGTTTTTCCATTCTCAGTCAAGCTGACACCAATACTGGATACCGACATATCCGCAGTATAATTATCACTATAATACGTCAAAGCTGCTCTTGTACTTCCTACTGTACTCCCGGCCAGCAAAAGCGCTGATGCGGAAAGTAATGCAATTGGTCCGGCTGATAAAATTTTTCTTTTCTTTTTCATTATTCATCAACCTCCCCGTTTCCATTATAGATATCTTCACTGGAATCTGCAATCATATTCCAGTCCGCATACGCTTTTCCGTTTTCATCATAAAGTACTGCGGTACATTCCTGAACGACAATAATATTAAAATCATCCTCACTGTCCATATCATCAATCTTTACATTAAATGTATTAGATGTTCCACCTGCTGGAATAATCTGGCTACAATAATAATAACCGTCATCTCCCTGACTCCATGTACCCTCTGCATCAGGAGTAAATTTAAGCCCCGGCTGATACTTATCTCCTGCAAATACTTTTACACGAACAAAACATTCCATGTCACCAGTATTTGTTACTGCAATACGTTTTTCCATGTTGACAACTTCTTCGTCCGGTATAATCGTTGTGTTTCCCAGTTTAATCTCAGCCCCGCCGGAAGCCACCGTATACGTTGTAAAGTACGCCATGGTTCCTCCTACAGATACACCTGCCACCAAAGTAAAGGCTGCTGCTGCCAGACAAAGATTTTTCTTATTCCATTTCTTTTTCATGGTCCTTTACCTCCTTTACTCTGCTGCATTTACACTATCAGACTGTTGTTCTACTGTCCAGACTCCTTCTTCATTCGCAAAATGGTTTACCACACTGGCTCCCCCATTTAATCTGTTATCATAACTATTTGTGAAAGTCACATGTACTCCATCTGTTTCTCCATCCTCTAATGCCTTTATGATAACTGTTTGAGAAGGTTCACTTGTCAACTCATAACTTGCACCACTGTAAATTTCTGTTACAGTTACTTCTGTTCCCGCCGGAATTTTTTCTACCAGAATACTTTTGGTTCCTGCTGCATCAAATACCGCCGAAACCACATCGCTGTATATCTGTTCTCCGTCTTTTTTACCTTCAATCTGGAAAACGAACGTTGCATTTCCCAGTGTTTCATTGAAAGATGTTACAGTTTTGTCAATTACCAGATTTCCAAAACGTACTTCCTGACTTGGTTTTAATCCTGTTGTTACATCATATACCCAATCATCATTTCCTGTTGTGCTATAATAATTATTAGGTAATGAAAGTAAATATGAAGTAAACTTATATTCATATTCAGGTGAACGTACTGTTTCCGCTGCTACAAGGTACATACCAACAGATAAGTCATTAGTTTTTCCTTTTCCATTCTGAATGATACCCTCAGCTGTAGGCGCTTTCTTTTCATCTTCAATAATTTTTTCAGCCTTCTGGGCTTTTTCTTCCCACTCTTTTGCTGTAGTTTCTGATGTCACATCTTTGAAATCAAGGGCTTCATATCCTTTTACTGCTGTATAACTTCCTGTTTCGTTAATTTCTGCTACTTTATACAACTTAATCGGAATAGACATTTTTGAAAGCTCTGCGAAATCTCCTGCAAGGTCTCCACCCACTTCAAAAGTTGCAGAACACTTACGCTCTGTTTCAACACCACGGGCTGCGCTTACATCAAATAATATTGTACCTGACAGTATAAGTGATAATACAAGAAACCATACACTGCTTTTTTTTATTTTTCTGTTCATTTTCACCGCTTCCCCTCCTTCAAAAATCATTTTTGTTTTCTATCTTTTTTCTTAAATAAAAATCTCATAAAAAGTATAATTAAAAATGTTATAGACAATCCCAGTATCAGATATATCATATAATAATTTTGAACTGACTTCAACATACTATCTACCACAGATGTTTCTACTTCTTCCTCACCACTATATGGAACCCTTGTACCACGAACCAGAAGTCTGTGAGAGTTTACCCCGTAAGGTGTACAGGTAAATAATGTAACCTGATCTTTTCCCTCTTCTATCTGAAGAGCATTTGCCAGAGCTTCGTGATCGTCCTTATCTACCATATCCAAAATCTGGTCTACCTGATATGCCAATACTTCATCTAAAACATGGATATAAAACATATCCCCTTTTCTCAGCTGATCCACATCTGTAAATAATCGTGCTGTAGGAAGTCCTCGATGAGCAGCCAATACACTATGTGTGCTTTCACCGCCTATGGGAAGCTTGGTCCCGTTTAAATGTCCGATACCTGTCTGCAGCACCTTATCACCGGTTCCGTGATAAATTGCATTTTTCACATTAATCTTGGGTATGGAAAGATACCCCATAACGCCATCCTTTGCTACATTTAATACCTTCCAGTATTCTGTGTTTTCCAGCTCTCCGTTATCTTCCCCGAATACATCTCCATACAAATTGTTCTGTATCAACGTTGCATCAAAAGCTTTTGCTTTTTCCCATTCTTCCGTAAAATCCACTTCCGTCATTTCTTCTACAGTAGATTCATAATTAGAAATTAACTTACTTTGTCGGTATGTATTCCACTGGTCTGATACTGTTGGATAAACAAGTATTCCAAATCCTATTAAAAACATCAGAGCAAACAGAATATTAAAAATCTTTCGTTTCATAATCAGTCCTCTTTCTGCTTATCTGAATTTTTCTTTTTATACAAAATATAAAGTCCTGCAATAAAAATTCCTGTCACTGTAAGTCCTACAAGAACCCAGAGTAAATAACTGGTGTGAAGGCTTGTTCCGCCAATCAGACCTTTAGGCGCTTCTTCCATTTCGACTTCTTCAAAGGGAACTCTGTGTCCACGAACCAAAAGTCTGTGGCTATTTACACCATAAGGAGTACATGTAAGCAAAGTCACAAGATCTTGTCCTTCCTCTACTGCAAGCCCCTGTGTTTCTGTAGGCTCTACCACTGAAATCTGATCCACTTCATAACAAAGAGTATCATCCAAAACTGCTATTAAGAAATGATCCCCCTCTTTCAGTTTATCCAAATCTGTAAACAATTTGGCGCTTGGAAGTCCTCGATGAGCAGATATAACAGAATGTGTGCTCTCACCACCTACAGGAAGAGAACTCCCCTCCAGATGACCGGCTGCTTTCTCCAGTACCTCTTTCTCTGTAGTATGGTAAATTGGAACCTTTACATCAATCTTGGGAATTTCTACATATCCCATCATTCCGTCCCCGTTTAAATTCAGACTGGACATATATCCTTCGTCATCCTCCTCGGAGGCCGCTGCTACTGCAAAAGAGTCAGGCAAAACAGTTGGAAGAAGCTCTTGATTATAAGCTGTTGCTTCTGCCCATTCTTTATCATAATCAATTTCACCTGCTTGTTCTTTTTGAGCAATCTGTTCATCGTAGTTACTGATAAGTCGCTTCTGTCGGTATGTGTTCCACTGATTGGAAACAAACGGATACAGCAACAAGGACAAACCGGCTAAAAACATTATGCAAATTGTGATAGTAGTAATTTTTCTTTTCATCCGGGTTCTCCTTATTGTTGTATTCTTTATAAGAGCCGGGGCGGGTTACCGCCCCAGCTTATGAGTTTTTGTTATAAGAATTATAAAATTATTTGCTTTCTTTTCTGCGGCTAGCGAAGAATAAACCTGCTGCTGCAATCATGATTACACAACCACCGATTGTGAAGATTGTTGTACCAATACCACCTGTAGATGGAAGAGAAGAAAGTTTTGTATCGATTACATAAGTATCCATAGAAACATTTTCTGTTTCACTTCCTTCGATTGTTACAGTTGCACCATCTTCGTTAATAGAATATCCGTCTGGAGCTTTTGTTTCTTCGAAGAAGTATGTACCATTTCCTAAACCTGTTACCTTAAGTTCACCTTCTGCTGAAACTTCAAGTTCGTCAATCGCACCATCTTCATCTGCTAATGCATGTTTATATAATCCATCTCCTACTTTTACAAAGAACAATACTTCACCGTCTTTATTGTCTTTGTGAACTTTAAATTTAGCGCCTGCTAATTTTGCATTATCTGCTAAATCATCATTGTTGTCATCTAATGCATATTTTACAAGTGTAATGTCACCTGTGAAACCTTCCTCTGTATCGTCACCATAAGTTGCATCATTCTTAAATGCATTTGCTGTATTGCTATATCCTTCGTCAGATGTTACGATTGCTTTGTATGTAACTACAACTGTTTTACCTGCATTAGCATTTGTTGTTCCAATTGCATTTGTTAAATCAATTGTAAACACACCATTATCTGTTTCTGCTACTGTATAATCTTCAAATGCTTCTCCACCGATTGTTAATGATGTCACTTCTGTAATATCAAGTCCTGTTGGTGCATCCACAATTGTAAAAGTATTGTCTTCAGAATCAGGTGTTTCGTAGTTCGGGAAAGTTGTTGTAATTGTAAATTCAACTTCTTCTCCTCTACCGATAAATTTATCGCCTTCTTTTGCTTTTTTATCTAGTTTTACTTTATCAGCTTTAGCGAAAATTGTTTTGTCTTCAGCTTCAATATATTCTGCATTATCCTTATATGTTTCTGCAACCATTGTTGTATACACTGTTTCTTTATCATCTGATGCCAGAATTACATAAGCACCAATCTCAGCACTTTTGAATGTATATTCCTGTGTAGTTGTTGTTCCTGTATAAGTTGGTTCCTGTGACTCAGCTGCTTTTCCAAGTTCTACTGCGTCAGTAATTTCGTATGCTGTTTTTTCATCATTTAATTTAATGTAATCATCTGCCCAAGCAGCTACTACCCAGATATTCTGTTCTACATCATAACTAACTGCCTGATATGCGTCTAATTTTGTGTTTGCACCTTCTGTTAAACCTTTTACTGTAATGTTACTTGTCAGCTTTCTCTCTGCTGCCATTGTTGTCATGGTCATTCCCATAACCATTACCATTGCTACTAACAATGCGAATACTTTCTTCATTTTCTTCATAATTTTTTCTCCTTTTCTTTTGAGGTTTTCCTCATTTATTTTACATCCACACATTTTTTAGATGTAATTTTTGCTGCTCCTGCGACTTGAGGCCGCTAAAAAGTTTTGTCATTTTCTAACTCTTCAGCACCTCCTCGCGTTTCATTTTATATAAGAGAAGCGTTGCTGCCATTAAAAGCAGTGTACCGCCAATCGTATATACAAAAATTCCAGTACCTCCAGCAGATGGAAGTTCATAAAGGGGAGTATTTTTAAAGTAGTATGTATCTTTACCATTCAGTTTATCTGTTTTTATTTCCTCACCTGTTGAAGAAACAATGTCTGTAGCTATGCCGCCTTCGATAGTAATTGTCCATGTCTCTTCACTCTTAATATAGCCGGCAGGTGCTCTGACTTCTGTCAAAGTATACTCACCATCTTCGAATGTACCATCGAATGGACTCTTACGTATTGAATTCGTATACCACTTTATAACTCCATTTTTATCTGTTTCGCCCCACCAAGTAGGTTCAGGGGCTTCTGTATTATTTTTTGTTAATTTGAATATTGCGCCTTCAAGTTTAATCTGTTCAGAACTGTGGCTGATTTTCACAATCTGCCAATCTTTGCTGTTCGTAATGATAAAAGTAACAATTCCTTTGTCATCAACGATTTCTGTTACAGAAGACTGATAACCTTGTGCTCTGCCGTTCTCATCTAATTTTTCATTACCAATCATGGTTTCTTTTACTTCATAGACATTCTTGGTAACTTTTCCACCCTCTACCGTGTAAACAGGTAAATTCTCAAAAGTATGTTTCCAATCGTTTTCACTATTGAGTACAACCGGAGCATCTTCAGCAATACCATTCTTGTATAACTGAACCGTTACACTGTCTGGTCTTGTGTCCGTAGTGTCTCCTCTCCATTCCTTTGCAACCCTGACAGATGTATAGGCATCTTTATCCAGAGAGTTGGTAAGTGTAATTCCCTGCGTTCTGTGATACTGGAAAGTCCAGAACATTGCCCATGCACTCTTGCCATGAAAACTCAGTTTCCAACCGTTATCCAATCGATCCAGTGAAATGTTGTTAAAATCACCAACTCCATAACGATAAGATAAATTCGTCAAATCCAGATTTCCCGTACCTTCAAGGTTTAATTTCTGAATCTCTCCTGCAATATAAGAAATATCGTCCTTACCTAATTTCAAGTCTATTGGCGACCACAGGAAATAATGATTTCCCGTTTCTTTTACAAGTAAAAGGTTGTTCACACCAATATTAAACACCGTTTCATTCTTTGGAGTATATCTTCCTCCTACCTGAGCAATACTGTCAAAGCTATTATCATACTCTGTTTTAACCTGTTCATATCCCGGTGGATATACCTCTTTCAATACATAATCTGTATCTCCCGGAAGATTATCCCATTGTCCACTCCACTCGTTTTCTTCACTCAAACGAATCGGTGCGTACCCTATCATTGGTGTATCTGTACCCTCATCAAACTTTCCGTTTTGATTTTCATCTTTATACAGATAAACATCTACATACTCCGGTATTGGAACTCCTGCCATATTCTCCCATTTTTTCTGTACAGAAACACTGGTAGTTCCGGCTCCAATAGGAATTTCTTTGTTGGTAACTGTCAGCGTACAATTTTCTCCGTTAATCTGTGCAGATGCAGAAGTAACTTCATTAGAAATACCATCCTCTTGAATTTCAGGAATCTGAATGTTTGTAACGCCCTCTCCCGTTATTCCGTAAGTCGGAAGGTAAGAACCATCCATCAGCTCTCTTGCTTCAAATGAAACACCATAAGGAAGTCCGGTAATAGTTGCTGTCTGTCCTGCCTTCAGTTTAATGATACCATTTGTAGCCGTGAACGTTGTATTTCCAATTGTATAAGTTTCCTTATAGAGTTCGTCTCCCAGCTTCAATTCAATCTGGAATTCTTTATCAGTTTCATCTGTACCTTCTGCAAGTTCTTTCTTAATATTTAATGTAGATGACCTTACCATCTTATTAATAAATACTACTGTAGATTTCTCTGCTACATTAAGTTGTCCTGAGTCAACTTCCGGAATTTCTGTCCCGTCACTCGGTGTTAAAATAGTGGTTCCGTCTAATTTAACCTCATATCCATCCAGATAAGCTCCCAACTCTTTAACTCTGTAACTTTTATCTCCAGAAATTTCTTTAAATCGGGCTGTCTGATTATGCTTTAGGGTAAACTGTGCTTTTTCATCTGTTGTACCATTTCCAACTACTGTATTACCAACCACAATGTCATAGGGCTGGTTTACATACTTTTTATCATCCACATAAATCTGAAAAAGGAAATCAATATCTTTAGCGTAGTTTGCATCCTGACCTACTTCATTCTGAACAACCTTCTGTACGTTTACGGAATTGGTTGGTACTGTAGGGAGATTGAACTTCACGTGAAGATTAGATGCCCCTGCACCACGTTCAAAATAATACATCTTAAAGCTGTGGTCTGTTGTATAATCAGCAAAAGTATCTCCTTTAAACTCTTTTTCCGCACCCGCATCTGTCCAACTCTTACCACTTGGTAAAACTCCTGCCTTCCGGAAAAGTTCTTTTAAAGTTGTTGAATCTTTCACTGGTGTTTCATTTGTCTCACAATCATACCATATCACATCGCCTGTACGGAAGTTAATACTTCCTGAATGAGCGTCATGTACACCACCAATATCCAGCACCAGCACATTATCAATGAATACCCACAAGTCATCATCGCCGTTAAACTCATAAATCATGTCCGATTTAACAAATTCTCCATCTGGTCTTTGGTGTGTTGCCTGACCATCTCTCTGCTGGGTAAATTCTGCTTCAACCATCATACCAAACTGGAAATTATTTGTTCCCTGTGTTTTGTATAGATTTTCCTTGTAACGTGGATCAGAAGTAGATAATTTCTCTCCGTCTTCATTATACAAGTTCCTGTTTACAGAAAACTTTCCATTTTCAATTTTGTTGTACGGCATAAAGTTTCCACGCTGGTAAAAATAAGCGTTTTCATCGCTAGGTGTTCCTATCTGATCATATACTGTAAATTCATTTCCATTAAGATAAGCATAATTTTCAAAACTACTATACTCAAAATATCCTGTATCATCATAAATATCTTTTCGGAAAAGATGGTCTACTTCTCGCGCTCCTCCAAACAGCCTTCCCAGACTCTTTCTATCATTTCGAACCGTTGGAAACCCATCATAACTTGTAATATGTGATTTCAATAATCCGTATTTAATATTACCATTTTCATAACCACTGTTTTCCCCAAAATCAACAGTAGTATATCCATTTTTCAGATTTGTCTCTCCCCCACCAAGGTCAATCATCTTCATGGTAACACCTGCACTTTTGGCATTCACTGTATCAACTGTTGATAATTCAGAAAGCTCTATCTCATATACCAGATATACATTTACCTTTTTATTCGGATTCAAAAAAGTATCTTTCTTCCATCCACGCCAAGTGTTTTTATACCAATAGTGCCAATCGTAACCATTCTTATCCTCTGCATTATAACTAATTTCATCTGCAATTAAATTACTGCTATGGCTATCTAAATGCGCCTCAGAAAAACAATAATAGCCTTTTTCTGCTTTTGCTGAATATTGGCTTCCAATTGTGTTCAAGTTTTGGCTTCTAGTACCTTCTACAGAAATAGTTTTATCAGAAACACCTAAAACACTTGAAATATCCCTACCCTGTTTATCTACAAAATTAAGTATAGCTTTGGGTTTCGACTTTCCATCTACATCACCCCATACAACAGTATATACAGAAAAACTTTCCGTCACTACTTCTACGCTCTGAACTCTCTTTCCTTCTGTTGTCTTCAGTGTATCAACAGTTGCTTTCTTTTCAGCGCTCATATCCACAACCTGTTTCACTTCACCATTTTCATCTTCTTCCAGATGAAGCACGGTTACCTCTGCATCGGTTGCTTCTTTTTCGACTACTTCCTGTGGAAGCTCTGCGTTCTTATAATCTATGGAAACTTTTACTTTTCCGTTAGGTTCCACTTTATTTCCTTCACTGTCTACAAATGTAATGTCATAAGCGAGAAATCCCAGCACTTCTTTTTCTTCTTCAGCAACTTTTTCCTGAATTCTCTTTTCAACATCTTCGTACTGTGTTTTTGTTTCATTATTTTCTAAAGTAATAGGAAGAACTTTCAAGGTTGCTCCTGCAGGAATTGCGCCTTCCTCAGTGGCAGTCACAACAACTGATACCTGCTCATCTTCATACTTTAATTCTTCTAATACTTCCGATGTCTCTGATGTTGTTTCTACTTCTGGCGTCTCAGATGTTACCTTGGTCTCCGGTATCTCTTCCTTCTTCGGCTCCTCAGGCGTCACCTCAGTCTCTGGCGTTTCTTCCGGTTGTTTCGGCGTTTCCTGTTGTCCGACTGCCGCTGTTCCAGAAATTTCTGTATCCGCTGCTGGCGCTTCATTCTTTGTGACCGGTTCTGTCGGCGGATTTTCCGTTTCTTCTGCTAATATCGAAAAATTATTTGTCAACACCATAACCATGCAAAGTATGGTTGCTAATATTTTTTTCTGTTTACTTTTCATGGCATTTCTCCTCCATTCATTTTTCTCTATCATTGATTTATTTCATCGCTATAAGCGGCGCATGTTCTCAATCTATATGCCTAGTATAATTACGCTTAGTCACAAATCAGTCACAAATACACATTTTATTAAAATTTTATTCACATTTTTCAAAAAGATAACTTTTATTTTACAAAACACAATTCTCAGGAAATAAAAAAGACGCAACCTTGTAAATGCAACATACAAAGTTACGCCTATTTTCATAAACTACATAATATTAATTTCATCTATATTATATTGAAGAATTACTTTCTTGGTCTTGCCTGACTGATAAAATCGATCTTTTAAACGGTTGACAACCATTTTTGCATCTTCATACTGACACGCCGGAAGCATAATCAAAAATTGATTTGCACTGTATCTACATATAATATCGCTATTACGCAATCCGCCAAGCAACGTTTTCTCTAAAACGTTCATTCCTTCGCTAAGAATGTTCTTATGCTTACTCTGTGGTTCATGAGATCTCAAATCAAGATACATACTTACCAGAGCCAAATGGATGGATATCCCCATTCGTTTACTGCTCCTTGCCTCAAGAGCGTAAATTTTCTTAAAAACACCATACTCACAAAGAAATGCTCCTGTTGGAAGTTCTTTTTCTTTCAAGTCCTCCTGTATGATATCAATGCTGCTTTCATAGTCATACTGACGCTTCTGCATTTCTTCATAAATTTCCTGCATTTCTTCAGATGGTCTTACTCCCAGTGCATCATACATATATTTTACCGTTCTTGTATAATGTTCTGCTGCTGCCTGCTGTTTATTATCTGCAATTAAAGCTCTCAATAAATAACAGTGAATTTCTTCATCTAAAGATTCAAATCGAAGAACTTGTCTGCATAGCTGTTCCAGCTCAGGATACCTTTGCTCATGCTCCAATAATTTTGCCAGTTTTTTTACTGTTGAAAGATATATAGAATTAAGATAAGTAGAAGTTGCAATAACCCAATATTCAGCAGAGAGCTCCGGCAAAAACACTCCTTGGTATAATTCAACTGCTGCTTTTCCTTTCTCTATCTTCTTCTCTATATTACTTTCAATGTCCATCTCTCTGCAAAATTGTTCAAATTCCTCTGCATCTACCTTCAGAACACTATGTGAATTCCAACGATATACACCTCGACCTGTTGTAATAAAATCATAGTCTCCCCATGTCTTCTTTAACAAGTTACGCAGACGATACATTAAATTTTTTAAAGCCCCAGCCGGATTATCACTTTCATCATCAGGCCACAATGTTTCAACTAATTCCTGTACTGTCAGACTCTTATCTCTGTGGTATATCATGTAAGTCAACAATCGAGTCAGCATCTCAGAATGTATTTTCTCTACAGTTAATATCCTATTTTCATTTGAAACTTGAAATTTACCAAATGTATGTACGCTTAGTATAGGATATTCTCCACAATTAATTTTATTCATAATCTTCTACTCTTCCCGTAAATTTACCCTTGCTTTTATAAAATTATATCTACATACCATTTTATATTGTTTTTCCCTTTTTGCAATACTTAATTCGCTACTATAAAATACCATTCCCCTTTTTTGTAGCTCATCTTATACAAAAAGAGTCCGTTTCTCACAGACTCTCATACAACTATACTGTTTTTACCACGTTGCTTCTTCATTATCATTATCTTCTTCATCTACTACTTCCATTGCAGAATCTATAAGTTTGATTAGCTCAAGGGCACTACGAAAGGGAACTTCTTTTTGTCCCTCTATCCACTTAACAGTTCCTTGCCATGTATGGTTTTGTCTGCATTTTACATTTATAATAAATGTTTCCCCTGTGTTCTGGCCTTTTTTATGTGATAGCGACATCCTTATTCCCTCCTTTTCCCCTATTTGTCCACATCTCCCATATTATGGATATTATAAATTCAAAAAGTCACACCACGGTCATACAGAAGACTAATAAATTCTAAATCGCTGTCAAATTCCCCTAATAATTTTCCTTCTTCATCTTTTACAATTCCCTGCCAGGAACTCCTCAATCTGGATATAAAAATTATATCCCTTGTAATAAGGTTTCCTTTTTCTTTTAAAATTTCTTCTTGAGTATGATATTGTTCAGGTTTATAACAATAAGAAGTTACTTGACTACTCTCCTCTTCCCGAAAACTTCTGGACTTTCGTGACGGCTGTGGTTTGCCGATTTTGTCTAATAATCTGTCAATCATCACAAAAAGTTCTGAACTACCTGAGAATGTAATTTCATCCTTTACTGCAATTCCATAAATACGTCCTTTGATATCACTTTCTTCTGTCTGCATTTCATCAATACAAATTCTAAGTGTTGATACTGTATGTTCTGCTTTCATAAGCTGTATTTTGTCACCCCCATCTATTTTAACTGAAACTACCATTTAACTAATAGCTTAACATGAACATAACCTCTCCACAAGCTAATATTTTACATTTTTTCTTTTTGATTGACAAAGTAAATACATCATTGGATAATAAATATATCATTACATATTAGGAGGTGTACATGGTGAAAAAACAACATGTTTTTCTTTTTCTCTGCCTTTTCGTATGTGTAACCTTCCTTATTTCCTGCAGCGAATCTAAATCTCCCAAGAATAATCCGGAAAAAGAACCCAGAGATTATGTCCCAACAGTTTTAGTACCGGAAGCAAGCGGTACGTCTGTATGGCAGACTGAAAACGTACTTGTTGATACTTCCAATTCCTCTTTAGGTTATTTTATGGTGAAATATACGGGATCTGTTCCGAAGGTACGCGTCCAAACTGTGGCCCCGGATGGTACAAAAACTCAACCTCTTCTTACAGTAGACGGAAATTATCAAACCTTCCCTTTTGCAGGAGGTAATGGAACCTACCAGATTAACGTTCTGGAAAACACCACGGAAGATAAATATGCCATTCTTCTATCAGAAACCATTGAGGTAACTTTGGAAAATGAATTTTCTCCCTTCCTCTATCCTAATCAATACGTTAATTTTGCCGAAGGAAGTCAAGCTATAGAAAAAGGTTCAGAACTTGCCAATGGAACTTACTCAGATTTGGAAGTCATTCAGAATATTTATACTTATGTTACCAAAAACATTACTTATGACGAACAAAAGGCAACGGAAGTTGTGGACGGATATCTTCCGGTTGTTGATGAAACCCTTGCTTCAGGAACAGGTATCTGTTTTGACTATGCCGCACTAATGGCGTCTATGATGCGTACACAACGTATTCCTACAAAGCTGGAAATCGGTTATTCAGGCGAAGTCAAACATGCTTGGATTAGTGCGTATGTTGATGAAGTAGGATGGGTGGATGATATTATTCAATTTGATGGTTCTTCATGGACTCTAATGGACCCTACACTTGCTTCAAACAACAGCCGTAAGTCAGTTGGAAAATATATCGGCGATGGAAAAAATTATACCTTACAGTATTCTTATTAAAAAAATTTATGATTAGGAGGCGAATTTTATGAAGCGCAACACTTCACAAAAGCAACTATCTAATACAGAACTTTCTTCTTTTTGTAATCAAATGGCATTAATTTTAAAATCTGGTATCTCTTCTATTGAGGGTATCTCAATTATGCTGGAAGAATCCCAGAGTAATTCTGAAAAAGTAATCCTACAGAAAATCTATGATACGCTTTTAGAAACCGGAAGTCTTTTTAAGGCGTTGGAAACTTCTGCAGTATTTCCGTCCTACCTGCTCCACATGGTAGAAATCGGAGAACAGGCCGGACGTTTGGATGATGTTATGAAATCTCTTTCTCTTCATTATGAAAGAGAAGAAAATATTTCTCGTTCTATTAGAAGCGCTGTTACTTATCCATTGATTATGATTTGCATGATGACTGCAGTTATTCTTATTTTAATTACAAAAGTTATGCCGATTTTTAATCAGGTATTTGCACAGCTTGGGCAGGAAATGACCGGATTTTCCAGAGGACTTCTGTCTATCGGAGCTGCGGTTAATAAATATTCCGCTATACTGATTGTAGTACTTATTGGACTCATTGGACTTGGCATTTATTTTGGAAAAACAAAACATGGGCGCAAAACTTTTGCAGCTTTTAGCAAACACATTCCTGCTCTGCGCCGTCTATATGAGAAAACTTCTTCCTGCCGGTTTGCAGACTGTATGGCATTAACACTTAGCAGTGGACTAAATCCTGACTACTGTACAGAGCTTGCAGAAAATCTGATTGAAGATGAAGAATTTAGAAAAAAGATTGCAAGCTGCCGTCAAATGATAAGTGAAGGCAGTGAGCTTTCCACTGCACTTACACAGGTGGGTATCTTTTCCGGCATATATGGACGCATGACAAACCTCGCAGCCCGAACAGGAGCCCTTGATACCGTTATGGGTGAAATTGCTGAAAAATATGAGGAAGAAATTGATAATCGTCTGACTTCCATCATTTCCATACTGGAGCCTACACTGGTGATTATTTTATCTGTTATCGTAGGTATTATTCTGTTTTCCGTTATGCTCCCACTTATGGGAATTATGTCCAGTCTGTAAGGAGGCGATTGTATTATGAAACGATTTCAGACTGCAAAACAGACATCCAGTCTGCGAAGTATTGTTCTGTCCATCTGCCTGTTTTTCTTGCTGATATTCTGCTTTTCTTACGGAATTCAGTCTATATCTCAAACAGCTGACAGAACAGAACTAGAAACTTTAGAGCGGGCTGTCAAAAGAAATATAGTGCAATGCTACGCAGCAGAAGGACGTTATCCGGAAAGCCTGAGCTACCTGGAAGAGCATTATCCACTTCGCTATGATAAAGAAAAATATTTTATTGGATACGAAGTACTCGGTGAAAATATTATGCCGGATATTACAATCATTTCCAGAAAGGATTGATTTCTTATGAAAATAAACAACCAAAAACGTCATGTGATTGACTTTATTTTCCCTGTGGCATTATTTTTTGTATTTGCGGTATCTTCACTCATTGTGGTACTTCTGGCAACCCGTATTTACAAATCTACCACAGAGGACTCACAGGAACAGTACACCTCCCGTACTGCTCTGTCCTATATCAGCGAAAAAATACGGCAAAATGATGAAGCAGATACGGTCTCTGTGGGAAAACTGGATGATGGCGATTGTCTCATGCTAAATCCTCAAGGTTCTGACTATACTACTTATATTTATGAACATGATGGAGCTTTAAAAGAACTTTCTGTAAAGGAAGGAACAAAGCCTTCTCCTGTAGCCGGGGAACTAATTCTGGAAGTAAACAGTTTTCAGGCAAAGTCCCTTTCTGACAATCTATTCCGTTTCACCATTACTACGGAACAGAATAAAACCCATTCTGTAGTTATAGGGACAAAAAGTAATTAGCAGGAGGAAGATGTGACTATGAAAAATTATCGTACACATAAATCAAGTCTTTTCTTGATTGAGCTGATTTTAGCTATTGCCTTCTTTTCTCTGGCAAGCGCTGTATGTTTACAGTTATTTGTAAAATCTCACCTTCTGAGCAGAGAAACAACCCAACTAAACACCGGTGTAAATCTTGTAACCTCCACCGCAGAAATCTTTCGCCAAAATTATGGGGATATGGACGCTATAGCAGATTTATTACCGGAACTTCAGCAACAAAAGTCTGTAGATTTTTATAGTGCATATTATAATGAAGACGGTGTGCCATGTACAAAAGCAGATGCTGCATACAAATTGACATTGACACCAGATTATATAGAAGACATGGCTTTAGCAACCATTAAAATTTCGCTGGCAGAAGATAATCATTCTATTTATGAACTTCCGGTGCAAATTCATGTACCACATACATATTAAGAAAGGGGGACAAAGATGGAGAAGAAAAAATATCCTGCCGTTAATATCGGCTCTGCTTCTATGCTTGTAATTTTTATTATTTTATGTCTTGTAACCTTTTCTGTGTTGTCTGTGGCAAGCAGCAACAATGACAGAACTTATGCACGAAATATTGCCAAACGAACATCTGATTACTACGCCGCTTCTAACGAAGCAGAGGCACAGCTTGCACAAATTGATGAATTACTGGCAAAAGCTTACGAATTATATGGAAAGGATTATTTGGAACAGAGTACGGCATTATTCGATAATGAAGCAATGGAAAACCTTACTTATTCTGTAGATTTTTCTTGTTTCCCGATTTTGACCTTTACTGTTCCTATTAACGATACGCAATCACTGGCTGTTTCTTTACAGCTTCAGTTGCCAATTAATGAAGACAGCAGGCTTTACAAGATTACTTCCTGGAAAGAAATTTCTACGGATAGTTGGGACAATGATGAGCCCCTAAATCTTATGTAAAATCTACATTTTGCAAAGGAGATATTTATATGAATGTAAAAGAATTACTTAAATCCGCATCACTTGCCGGTGCTTCTGATATTTTTCTGGTAGCCGGTCTTCCTCTTTCTTACCGTCTCCACGGCAGTATCAAACGTGTCAGCGAAGATAAGCTTCTTCCAAATGATACTTTGGACTTGGTAAACCAGATTTATGAGCTGGCAAATAATAGAAGTACAGACCGCTTACTTAACACGGGAGATGATGACTTTTCGTTTGCTTTAAGAGGTGTTTCTCGTTTCCGTGTAAATGCTTTTAAACAAAGAGGCTCCATTGCCGCAGTTATCCGTGTCATTACCTTTACTCTGCCTCATCCACAAGATTTAGGAATTCCTGACTCCATTATCCGTTTTGGCAATTTAAATAAAGGACTGGTTCTTGTCACCGGCCCTGCGGGAAATGGAAAATCTACAACACTGGCATGTATTGTAGACCAGATTAACTCCAATCAGGAAAAGCATATTATTACGCTGGAAGACCCTCTGGAATTTCTTCACCCACACAAAAAAAGTATCGTAAGCCAGCGTGAAGTAAATCTTGATACGGAAAGCTATGTAGTTGCTCTAAGAGCTGCGCTGCGTCAGAGTCCTGATGTTATCCTTCTTGGAGAAATGCGTGACTATGAAACAACAAACGTGGCAATGACGGCTGCTGAAACAGGGCATTTGATTTTTTCCACACTGCACACAGTGGGCGCAGCAAATACCATTGACCGAATTATTGATGTATTTCCACCAAATCAGCAAAAACAGATTGCTATTCAGCTTTCTATGGTACTACAGGCAGTTGTTTCCCAACAGCTTGTCCCATCTACAGACGGCAAAATGGTAGCTGCTTTTGAAATCATGACTATGACACCTGCCATCCGCAATATGATTCGTGATAATAAGACACCGCAGATTGACGGTATTCTCTACGCATCAAACAGCCCTACCATGATTTCCATGGACTCCAGTCTGTTAAATCTCTACCGTGCAGGACAGATTACAAAGGAAACAGCGCTGACTTATGCATCTAATGTGGATATGCTGAGTAAAAAATTATAATGTTTCAGTCTTAAGAAAAGTTATATATTGCAAAATAGGGAGGCTCTTTGAAAATAGATACCTCCCTTATTTTTAAATATACAACTTTTCAAATTCTGTTTCCGGCAACGGTTTGTTCAAAAAGTATCCCTGCATTACATCGCATTCCATTTCCTTTAAAACTCCAAGTTGTTCTTCCGTCTCCACGCCTTCTGCCACACATTCAATTTGAAGTTCCTTACAGATATGAATTACATTTTCTACGACAAATCGTGCCCGCTTATCATGGTAAATATCGTTGACAATACGTCTGTCTAATTTTAAAGCATTAAGCTTCAAAGAATATAAAACATAGATATTACTATATTCTGCTCCGAAATCATCCAAAGCAATTTTATATCCCGCCTCTGTAAATTGCTCCACAATTTCTTTCAAGCTGCTGGTATCAATGCTTCCAATCGTCTCTGTTACTTCAATCTGAATAAGTTCTTTTGGCACTCCAATGCTTTCCACAATCTCGTTGGTTTCTTCTAAAATTCCCGGCTCTAAAATTGTTGCTCTTGAAAAATTCAGAGAAATCGGAAATGGCTTCCATCCACTCTCTATCCATTTTTTTAAAATCCGACATGAATCCTTTAATATAAATAAATCAATCAAACGAATAAATCCGGCTTTTTCAATCTGAGGGAGAAAACGTCCCGGCGGTACAATTCCGGTTTTCTCATCATAATAACGGATTAAAGCTTCTGCGCCACATATTTCACCTGTCTCAACATTGGCTTTCGGTTGGAAAAATGTGCGAAACTTCCCACTCTCTATTACATTCTTTAATTGTTTCAAATTATCTGCAACTGTATTTTGACTATTTTCCAAATTAAGAATGCGTAGCTTCGCAAGCGCAATTTGTAGTTTCTCTTCTACTTGTTGCTGTAGCTTCTCAACAGAAATGACTTGTTCACCCCATACTCTGGCATCTGCAAACATTCCATTATGTTGTTTTTCCAGGCATTCTTTTACTTTTTCACATCTCTGTTGGAAATTTTCATACGTAATGTTTGGATAAACTGCAAAGAAACGCGCACTGCTTACACGAAAACAATTATCCCTTCCAAAAAACTCTGCCAATACATCGGCAGTAGTTTTTAATAAATTATCTCCTGCGTTTGTCCCATAATGTCTGTTATAATCTTTTAAAGAAGCTATATGAATTCCAAAAATCCCAAAAGTAGAATGAATGTCTTCATTTATTCTTTCCAAATATTCCATATAACTTTGATAATTTAAAATTCCGGTTTTTTGATCGTATTGCATTGCATCTTCATACTTTTTACGAAGATCAAATACACTACCTATCTGATGCATAAATTCAGCAATAGTCTCTAGTATTTTAAAAGACATTTTATCTTCTTTCACATATTCCAAAGCAACCATAGAAATCAATCTGCCCTTTTTAAAGTTTCCGGTTAAAATTAGCGGAAGAGGTACTGCATCTTTTCCATAAATTTCCTGTGCTTCTGTGTATCCCACACTATTTTGATCAAGGATAAAAATAGTATCTTTCGGAAAAACTGTCTTGAAAAGGCTTTCTACTTTATCGACTTCCAGATTAAAAGATTCCTGTTCTGAAAAGTCTTCTGCTTTCCAGCTTTGTTCTACTCGCAATGTTGTTGCTGTTTTATCTCTTTCATACAAAGCTACATAACTTGCCTGAAAAGTATCTGCAATATATTTCATAAATGTAAAAAGTACAGAACAATGACTTTCACCACGCTCAAGTTGTTTATAGCTTTCCTTTAATAAGTTCAGCACAAACATACTTTCCGTTTTTTGACTTTCTATATCTTTTTCCCTCACATGAATTTTTCTGACTCTTTTCCCGTCTCTCATGACATCTTGAACCTGAACCTGCATAGCTTTATTTAACCGCGGCAAAAAACATTTCCATACTTGTTCCTCATCTAAGTTCATGTTCTTATAGCAAAAAGAACATACTTCAGGATTGTTATATAATAACTCATGACATTTAATATTTATATCAGAGAGCCCTGTCATATCAAAAGCAACACGTCCTGTAGCATTCATATTTATAATTTCATAAGTCTCAGGATTTACTGTAATGTGAATATCTTTTCCATCTTCTATCTTTTCAATATCCCGGAACATCCGCAGCTTATCCTTTCCTTCTCTCTTAGCAGCCTGTAATGCATAACCGGAATATTTATACATTTGCTCATAAGACATATCTGCAGCAAAATTCAGCGCCATACCAGCAGAAACCGTAACATCAAATTCTTTTCCTTCTATGCTATATTTCCGACTAATATTTTCCCTGATTCTTTCCATATTTTCACGCATGCTGTCAGGTTCTTTAAGATTATAGAAAAACAGTAAAAATGTATCTCCGTTCACTCGCGCTTTAATACAAGGTATTAATATACTTTTCTTAAGCTGACTGCTTACTGCTTTTAGAATTTCATCCCCTGTGAGAAATCCACCATTTTCGTTAATCTTTTTGAAGTTATCCACATCTAAAAGCACTAATGCACAGCTATCTCTTTTTGCCTTTTTCAAACTTTCGTCAATTAAAAGCTTCGCTGTTTTAAAATTATAAAATCCACTTAATTCATCTAGCTCTGCTTTTTGTTTCAAAGATAATTCTCTTCTTTTTAATAAATCAATATCTTTCAAATATCCAAATAAAAATATCTCTCCGGACTCCGGTGAACGCATAACACGAAGATTTAACGCCACCCATAAAATCAATCCGCTCTTTTGCTTCTGTCTAATCTCCAGATTAAAACTTTGCCGCTCCTTTAATACTTCTGGATTCATCTTTTCAGGTGCACATAACTGTTCAAAACGTTTTCTGTCATCTTCAATTGCAATTGTTTCGAAAATTTTATAATAAACACCTTCATATCCCTGTTCTGGCACTTTTACCTCGCCTTTTCCATTCAAACAATCCCAAAAGTTTTCCAGACGATTTTGGCTTAAATTAATCTGAAAGCTGCAAATCATATCCTCCGACAGCAATTCTCTCAATCTTTCTTCCTCGAAAACACGAATTTCTGCCTCTTTCTGCATAGTAATGTCTTCCGATATACCAATTGCCCATATAGTCTTTCCCTTCATTCGCTGTATAGGCGTATAAGTTATCTTCTCCCAATGATATACCTCTTCTTTTGCTCCTGCTCTTACTCGCACTTCAATACTAATAGCTTTATCACTATCTTCAATTTTTCTGTAAAATTCTCTTATCAATTCTACATCTTCAGGATGAATACGACCATTTGAAATAACTGTTTCAGGAACATTTTCTACTATCATACCATATCCCTGTAATTTTTGAGACTCGTCTGTCTGAATAATCTGTTTCTTCCGAACATCCAACTCCCACATTTTTAAACGTGTATTCTTTCTGGCAATCTTAAATAGCTGTTCTGTACGCATCAGCCTTTCTTCCAGTTCTCGACGCTCTGTAATATCCACAATCATACCCAATAATATTGGTGTTCCATCAATGTGCATAAGAACTCCGGCATTCACATATACCCATCGTATCTCTCCGTCGCGCCTGCGAATTCTATACTCTAAGACAACTCGTCTTTTATTTTCAACAATTTTTTCCTCGATTTCACGGGTAATTCTTTCTTTATCTTCTTCGTAAAGAAGACTTTCCGCACAGTTATTCAGCTCTTCTGCCATCTGTTTTTTCGTATATCCATGCAATTCATAATAGCCATCATTGGCATATAACACCGGAAATCCTTCTGTCATGGCTGCTTTAAAAATCCCATCGCTGCTACTGTCACTGATTACACGTATTTCTTCATTAATATCCAGCTCTTTTTTATCAAGGTTTCTGATAATTCCGCTAAATAAATCTGGTTTTCCTTCCACATCTCTTATCATACGCCCTTTACACATCAAATGTACCCATTCACCTTTTGCATTTTGGGTTCGATATACAATGGTATGTCTGTCAATTCTTCCGTCCAAGACTTCCTGATTACTGCGTAAAAATAGTTCCACATCTTCCGGATGTATTTTCTTACTCCAAAATACTGCCGCATCATCTAAAATCTGAGATGGTAGGCCGAAATCCAACATCATTTTATAGGAATATTTAAATTTCCCGGTTTTCAAATTTCCTACAAAAACATAATCATCAATAGTTTCATCTAAGGCATCAAAAAGATATTCCTTATTATATTGAAATGGTGTGATTTCATTTATTTTTCTATGTTTTTCTTCCAACTGTTTTTGGGCTTTAAAAATATGATAATCCCTTTTTTGAATATACATCTGCGCATCCACAAGAGAAAGAACATCCGAAACTGTCAGCCTTTCTCTCTCTCGTATAGTTGCCAGACCGTAACTAAAAGTAACATCATAATCAATCCCCACTGCTTTACGCCTGTCTTTCAACATTTTTAATATCTTTCTCATCCAGATATCTGCTTCACCAGTATCTTTATTCATAAAGACAATAATAAATTCATCCCCACTTAGTCGTAACACAAAATCCGGCTCAGACAATTCTGCCTTAATTGTCTGAGCAACGTATGTAAGAAGTCTATCCCCTTCTAAATGTCCATATGCATCATTTACCCATTTTAAGCCATCAATATCATAGAGGACTGCTGTAAACATTTCATCTTGTTTTAAATTTCTTAAAACCTCCGCTATCTTTTCTTTTCCTGCTTTTCGGTTCAAAATTCCTGTCAGCTCATCTGTTGCAGCATCTTCGCAAAGCTTAACGTACTCTGTAATATCAATAGCATTCTGTATATGGTACAGCTTTCCTCCCACATTCTCCAGAATATCCTCTATCAGATATACCTTATCTGTTATTGAATTATATTCTTTCCAAAAATACGGTTTACCCATTTCCTGTTTTTTTAATTCATCTATTTTACAAAACTCACATTGTTGCTTTTTATCTTTTTGTAATACTTCCCAACACTTTTTCCCTACTGGATTTTCCTCATGAAATGTTCGTTTACAACAGTCATTCATATATAATATTTCATTGGTTTCCGCATTCATAACACGTATATTGGAAGTAATTTTATCTAAAATCTTAGAAAAAAACTGTAAGTCAAAATTCTCTCTCATGAAATTTTTATCCCCTTTATAAAGTCCTTCTCACTTTCCACCTGTATCTATAGCAATTTCTAAACGTGCCATTTTCCCATTCCAAGGAATCAATTTATCTTTTATTATAAAATGTCTCTCTAAAAACAAATTATCTCTTTCCCATACCTGAAATTTTTCTCTTTGCAATTTACAATTATTACAATATTCACAAGATGTATCGCTTCCTTGAAATACCTGATAACATTTATGTCCTTTATAATCATAAATACCTGTTAATTTTCTGGCAGCCAAGTTCATATAATAAAGTTCACAAGTATCTACGTCACTGACATAAATAATTTCATCCATTCCTTCTACAATATTGACGATTTCATCTTTTTCGTTTTCAACTATAACATTTTCTTTTTCGATAATACTCATCTGATATAAGTCATTCTCTCTTTTTACTCTTTCCTGGTATTCCGGCTTCTCTTTATATATATACAATTTTTCAAATTCTTCTTTCGTATATGGCTTTGCGAAAAGGAATCCCTGAAGCAAATCAGGACTTAATTGCTGCAATGCTGCCAGTTCTTCTTCTGTTTCAACCCCTTCGCAGCAAACCTGTATCTGCGCAGAATGTGCCAGCTTAATAATATTGCTTAGCAAACGGTAATTATAATTATTACAATAAATTTGGCTTACAAAACAACGATCTATTTTCGTTTCATCTACATCAATACTCTTTAAATATCCTAAACTGGAATACCCTGTTCCAAAATCATCAATAGAAATATGAATTCCATACCTTTTCCACTCATAAAAAATTTTATTAAAATAGCTATAATTCTGAAGCTGCATACTCTCTGTGACTTCCAACGTAAGTGCATTTCCCGGTATTCCAGCTTCTTCAATAATATCCAGAACAGTCTTGGTAATACTTTCCTGGCATAACTGTACATAGGAAATATTAACGCTAATATGAAAATCTGTAAAAATCCTCCTCCAACTTGCACACTGTCTTGCAGCTGTTTTCAATACCCAGTTTCCCACCTCACAAATCAATCCGCTTTGCTCTAAAATAGGAATAAATTTTGCCGGGCTAATCAAACCTTCCGTAGGTGATTGATAACGAAGCAACGCTTCTGCTCCATAAATCTGAAAATTCTCCCCCTTTATCTGTGGTTGATAACAAAGGTAAAATCCTTCACAATGATTATTTACAGACTCTTTCAATTCATCCTGAAGCTTAATCCAATCTAAGCTTTTTTGATAATCCTCAGAAGAAAAGAAAGCCAACAGATTCTTCCCTTCGCGCTTTGCCCTGTCTAAAGCATTCTCCGCATACTGATATAAATATCCAATGTCTTCTCCTTCTGAATAAGATACAGCCCCTGCAGAGGCAGTACAACAATCCTTCAATTCCGTTTTTACAGAATTATAAAATTCTACAACCTCTTCTCTTCCTTTATTCGGAAAGTTTACTGCAAAACAATCTCCATCCAGTCTATATAACTTAATGAGATAATCTGCTTTTTCCTCCAAAACCACAGCTATCTTTTTAAGTAAATCGTTCCCAAACTCTCTTCCATTTTTCACATTGATATTTTTAAAATTATCAATATCTAAAATCATCAAATACCCGTCATCATTTTTCAGATATTTTCCCATGTCTTCTTTTAGTTTCTCACTATTCCAAAGTCCTGTAAGACTATCCAACTCTCGTCTTACCGCACTTTCCGATACGTTACCAATTAAAAATGCCGGAGTTCCATCTTCTTTCTTTAATACAGTTCCACGACAAACAATCCAAACTCTGTTTCCATTTTTATCGACAAGGCGATACTCCATACAATGGTTGTCATTTTCTCCACAGGTAATTCTGTTTATCTCACATTTTAACGATTCTAGGTCCTTTGGGTATACAATCTTACGCCATTCTGAAAGTGGAATACCACCTTTCTCTGAAACAATAGGGTACTTCTCACAAATTTTTTCTGTAAAATAAATTCTATCATTTATAAGGTCATACAAATAGAAATAATCATCCGTACTATCATCTAAAAATCGAATTGTCTGCATATATATCTTTAATTCTTTATCTAAGCTTATCTGACTGTCCATTTTCTTCCTCTTCATATATTTTAAAACTATTTTTTTTCTCTCTTTTCACCTGATAAAGCGCCTCATCTGCTCTACGATACATTTCATGAATTTCTATATCTGCGTCAGAAATTAGTGCAACTCCCACAGATGCGGTAATCCGTACGGTTTTTCCATTCTTTTCGTAAACCTTGTCTAATTTTTTCAAAAGACTGGAAATGTTACGACTGACTGCCTCTCTTGGAATATCTTTTAGGAAAACAATAAATTCATCTCCTCCTAATCGTCCTATGACATCATAGCTCCGAAAATGCCTTTTTAAAATTTCTGCTATATCCTGAAGTGCTTGATCTCCTATTTGATGTCCCAAAGTATCATTCAAAACTTTAAAATTGTCTATGTCTAAAATTACATAGGCATGAACAATCCCCGGTTTCTTCTCAAAAGTCTTTCGAAGAATTTCTATTTTCTCCTTACTGCTGTTTCGATTATATAAGCCTGTCAGCGAATCTCTGTCTGCCTTATCTCGAATTTTCTGCTTTTCTGTATAATCCTCTATCATACCAATACACTGACGAACATTTCCTTTTTCGTCTATCGGTGTTACAAGCTGAATTCGAAGATACATCATCTTTCCATCTTTCATAAAAGATACCAGAAAATCTCGTTTACCCTTTTTTGTTTTCATGTTTTCAAAAATCTGTTCCAGCTGTTGATAAAGCTCTTGATTTTCTGAACAATATCCTTTAAATACTTCCTGAAGATTCTGCGCCTCTTCCGGTAGTACTAAATCTCCTAATTTTCTATTGATGAACCTAAGCTTCTTTGATTCCATTTCATAATTCATAATTATAAAACCGGATTTTTCTGCTGCGATCAACATAACTTCTTCATCCAACAATAATTTTTCATTAAAGTCTTTCACCTGTTTTCTTTCCTGACTGGAATAATATAAAATTAACAGGAAAAGAAGTAAGATAGCCAAAACAATTTTTAATACCATAATGTATGCATTATGATTTAACATATAATCTACAGACTTTGTTATCTCTGAAAAATCTATAACACTAACTACACACCAATCATTTAACTTTAAAGGTATGAAATATATAATTTCTTTAGATTTCCCATCTGTAACTTCTGTATAAATCTGTTCGTGGTTCTGAATCTTTTTTCGAATTTCTTCCGCACCTATCTGGCTTTCCAGACTTCCGATTCCATCAAAAATATTATCCTTTTTTCCAATAAGTGTAGATTTATTTTTGCTAATATAATTTCCATTCAAATCGACAATTTGAATATAAGTATTTTTGCCTTCGAGAACCGTATTATCATAAATTTTAAAAAAATCCAATTCGCTTACTCCGTAAAGAACTCCTACTGCTTCGTTTGCTTCATTTAAAATTGGAACTGCAATAATACAAATCTGTTTTTCTACAATATCGGAATATCTTATTTCTGTAGTTCCATGTTTTTTTTCTATGCATGTGCGAAAGTATTTCTTATTATCAAGATTTAATACTTCCCCATTTGTAACTAGAGCATTTCCTTCCTTATCTGCAATTCCCATTCTCTGGAATCCTACATCTCTCTTATCCAAAAAATCACTGAGATATTTTACATTTTCCTTACTTGCAACATTTTCCTCCTGAATATATTCGGTCAAACCATATAAAAGATTTACAAGACCTTCCAGTCTCTTTTCTACCACCGCACATCCCTGCATAGAAAGATTTTTCATTTCTTCAATCTGCATATCGTAAATACGTCGATGTGTCAACCTATAAAATTTAAATAAAGTACAACTAATAAAAATTATCGTCACTGCTAAAAAACTTAGAATAAAAATATATTTTTTCTTTCCTTTATTCTTCATAAGACTCTCCCCTGCTCAGTTAAATATTCAACTATATTTTATCATTATTTTAAAGAAAAACAAACCAAAAAGAGCTATTACTTGATAGATTATCTATCCCAGTAATAGCTCCCTCTTAATTTTATTTTTATTCCACTGTTGTAATTAACGCTTCACAACTTCCGTTAATTTCATATTCACCACTTCCTGCTGACATAAAGAAGCTGTCGCCCTTTCTATAAGGAATTTTTTCTTCTCCACAGGAAATTGTTCCTTCACCTTCCATAATTAAAATACTTACGAAAGAGTCTTCATTCACAGAACCTTTTACGTTACTTATTAGTTTTCCGTCCATGTTCAGACAGTCTACTGTGAAATAGTCACAGCTTGCAACATGAGGATAACAAGTATTTTTTCTGGAAATCGGAACGCGGTTGGTTACTTCCACTGCTTTATCAATGTGTAACTCTCTCTTCTTTCCATCTTTTCCTACACGGCCAAAATCATATACTCTGTAAGTCACGTTGGAGTTCTGCTGGATTTCTGCAATAACAATTCCTTTTCCGATTGCATGAATAGTTCCTGCTTCAATAAACAGCACATCACCTTTCTGTACCGGAACTGCATTTAAAACTTCCAACAAAGTATCTGTCTTAATTCTTTCTTCGAATTCTTCTTTGCTGACTTCTTTTTTAAATCCGTAATAAAGGAAAGCACCTTCTTCACAATCCATAATGTACCACATTTCTGTCTTTCCATACTGTCCTTCATTTTTCAGAGCGTATTCATTATCAGGATGTACCTGAATGGAAAGATTATCCTTCGCATCAATAAATTTAACCAGAATAGGAAATTCTTCAAATTTCTGACAGTTATTTCCCAGTACTTTTTTTCCTTCTAAGTCAATGTATTCCTGCAATGTTTTGCCTGCATAAGAACCATTTACAACATAAGAAGGTCCGTCCGGATGACAGGAAAGTTCCCAGCTTTCTGCCAGAATATCACCATCAAATTCTTTGTTATATTTCTCTACCAGACGATGTCCGCCCCATAAATAGTCTTTATAACTTGGACGTAATTTTAATAATGCCATTTTCTTATTCCTCCTCTGCCAACGCTCTGACTCCGCACATCAATGTGTTCATTTTTTCTTCTGCATCTTCGCTGTCTGTTCCTCTTACGCCTACATAGAATTTAATCTTCGGCTCTGTTCCTGATGGACGAACACAGCACCATGCGTCATTTTCTAATTCAAAATAAAGTACGTTAGATTTTGGTAATCCAGTACCGTTTTCTTCTCCTGTTTTTGGATTTTTCACAATACCCAGTTCATAATCACGTAATGCCAAAACTTCAGATCCGCCCAACTCTGTAGGAACTTCTTTACGGATTTTTTCCATAATAGCAGCAATCTGTTTTGCTCCATTTTGACCTTTTAAAGTAATTGTACATAAATCTTCTTTATAGAAACCGTAAGTTTCAAAAAGATTATTCATTTGCTCGCAAAGAGTAATACCCTTGTCCATATAGTAAGCCGCTGCTTCACATAAAGCCATAACTGCAACAACAGCGTCTTTATCTCTGGCATGAGTACCTTCCAGACAACCATAGCTTTCTTCATATCCAAACAGGAATTCATTGGAATGTTCCTGCTCAAAGAACTTAATCTGCTCACCAATATACTTAAATCCTGTAAGCGTTTCAATGAGTTTTACATTATAAGCTTTTGCAATTCTCTTTGCCATTTTTCCAGATACAATTGTAGTAACTACTGCTCCGTTTTCAGGAAGAATACCCAGCTCTTTCTTCTGAGAAAGAAGATATTCCAAAATCAGCATACCGGACATATTTCCTGTAAAGCTCTTGTACTCTCCGTCTGCCGGATCTTTTGCATAGATACCTAAACGGTCAGCATCCGGATCTGTAGCCAGAATTAAATCTGCATCCTTCTCTTTTGCAAGTTCTAATGCTAATGCAAATGCTTTTTTATCTTCTGGATTTGGATAAGGAACTGTTGGGAAGTTTCCATCAGGAAGCTCCTGTTCTTTTACCACGTATACATTTTCAAATCCCAGTTCTTTCAAAATACGGCGTACAGGAATATTACCTGTTCCATGTAAAGGAGTATATACAATCTTAATCTTGTCTGCCTGACGTTTAATTGCTTCCGGACGCAATACCAGTTTCTTCAAAGCTTCAATATAGCGATCATCCATATCAGCGCCAATGATTTCACAAAGTCCTGCTTCCATCGCTTTCTCACGGTTCATGGTTTTTACTTCATCGTAAGATTCAATGGCATTTACTTCTGCAATAATATCTTTATCACGAGGCGCTGTAATCTGAGCACCGTCTTCCCAGTATACTTTATATCCATTATACTCTGCCGGATTGTGGCTTGCTGTAACAACTACACCTGCTGTACAGCCAAGTTCTCTAAGTGCAAAGGACAGCATTGGTGTGGGGCGAAGTTCAGGGAAAATATATGCCTTGATGCCGTTTGCAGCCATACAAAGAGCTGTTTCCCATGCAAATTCTGTGGATTTATTTCTGGAGTCATAAGCAATGGCAATTCCTTTTTCCTGTGCATTTTCTTTCAGGATATAATTTGCCAAGCCCTGTGTTGCTTTTCTTACTGTGTAACGGTTCATTCTGTTTGTACCCGCTCCGATGATACCACGAAGACCTCCGGTTCCAAATTCCAGATTTTTATAAAATCTTTCTTCTATTTCTTCTTCATTGTCAGAAATACTTCTTAATTCTGCTTTTGTGTCCTCATCAAAATAAGGGGATTCACACCAAAAATTATAGCTTTCTCTAATATCCATATCTCTTTTCTCCTTAAAAAAGACTTAATGTTTCACTTCCCACAATCTGTCCCATTTCTTCCAAAATAATTTGTACTCTGCCCGGCTCTACAGTAAATTTCATTTCAGAATCCCAAACTGCAAACGCTTCAAAAGGTAATAAAATTTTTACTTTTGTACTTTCTCCCTTTTTTAGCCATACTTTATGAAAACCTTTTAACTCTTTTACACGACGCACTACGCTTCCCTGCTCCCCTGCAATATATACAAGAGGTACTGCATAGCCATCCTGTGCACCGATATTTTTAATAGTCATTTCTACCTCAATACCGTTTTTCTGAAGTTCCTCTATGGTTACATCTTTGTTTCCAAAAGATACGTCCTCATACTCAAAATTTGTATAACTCTTTCCATATCCGAATGTATATGCAGCTCCATCCGGTATATTATAGTAATGCATGCTTCGATAGGAATTCTTATAATTATAGTAAACCGGAAGCTGACCGCTACATCTTGGAAGAGATACAGGAAGTCTTCCTGAAGGATTTACGTCTCCGAATAAATTTTCTCCAATGGCTTTTCCGCCCTGCATACCCGGATAAAACGCATACAAAACAGCATCTGATTTTTCTGCTATCGTGTCAAGAGCATAAGCTCTTCCACCAATAATTACAGTAATCACCTTAGAGCCGGTGGCAAATACCTTCTCTGCCAACTCTCTCTGTACAGCAGGAAGGGCAACATCCGCAGTATCAACACCTTCTCCGCAGTCCATGGAAACACCATGTTCAGAAATCGCAGCTCCATTTGCGTCAAAAGAAACTTCTCCAAAACGGCTGGAAGAACCACCTAACACTAAGATAGTAATATCAGCTTGTTCTGCAAGCTTCACAGCCTCTACCTGTTCTTCCTTCGTGCCGTCAAAGACACCACAGCCTCTGGCATAAACCACATCATCTCCAAGATAAGAACGTACACCATCTAATACAGTGCTGCACTTCTCTCTTTTCACCTGTGGACTATAATCGCCCAACTGATTATAAACTGCATCAGCATTTGGTCCGATTACCGCAATTTTCCCTACTTCTTTTGAAAGAGGTAAAATCTGATTTCTGTTTTCCAGAAGGACAACGGACTCTCTGGCAATGTCTAAGGCTTGCGGATACTTTTCATAAGAATAATCTTCCAATTTCTGATTTTCATCTAAAAGAGGGTGTTTAAAAATTCCTCTTTTAATTTTTAATTCTAATACCCTAAGAACTGCTCTGTCAATATCTTCTTCTGTAATGTAGCCATTTTCAAGAGCCTCTTCCAAACGTCCATAAGCTTCATCCCACAGTCCAATATCCACACCTGCACGCAAAGCGGCAGCTGCCGAGTGAACACAATCACCTGTTACAACATTCAACTGGTCAATAGCACAGCCGTCTGCCATTACTACTCCCTCAAAGCCCATTTCATCTCTTAAAATATCTGTTAAAAGATGGCGGTTTGCATGGCAAAATACTCCATCAATTTCATTATAAGCTGCCATAACACCGTCAACTCCCGCATCAGCACAGGCTTTCATTGCCGGAAGATGGATTTCCCGAAGTTCTCTCTCTCCGATTCTTGCTGCACTTGCATTGATACCTCCGGTACATTCACCCTGTGCGGCAAAATGTTTTGCTACTACGGAAACACCCTCATCTTGAACTGCTTTTACAACCTGTTCTGCCATTTTTGAGCAAAGATATGGGTCTTCTGAAAAACATTCTTCACTACGTCCCCAACGTGGATCTCTCACCACATCAAGCAGAGAAATCAATGCCAAATCTACTCCCATCTCACGAAGCTGTTTACCACAAACACTATAAGCAGAATGAATCAATTCTGTATTAAAGGTTGCTCCCATATTCAGATTTACGGGAAGAAGATAGCTGTCAAGGGCTTGATGCCCATGAGGACATTCTGTGCTTAATAATGAGGGAATACGCAGTCTGGAATGTTCCAGAACGTATTCCTGCATCTTGTTGTATGCCTTTACGGCGTTTTCGCCGTAAAGACCATTTTCATAATTCTTCTGAGACCAGGGGTCTGCACGATAGAGACCGTACAAAGTTCCAAGCCCTCCGTACTTCTCTACTTCATCTTCAAACTCCTGACTAAAGGAGATTTCTTCCCCGTTTCTCTCATAGATACCAAAACCATAAAGTTTTTGATTTAACTGTCCAATTTTTTCCTGCAGAGTCATTTTGTCAAGTAATTCTTTTGCCTCGGCACTGTAAGTATTTTTTTTCATTATTTTAACCTCACCCTATAGGTCTTAATTTCATAAGGTTTCACAGATACAGTAAAGCTGTTGCCGCAAGCCTCGATATCAGCCTCTTTTTCTTCCATAAGATTACATTCTTCTACACTTTCCAGCATTCCTTCAGCAAAAGTCAGAGTTGCTTTTGTCAGGCTGTTTTCACAGTCATAAAGTCTGACAATTATTCCATCGCCATTTTCTGCCGGTTTTACTGTTTCTATAATAATATTATCTTTATCTGTAGAAATAAAGGATTTACCTGTATTTTTCAATTCTCCTTTTGTTGCATAGGCTGGCTGATTGAGTTTATAAGCTTCCTGTACAGTTCCTGCAGCAGACCACATTTCTTTATGTGGATATAAAGCATAAGTAAATACGTGTTCTTCCTGATCTGCAGTCTTATTTGGATCAATACCTGATTTAATCAGTGTAAGAGCAATATTGCTGTCTTTTGCAGAGTAACCGTATTTACAGTCATTCAACAGACTGACGCCATAGTGACCTTCGGAAATATCCATCCATTTCTGTCCGCAGCTTTCAAATCTAGCTTCATCCCAGCTTGTATTTCCATGAATTTTTCTTTTCAGATTACCAAACTGTACTTCAAAAGTTGCCTCATCTGAGTGAATATTTACAGGGAAATGAACCTTCAGTAAATGCTGATGTTCTTTCCAGTCTACCCATGTAGAGAAATCAATTCTTCTGCTGTCTGCATAGAAATGAATTTCCTGTTTAATAACAGAATTGCTGATTGTACGCTGAATTTCCAAAGTAGCACGTACAGGGCCTTCCTCTATCCACTGAATTTTATCTGCTTTTTCAGCATCCCAGTATTTTTCGGAATAGTACATATCAATATCCCAGCAATCATAGTGCATTGGCTTGTCTTCATACATACGAAGGAGATTTCCCTTTTCTCCGGCTTTTAATACTTCGCGGTCACACTCTTTGTCATAAATAGAAGTAAACAGACCGTTTTCATCAATAGAAATACGATAAAACGGAGTTTCTATTCCATTTTCTGTAATCTGAATTCTGGAAGCTTCTTCCTTAACAGTATCTAAAAGCTGTAAAGTTTTTCCGCCTTTTGCAGGAATATCTGTAATATATGCAACTGCTCCCTGAGCTGTTTCCTGTACCGGATAAATCTTACCGCTTTCATCAGTCAATGCTGCTGCATGGCAATCGCCTAAGCTTACAACATCATTTCTATCAAATCCTAATGTATTAAATACACTGATTTTATCCTGTCCGCCATCCATAAGAAGATTTAATTTTTCTGCAATCATTTCTTCCAGACGACTTTCAATTTCTGCATATTCTTTCTTAGTTACTTCGTATACTTCTGCAATAGAAGAACCTGGTAAAATATCATGGAACTGGTTCAGAAGAACTGTTCTCCAGATTTTATCCATTTCTTCTTTTTCACTTGTTCCTGTAAGCACTTCTAATAATTCTGCATCCATTAAAAGCTGCTCACATCTGCGGTTAGAGCGTTTATTTCTTCCCATAGAAGTATAAGTTCCTCTGTGGTATTCGAAATAAAGTTCTCCTTCCCATACAGGCAGGCTCTTATTTCCTTCCACACGCTCCTCAAGCTCTTCGAAATAATTTCCGGCAAACTCCTGACGTACCTTTGGAATTCCACGAATGCCTTTTTCCATACGTTTAGAAGTTTCCAACATTTCTCTTGTAGGGCCGCCGCCACCATCGCCATATCCAAAGGCAATCAGAATATCATTATTAATATCCTTGTTCTGATAGCGATGCCATCCGCCCAAAATAGCGTCTGGATGCAACATACCATTATAAGTTGTAAAGAAATCAGCTTCACTCTGTCCTACACCTAAAGTAGTAATCAGATGAGTGAAAATTTCACTTCCGTCAATTCCTCTCCACATCATTGTGTCATAAGGAACTTTATTAATCTGATTCCATGCCAGTTTTGTAGTCATGAAGTATTTAATACCGCTCTTCTTCATAATCTGAGGAAGTGCTCCTGAATATCCAAATACATCCGGAAGCCATAAAATACGGCTGTCAATGCCAAATTCATCTTTAAAGAACTTCTTTCCGTAAAGGAACTGACGCACCAGTGACTCACCGCTTGTTAAATTACAGTCAGCTTCTACCCACATTCCGCCTTCCGGTTCCCATCTGCCTTCTTTTACACGCTCTTTAATCTTTTCATAAGTTTCCGGATATCTTTCTTTCAAAAATTGATACAGAGCCGGCTGACTGGACATAAATTTATATTCTGGATATTCATCCATATATTTCAGTACTGTGGAAAAACTTCTCGCAACTTTTTCTCTTGTCTGTGCCACTGTCCAAAGCCATGCCACGTCAATATGTGTATGTCCGATACAAGAAGCAATAACATCCTCGTATCCACTCATATCTTCATATAATGCTTTTTGAATATAGTTATGAGCTTCTTCTATAGACTGATAAAATTCTTCAGAATAAGGAGTACGTAAATCCAAGAGATTAACTGTATTATTCAGGATTGTACGCAAATCCTTTCTCACTTTATCGTCTTCCTGCATTCTGGAAAATCCCTGAAGTGGAACAACAATATCATAATAAATCTCATTAATTGTTTCATCTACTTCTACTGTTTCCATTGTAAAGGTCAGTTCAGCGAACATAACACCTGTGTATCCCTGTAAATCAATAGTATAGGTTTCACCCTCTTTTGCACATCTTTCCAACATTACTGTCTGATGATTCAAATCCATTCCCTGTGTCATCTGTCCGTTTACAAACAACAAAAATTGTGGATTTTTTGCGTAATCCCAATGGTCTACCTGTGTTGCCACCTTGAGATAAAGAGTTTTTCCATCCATACTCTTCGGAACAGTATATTCTGCTCTGAACCAATAATGTTCATCCGGTCCATACCAATGCATAGTCTTGCTGTCAAACTCTTCCCATGGTTCTGCTGACTGATCTGCTTCATGAGGGTAAAAATATAATCCCTTCTTATAAACAACTCCCTTTACCGGCTCTTTCTTTACAAAAGCTAATTCTTTTAATTCATTGCATATTACGGAAATTCTGTCTTCAATAAATCTCATGCGCTCGCGTCACTCCTTATACCTATTATTTCTCCTTACGGAGGGTTTGCATCTGGGAATATCAATACATTTTCGGCGAATTTGTCGAGCACGCTTTGAGATTACAAGCTCAAAGTAAGCGCAGACTGAGCGTAAAATGTATTGATATCCTCAAGATGAAAATGCTCCCAGATGCATCTAATGCACCTGGGAGCACTTTCCTGTTGTGAAACTATCCAACAGGTTCATTAAAAAGCATTTTCTTTAATATATTTTAACATATCATCAACAGTTGTAAAGGCAAGACCTGTAACTGTATCTGCACAACCATAATAAATGGCAATTCTTCCTGTATCAGCATCTGTAAGAGTTGCACATGGGAATACTACGTTCGGTACATCTCCTACACATTCATATAATTCGTAAGGTCCTAATACATAAGCTTTAGAACGTGCAATTACTTTCCATGGCTCATTTAAGTCTAAAAGTGCTGCACCCATACGGTATACAAATCCGTTACATGTGTTGATAACACCGTGGTAAATCAATAACCATCCTTCATCTGTCTCAATCGGAACAGGACCCGGACCAATCTTTGTAGACTGCCATGCTGAGATATCGCCTTTTTCTGTGGACATTACATGTCTGTGGTGTCCCCAGTATTCCAAATCAGGGCTCTGACTGCAGAAGATATCACCGAATGGTGTATGTCCTGTATCACTTGGTCTGCTCAGCATCATATAATTTCCATTGATTTTTCTTGGGAAAAGCACACCATTTCTGTTATATGGTAAAAATGCGTTTTCTAACTGATGGAAAGTCTTAAAATCAAAAGTATAAGCTACACCGATTGTTGGGCCATGATATCCGTTACACCATGTGATGTAGTATCTGTCTTCGATAAAGCAGACACGTGGGTCATAACGATATTCTCTCTTTGTAACTTCAGAATCACCTTCAAAAGTAATTGGTTCATGGTTAATTTCCCAGTGGATACCATCTTTTGAAAATCCTGCAAAGATATCCATACTTACACATTTACTGTCGCATCTGAATACACCTGCAAATCCATCTTCAAAAGGTACCACAGCACTGTTGAAAATACTGTTAGAGCTTGGAATATCATTGCGGTTAATGATTGGATTTTGTGTGTATCTCCAAATCGGCATGTTATAATTTTCAGGCTTTTCCTGCCATGGAATATTTTTTAATGAATTTCCAATAATCTTTGACATTTGTCCTCCTCGTCAGAACAGGGGCATCCTCCATTCCTCAGAAAATGCCCCACTCCTTATATTCTCAGTTAATTTAGTAACTTTGTTTTATCGATACTGAATTATTTTGCAGCGTCAATCTGTTTCTGTGCTTCTGCACGAATTGTTTCCCAACCTGCTGTTTCCAGTTCGCTTTCGATTGTCTTAATCAGTTCTCTTGGATCCTGAGCGCCTGTGAAGAATTCTGAATAGTATTTTTCATATACGGCACGGCAGTTTGCAAGTTCTGTTTCAATCTTAGATGTATCAAGGTTAAATCCAAGTAATACAGATGGTGTTGCATTTTCATTTAATTCTTTAACTTCATCCCACTGGTTGAATGTTTCGATTGCCTGCTGAGTTACATTAAAGAATGTACCCTGTGTATAACCAGCCATTCCCCAGTCTGTAGTTAATCTGTTAACTTTTCCGTCATCTGTGTATTCGAAGTCAGAACCTTCTACACCATAGTAGAATAAGTCACGTACTTTAGAATCTGTATTAACTAAGTTTAATAACTGTAAAGCTTTTTCTGGGTTTTTGCATCCTGAGTAAATACCATTAATAGAACCACGTACTGTTGTGTTGGAAACTACAGTATCACCATATTTTACTGCTACACAATTGTTGATACCATTGTTTGGTCCCCATGTAGTAGTTGCAGCGCCACTCCATCCCTGTGCTGCAAAGAATGTTCTGTATTTGTTAGAGTCATCAGCTGTTGGTGCATCACCATTAATAAGTCCTTCTTTGTACATTTTGTGAATGATATCAAGGTTTGCTAAAATGTCTTCATCTGCTAATGGGTTTACAACTGTCTTAGATTCATCTGTGTATTTAACACCTAATACAGGTAAACTTGCACTTAAGTCATCAAATCCAAGGTTAACAAGGAAGTTTGCACCGTTTTTAGACATGTAGTATGGTGCTGTTCCTTCGCCTTCTTTAATTGTTTTTAATGCATCATACAGAGAATTGAAGTCAGTGATTGCATTAACATCAATGCTGTATTTATCTGCCATATCCTGATCCCAAACAAAGTATTCTGTAAGGGAACTATCTTTGTAAGATGGAACACCATAAATTTTTCCATCAACTTTCATTGCTGTCCAGTAATCTTCTGGAATCATTTCATACAAGTCAGATGCTTCTTTTGGTAACATTTCTGTTAAGTCCATTAAAGAACCATTTGCGATTTCTGCATTGTAACGTGTCTGGTCTGTGAAGAGAATATCAAAATATTCACCAGAGTTTGTGATAACACTTCTTCTGTTATCCCAGTCACCCCATGGAACGATTTCCATTTCTACATTTACACCGATTTTTTCTTCCAGGTATGGATTAATCTGTTTCAGCCATTCGTCGTAATTCTTAGGCATACCATTTCCTACCTGAATCCATTTTAATGTTACAACATCACTTGAGCTTTCACCTTTTTTAGCTTCTTCCTTTTTGCCATCTGAACCGCAGCCTGCTAACAGCCCCATACTCATTGCAGCTACAAGTCCTAATGCAACAACTTGTCTTTTTTTCATTGTAAAATATCCTCCTTTTAGAATTTTTAATTTTTAATTTCACCGGAAGCCGGATATTGCTTCCGGAAAATATCGTCTCATTATATCAGCCTTTTACAGCTCCTACTGTAAGACCTGAAATAAAGTATTTCTGGAAGAACGGATAGCAGCATGCGATTGGAACGATAATAATCACTGCCATTGCCATTCTCGCACCTTCTTTTGGCATAGAGTTTATATACTCAGTCATACTAACTCCAAGCGCCGGATTGCTTAACATAGCCTGCATATTTCTTTCGAAGTGATCCAACAATGCCTGTAAAGAATACAGAGATGAATCAGTAATATACAGAGATGACTGGAACCAGTCATTCCAATAACCAAATGTAAGGAACAAAGCGATTGTTGCCAACAGTGGTTTTGACAGTGGCAAAGCAATCTTTCCGAAAATCTGGAACTGTGTAGCTCCGTCAATCTGTGCGGACTCAATAACAGATTCCGGTATATTTGTTCTAAAGAATGTCTTACAAATAACTACATTAAATGAAGATACACACAACGGAAGGATTAACGCCCACATAGTGTCTTTCAAATGCATAAACTGTGTATTTACTACGTAAGAAGAAATCATACCACCGTTGAAAACCATAGGAATGAAAACTAACATAGTAAAGAAGTTATTCAGCTTGTAGCTACGTCTGGAAATAACGTATCCCATTAAAGTTGTCAGAGCAACACCTAATGCAGTACCAACTGCTGTTACGATTACGGAAACTCCAAGAGCATCAATAATCATGGAAATTTCACGACCTAAGAATTTGTAAGCATCTAATGAAAACACTTCCGGAATAAAACGATAACCATTCTGCGCAATAGATTCTTCAGATGAAACGGAAATCATGAAAACAAAAAATACCGGAATAATACAAATCAATGCCAATAGGATAAATATAATGTTAAAAATTGCGTTAGTGCCTCCGGAAATTCTATTCAATTTTGAAGACTCTGCAAGATCTAAATCTTTTTTATTTTTCGCCATTTTCACACCTCCTATATAATTGCACTGTCTTCGTCTAATTTTCGCACAATTGCATTAGCTACTAAAATAGTAATACAACATGCTACAGACTGGAAGAAGGTTACTGCTGAAGTCATACCGATTGGTGTTGAAGACTGCAGCATATTAAATACCTGTGTATCGATAGTAGCCGTAGTATTGAAGATAGAACCGGTAGCTCCCTGAGACAACTGGAAGAATAATCCAAAGTCTGAGTAGAATACTTTACCTACATTCAAGATAAACATCATGATGATAACATTTTTTAAACAAGGCAGTGTAATGTATCTTACCTGCTGACGTTTATTTGCACCATCCATAACAGCTGCTTCGTATAAAGTAGTATCGATTCCTGAAATACTGGATAAATAAATAACCATATTGTATCCTGTACTCTTCCACAGATACATAAAAATCAAAATAGCCGGCCATACACTCGCTTTCATGTACCACTGAACTGGCTCATTTCCACCGTCACGTAACATAGTGTTAATCAAACCATTGTCCTGATTTAAGAAAGCATCTAAGAAATAAGATGCTACAACCCATGACATAAAGTATGGGAAGAACATTAATGTCTGGTACACTTTGGAAGCTCTTTTATTGTGTAATAAGCTAATCATAATCGCAAATCCTACGGAAAGGATCATTCCAAGTATAATAAATGCTAAGTTATAGAGAATTGTGTTTCTTAAAATAACAAACAAGTCATTGGACTTTATTAAGAATTCAAAGTTTTTAAAGCCTGACCAGTCACTATGAAAAACATTGTAAATAAAGCTTTCTCCAGCAGTTACTCTGTAATTCTTAAATGCAATGATTAAACCAAACATTGGCAAAAAGCAGAATAAAATATACCAAACTGCTGTTGGAAGCGCCAGAATAGTCAGTTCCGTATCGTTTTTTGTCCAACGATTTTTCTTTCTGAGTTTTTTTTCTTTTTTCAACTCCATTCCTCCTTATCTTTTAGTTTATAATTTCTGTTCCTCGTTTTTTATATTACGAACAGAATCCCGATATATAATCTTACCGGGAATTCGGAATACACCTCCGCCCTTTTTCGTAGGGTTACCCATGTGCTTTATCATACGCCGTGCTGCAAGTTTACCAATCTCTTCAATGTCAACTGCCACTGTAGTAAGCTGCGGACTACAAACTTGTGCATAAATGGAATTATCAAATCCTGCTACGGAAATGTCCTCCGGTATATGGTAACCTTTTGCTGTTAATTCCTTAACCAGCTGAAATGCCGTCTCATCACAGTTACATACAAATGCTGTAGGCATTTTTTGTGGAAGCTCCAATGGGATTGCTTCTCCTTCCTGGCTGCGGTCCGGAATATTCCATACATCCTGGGGAGTAATATTATTTTCCAGCATACTTCTTACATATCCCAGATAACGATCTGTAATACTAGTAGTAGCGCCAACTGTACCAACAAACCCAATCTCCGTATGTCCCTGATGTATCAGATAATTAGTAATTTCATAACAGCTGTAAATATTTTCTGTTACTACTGAATCCGATTTATGGGTTTCATCATAGACATCCACGTAGATTTTCGGAAGGTTTACAGCATCTAACTGTCTTTTTACTTCCCAATCCAGTATTCCGAGAAATATCAGGCCATCAAATATTCCCGATGACTTAATAGTCTGCAAATCTCCTGCAAGACTATTTCTGTTTGGTGATATCATCATGCTGGTGCAAGAGGATTTCTGAAGCTCACTAATAATCTTTTCATACATTGCCATGTAGAATTTACCTTCGTCTCCGGAGTTAAAACGATCACTCATAATAATTCCGACTTTTTTCGCCTTCCTATTCCCATAGTTTGGAAGAACATATCCCGATTTCTCAGCAAGATCTTCTATTCGTTTTTTCAGAGCTTCGCCTACTCCTTCTTTGCCATTTAACGCTTTAGAAACAGTAACTTTACTTATACCCAGTTCATCAGCTATATCTTGCATAGAAACCGCTTTTTTCTCAGCCATCGTATCCCCCTTTTCCCTAACATTTCTATAATAAATCTATCACTTTTTGACGTTTTCGTCAATAACTTTTAGACTTTTCATATATAATGCACACTTTTAATAAATGCTTTTTGTATATAATTGCCAATTTCATAAGGATTACTTTTAACTTTACATCTTATTTAATTACTTAACATATATTCCCAAACTATACTCATTTAATATGTGGCAACTTTCGTCCGTTAATAAAAAGGTTGATAAAACCTCCCAAACCAGATAATAAAAACAAGATAGAAATACTTTTATATCCAAGATATTGCTCAAAAACAGATTGTAAAGATGCACTGCACGCTGTTGTTAAGCAACCTGCAACGCTAACGATAGCTGCTGTAACTCCCAAATATAAAGTTTTCCCCGTATCCGGGCTAGCAGAATACTGCAAGTTTGTATTGGCAATTACTGTTCCCGAATTGCAAGCTGTTGTAATTGTCATCAAAATCGGAGCTATAAAAGGAGCACTTTCAGGAGTGACAAAGGCCCAAGACACTGTACAAAAAAGTCCAAGAGCTGATGAACGGCAAATTGTCCACTCCCATGTATGTTTGTCTGAAAAACATCCCCACAAATAACTTCCGGCCATTCCGGCTATAGCGGCTACAATTCCTGCACTTGCCAGAAAGGTATGGCTCAGTCCCAGAACCCGAAGCTGATACACAATTAAAAATGGGGTAGCAATACCACTGGCAATACTTGACAAAATGTTATATGAAAGCAGCGAACGATAGCTTCTATCTTTCAATGGCTGAAAAACATCAGATAACTTTATTCCTACTGCATCTTCCACCGGACGCTCACATATATTCAACAAAAGTACAGCATCTAAGAGAGCCAACGCCAGACAGACAATTCCTACTGTCTGGTACCCTTCGCTATCCCTTCCCAGTGCCATAAGCTCATCAAGATGACGACTTAGCAAGAAGGTTACAATACTATTTACCCCAACTGCCAAGATATCCTTCTTTGCCATATAAACCCCTCGTTCTTTTACATCCACAAGGCTTATGGTCCATTGCTGAAGTCCCGGTGTTACAATACCGGCACTGGCAAAGGCAATCACATACAAAGCAACTGCTGTTCCAACCCGAAGTTTTGCACCTGATAAAAGTAAAGGAAGCAAAAACATTGCCGCTACAGAAAAACGATAAATCACACATAAAATCCACATAATCGGTTTTCTATAACGAAATCTCTCAAATAAAAACGGAGAAAAAAACTGCAAAATACAGCCTAGCTGCGGAATTAAAGCAATGGAGGCACACGCAGCAACTGATGCCCCCAGATAGCCAAGATACCCCGTCATAATATTATTTGTTGCAGCTGCATAAATAATTGATGCAACTGCACCTTCTATCATAATACCGCGGGCTCCAATCAAAAGTTCACGTTCTGTGGGATTTTGATTAGGAATAAATTTCTGTCTCAAATTCATATTCATCTCTTTATCTATATACCTCTCAAAATCATCAGATATTGCTGCAGATGTGCCTCCATCTGCAAATATTATAAAATTTTTTATCTTAGATCTTTTATCCTCTTGTCATTTTCACAAACAGTCCTTGCATAGCTTTTTCAGAAGTTTCTGTCTGCACATGAATTTTAATATTTCTCTTTTCACATTCTTCTGCAAATTCTTTACCAAAATAAGTAAAGCTCTTTGAAATCTGCCCACCGAAAATAATTGCATCAGGATGGAAATCTTCGATAACCGGAAGAATTGCAGCTATAATATCATCCCCGAATTTTTTCCATGCTTCCAGAGCTGTTTCATCACCATTCTGACATAAATCATAAAGTTCTTTTCCGCTCTTAGGCTCTCCAAATACTTCCTTACAAATTCGTTCCAGTCCTCTTACAGAAATGTAATCATCAATAATAGAGTCTTTATATGGAAGCCAATACAACCATCCACACTCCGGTACTCCCTCTCCTGATTTCTGTGGAACTTTATCCTTTAAAAATGCAGTTCCTGTACCTGTCCCAATACAAAGACACACAATTTTAGATTCATTCTGCATTTCTCCGAACCATGCCTCTCCAACTGCAAATGCCTCGATATCATGTAAATAACCAAATCTTGCATTTTCAATTTCAGGAATTCTTTTTTTCATTTCAGGTTCTAAGGCTCTTCCGTAAATGCTGTCATATTTATTTAATCCCTGTATTTGGCAAATTCCCTTTTCATAATCAAAAGGTCCCGGAAATGCCATGCCAACTCCTATTATTTCTGCCTGCGGATTTGTGTTCATTAACTCTCTCAAAATAAAAGCAAAATTATCCAGAATAACATCTGCGCTTTCTCTGGATTTTGATGGGTAAGAAGAAATATCTGTTTTTCTGTTGCCTTCCTCATCAAACACAGCGCCTTTAATCTGTGTTCCTCCTACATCAAGAAGTAAATACACTTTTTCTGTATAATTTGTCATAGCCATTTTTCCTTTCCATACGATTTATTTCTACATTTGTAGTAACCACAACGTTATGCCCTTTATATTATCAAATTTTTTTTCATTTGCAAGTTTTTTCTTGATTTTTTATATTTCCCAGTAAAAACCCATTTTCTTTCATTCGCATCCCACTATTATTTAATTAAGAACCATAAACAAAAACCGCTGAAATCCTTAAAAAATAAGGTTTTCAGCGGTTTTCATAGTATCTCATCCAAAATCAAACTTGATACAACCAACAAAAACTGCCCGCAGGAACTAAAACGGCTTTCGCTTCTTTTTGTTCACCTGACATTACATCTGTATAAAGGCCATCTTCTTGAATCCATGCTGTTTTTTCTTCCTGAGAAAAATTAAATAACGCAATCAGTTTTTCTTCATCTTGGCTTCTTTTAATTCCAAGTATGGCATTGTCATAGGTTTCCAACATTTCTATATCTGCCTGTGCATCAAAAACTTTATGTTCTGCTCGAAATGTTTCCAATTCTTTTAAAGCGTTAAAAATCTGATGTTGACTTGTACCCTCTTCACATATTTTTTTCTGCAAATCCCATTGAAATTTTCCACGATGCAAATATCTGGAATCTTCACATTTCATCGGGTCATCATGATAACTATAATCATTCAACTGTCCGATTTCATCTCCACAATACAATACCGGAATTCCGGATTGTACAAGCAAATACGCATGTAGCATAATCACCCATCCGGCTGCTTTCCTAATTTCCTCTTCGTCCTGTTCATACAGAGCCTTTTCCAAACCACAAAGGGAAGCCGTTGTTCCACATAATCTGGCATCTTTACTGATTGGATCTGAGTTATATAATTCTCCGCGCCCTACAGCCTCTGGGTACTTTCCAGTCAGATAATCGTTCAAATATTGCTTATGTGGAATTTCACGAATCGAAAAATTCTCTAACCACTCATAATCCAATCCCCATCCTATGTCATCATGACAACGAAGATAATTCAAAAATACATAGTCTTTTGGTAAGTGACTGATAATCTCCATCTGCCTTTTCAACAACCTGACATCCTTCGTTGCCACTGTATGCCAAGTCGTTGCCATGGTTGTAACATTATACAACAGATGACATTCCGGCTTTTCTATGGTGCCGAAGTATGGCACTACTTTTGAAGGTTCCATAACAATCTCTCCAAGCAAAAGCACACCCGGACATACAATTTCCGTCACAATTCTCATAATTCGGACAATGCTGTGAACCTGTGGAAGGTTGCGACAGCTCGTTCCTAACTGTTTCCAAATATATGGTACGGCATCCAATCGTAAAATATCAATTCCTCGATTAGCAAGATACAGCATATTGTCAATCATCTCGTTTAGGACAACCGGATTCCAGTAGTTCAGATCCCATTGATATGGATAGAATGTTGTCATGACATGTTTCCCCATATCAGGAAGCCATGTAAAATTCCCCGGAGCCGTTGTAGGGAATACCTGTGGAACTGTCTTTTCAAATTCTGCCGGAAGCTCATAATTATCGTAAAAGTAATAACGGTCCATATATTCCCGTTCACCTTGTCTGGCACGTTTTGCCCACTCATGATCTTCAGATGTATGATTCATTACAAAATCAAGACAGACGCAGATGTTTCGCCTATGGCATGCTCCGGTCAGGCTCTCCAAATCTTTCATTGTCCCAAGTTGTGGCTGCACACTCCGAAAATCTGCTACTGCATATCCACCATCACTTCGCCCTTCCGGTGAAGCAAGGAGAGGCATTAAATGCAGATAATTCACATGACAGGATTCAATATAATCCAACCGTTTTTTAACTCCATTGAGGTTCTCTGCAAACGCATCTGTATAAAGCATCATGCCCAGCAAGTCACTCTTTTTATACCAATCTGTATTCTTCACACGTGACTCATCAAACTTTTTCAAATTCGGTTTTCGTGCATGATATGCCTCTTGCATCCGATATAATAAATTCTCAAACTGATCGCTGCGTTCTGGATACAACTCCATATAGAGCCATTTTAGTTCGTCATAATACAGCTTCAGACGTTTCTCATAACGCTGTTCTGCCTGTATTTTTTTTGCCTTCATTCTTCTATTCCTTATCTGCTTTTTCTTCTATAAATCTGCGGATTTCCTGTTCTTTTGGCATGGAGCGAATAGCTCCTTTCTTCAATGTAATCAAAGCCGCTCCTGCATTGGCAAATGTAAGCATCTCTTCCAGCTCTTTCTCGGATAGATGCTGAAGGTCATGCTCCAACAGGTATCCCAAAGAACAGCCGCAAAATGTATCTCCTGCTCCGGTTGTCTCAATTGCCTGCACGCAAAAACCTTTTTTCTCTATTCGCATTTCTTTATAATAGGCACAGCTTCCATCTTTCCCTTTTGTAAGAAGAATTAGTGGAATTTGATATTTTTCCTGAAGAATAGCAATTCCTTCATCATAATCCTCTTTTCCGGTTACAAATTGGATCTCATTATCCGAGATTTTCAAAATATCGCATTGCCGGAAACCATATTCCATCTGCTCTTTTGCAAGCTCCAAAGACTCCCACAGAGGCTCTCGCAAATTCGGATCAAAAGAAATGATTGCACCTGCCTCTTTCGCAATGGAAACTGCTTTTTTGGTAGCATTTCTCACACCTTGATGTGTCATGGACAACGTACCAAAGTGAAATATTTTTGTACCTTTTATAACTTCCGGATTGATTTCCTCTTCACTAAGCATCATATCTGCGCCAGGATTTCGATAGAATGAAAACTCTCTATCTCCATCTGCCAATGTATGTACAAATGCAAGCGTTGTTCGTACCTCTTCATCCATAATCAGATTTTTTGAATCAATCCCCACTTCATCTAATGTCTGTTTCAACAAGTTTCCAAACATATCCTGTCCAACTTTTCCAATAAATGCGGTCTTTTTTCCCATCTGTTTCAGCATAGCAAGCACATTGCATGGTGCTCCTCCTGGATTTACTTCCAAAAGCTGATTTCCCTGTTCACTTTTTCCGCTTTCTGTAAAATCAATCAAAAGCTCTCCAAGCGCTACTACATCATACATTTTCTTTCTCCTTGTGCAGTCATTTATCTATTCTAAAGTTTCTATTGATACGGATACATTTCCCTGTACCTTAATTTCATTTCCAAGCTGATATACAGCATTTGATATTACTGCCTCTCCCTCATTTACAAATACTTCTATCAGATTTTGATCCACATAAACTTCCAGATTAAATCCATCTGCTAATTCCGGTGTTGCAAACTCTGTACGAAACTGGGGAAATGCCGTATACAACACACTTCTGTCTGTGCAGATTTTTTTACCCTGACGGAAGATACGATATCCTCCAACATTAACTTCCTCTCCATCCTGCAGAGAAAATCGTAATCGATATCCTGCGTCTGAAGCTTCTTTTGGCGAATCAATCTTTTTTGTATATACATTTTGGATATTTGGATGCACACGGAAATAGATTTTTCCGTTCTTTACTTCTACTACACGTGGAATACTCATCATTCCCTGCCATTTTCCATCTACCGGCTGTGGCATACGAAGCCATGCCATCAAAATTCTTCTTCCCTGTGCATCTACTGTACTCTGCGGTGCATAGAGATCCAAGCCATAATCCAGAAATTGATAAGTATCCGGAAGTTCCATGTGGCAATTTTTTTTATCAAAAGACACCTGCATACAAATGGCTTGATTTTCATCTGCCTTGCCATCCTTCAAAATCCCCATCGGAGAAAAGATGATAATGTGTTTGCCATTTACTTCAAAGTAATCCGGACATTCCCACATCCAGCCAAATTCTTCTCCTTTAGAAACAGAGTTTACATAATCCCAATGTTCCTTGTCTGTACTTTTGAAAAACAGCAATCTTCCTTTTCTGTCTTCTATTGTACTTCCAAGCACCATATACCAGCCGTCCTCTTCTTTCCAGACTTTTGGATCTCTTGTGTGTCTTGCATCTCCGATTTGCGAATTTTGAATAACCGGAATTACTGTTTTCTTATCTTTTATGTTGTCAAACTGCATTCCATCCTCTGAAGTAATCATCATTTGTGCAGATACAAACTGTTCATCTAAACAAAGATTAATATCCTCAGGATTTTCCACCGTATAATTCACACCGGTATAATACAGATACAATTTTCCATCTTCTTCCACTGCACTTCCTGAAAAACATCCGCTTCTGTCATCAGTTTTACTTGGAAACAGCGCAATTCCGAGATTTTCCCAATGTACTAAATCCTTACTGATTACATGGTTCCAATGCATTCTTCCCCATCTGGCATTATATGGGAAGCACTGATAAAATAAATGGTATGCACCTTGATAATAAATAAAACCATTCGGGTCATTCATCCAATTGTTATTCGGTTTTACGTGTATTTTCTGCATAGAATTCCTCCATTACTCTTCTACTGCAAACGGTTGTAAAAGAGCTGCCGCTTTTTCTGCATCTTCTCCGTCTGCATGAATTCGAACCATAACAGGTTCTGATAAATTGATACTAAAAATCCCCATAATCGACTTTGCATCAATCACATAACGTCCTGATGCAATGTCCACATCACAATCCAGCTTACAAACTGTATTCACAAAATTTTTTACGCCTTCTATTGTCCCTAAAAAGATATTCATTGTCTTCATATTTGTACCCCCTACATATAATTCATTTCTGTATCCTTATCAAAGAAATGCATCTTCGATGGTACAAATACAAACTCAATCTCATCACCCACCTGGCTGATTTCATATTTGGATACTCTTGCTACTGCCTGGCATCCTCCAAACTGGAAATACAGATTGTTTTCATTTCCCATAACTTCTGTATCTGTAATAATTGCCTTCTGACGACTTTCTTTATAAAGCTCCAGATTTGCCGCATCCATCTTCAAATCTTCACCACGAATTCCAAGAATCATATCTCCTTCTTTTCCGGCAAGTTTCTTCACAACACTTTCTGATAATGCAAATGTACTGCCGTCTGCGAATGTAATATTGTTTCCTGTAACTGTCACATCAAAAAAGTTCATCTGTGGAGAACCGATAAATCCTGCTACAAACTTATTTACCGGATGATCATAAAGCTCCATTGGCTTTCCTACCTGCTGAATCACACCATCCTTCATAATAACAATGCGGTCTGCCATGGTCATTGCTTCCACCTGATCATGTGTTACATAAATTGTTGTTGCACCAAGCTCTCGATGAAGCTTACTAATCTCCGTTCTCATGCTGACACGAAGCTTTGCATCCAAGTTAGATAATGGTTCATCCATAAGAAATACTTTCTGGTTTTTTACGATTGCTCTTCCTAACGCTACCCTCTGGCGCTGTCCACCGGACAAATTTTTCGGTTTACGATTTCGATATTCCTGTAATCCTAAAATATCAATTGCCCAATCTACCTTTTTCTTAATCTGGTCTGCCGGCATTTTCATGTTCTTCAGACCATAACCGATATTTTTCTCTACGGTCATGTGAGGATATAAAGCATAGTTCTGAAATACCATTGCAATTCCTCGATCTCTCGGAGCTACTTCATTTACTTTTTTCCCGTCAATATAAAGCTCTCCTTCTGTAATCTCCTCAAAACCTGCAATCATACGAAGCGTTGTAGATTTACCACAACCTGATGGTCCTACGAATGCAATAAACTCTTTCTCATTAATCTCTAAGTTAAAATCATCTACTGATTTTTTCTCTGCACCTGCATATTTTTTTCCAATATTCTTAAATTCAATAAAAGCCATAATATATTAACCCTCCTTAGAACCTGTTGAAGTTACACCTTCTACAATCTGTTTTGAGAACAGAGCGTAAATGATCATAACCGGAATCGTAATCAAAGTAATGACAGCAAGCACCTGTCCCATGGTTGTATTATCATTGGATGTGATGGAGTTCAAACCAATCTGTGCCGTCAGAAGATCACTGGATGTAAATACAAGTGAAGGCCAGAGATAATCATTCCATACACCTAAAAATGTAAATACGCTGACTGTTGCAACCACAGTCTTAGACATCGGTAACACCATAGTAAAAAAGTATTTAGCCGGTCCACAAAAATCAAGCTGAGCTGCTTCATATACATCATCCGGCAGGCTTACAAACACCTGTCTGAATAAGAAAATATTAAACGGATTTACAATCATCGGTAAAATATAACCAATTACTGTATTTAAAAGCCCTGCCTTGGCAATAATCAGGAAATGAATGGTGATAACCGTTTCTGTCGGTACAATCAGCAACATCATAATAACCAAAAGCCATTGTTCTCTAAATGGAAAATTCACCTTTGCAAGTGCATATCCTGCCAAACCATTCACAATAATTCCAAGTACAATGAGAACTGCCGCATATAGCAGAGTGTTCAGCATATATCTTAAAAAATTCGTATCCGTAAGAATTGTAATATAGTTTTCAAAATAATTTCCGTTTAATGCCGGCGGAATAAAAGCCGCCAGTGAATTCATATCTGCTGTAATTGCTGCATCCGGTTTAAAGGAATTTGCAATCATCCAAATAACCGGAAATAAGAAAAACACAGATAACACCAAAAGAAATATAATCAAAATCCAATTAACTGTTTTTTGCTTTCTTGTCAACATGTTTTTTCTCCTTTCCTTTTGTCAGCACATTCTGGATAATGGTTAAAATAACCACAAATACCGTAAATACAATTGCCATTGTAGACGCAAGTCCCATCTCCCAGTTCATGGTACCTGTCTCATAAATATCATAAACAAGGGTATATGTGGAATGATCCGGTCCACCGCCTGTCATAACCATTGGCTGTACAAGCATACGGAATGCTCCGATTGTTACCGTAATGAATACGAATACACAAAGTGGTTTCAATTCCGGAAGTGTAATATCTTTGAATTTCTGCCATGCGCTTGCATGATCCAACTCCGCTGCTTCGTAAAGTGCCGGATTGATATTTTGAAGTCCTCCAAGGAAAATAATCATCTGATATCCTACACCCTGCCATACACTCATTACTGCAATAGACGGAAGTGCCTGTTTTGCACTATATATAAACGGTTGTGCCTGAATTCCGATTTGTGACAGCATCGTATTTAAAATTCCCTCCGGACTATAAATGTCCATCCATAATGTTGATACAACTGCCAGTGACATAACAACAGGTATAAAAAATGCTACTTTAAAATATTTTTTACAATGGGTCACCTTATTAATTCCAAGTGCAAGAAGCAGAGCACCAATACACTGGAATGGAACAATAATCAGTACAAATTTTACCGTGTTGAAGAATGCTTTCAAAAAGAGTTCATCTTTGAATATATTTGCATAGTTCTTCAACCCAACAAAGCTTGTCATATCTGGATTCAAAGCAAAATAATCAGTAAAACTAAAAATAAATGTCAGCGCCATTGGTAAAAAAAGGAATAAAGTAAGTAATATCAGCGCTGGTCCAAAAAACGCCATTCCTAAAATTGATTCTTTTTTCTTCATTATTTTTTCTTATAACGTTCCAGTTTCGCGTTAATCCTTTCTACAGATTTATCCATTTGTGTCTGGGTATCTTTTCCTCCCAAAGCAACACTTTCGAGAAGTTGTTGGAAAGAAGTACTTACCTGCGGATAAACAGGTGTCTTCGGTCTCGGGTGTCCATATTTACTCAATTGCTCATAAAGTGCATTATAGTTTTCATCCTCCTGGAAAATCGCAATCTGCTCAAATGCTTCATAAGTTGAAGGAAGTGACTTTGCAGTTTCCCACATATTCACACCGCTTTCTACACCGCTCATCCATTTTACAAGCTCAGTAGCTCCCTCAATTTTTTCTGTTGTAGCGGATGCTGCAAATGCCCAGGAACCTGTCGGTGTATATCGTTCTCCGTTCCACTCATCTCCTACAACATAAGGAGCAACTCCTAAATTCAAATCCGGATAACTTTCATACACAGTATTTACTTCCCATGCACCATCAAATTTAAAAGCTGCTCTTCCACTTTCAAATAAGAATTCAATTGGTGCTTCTGACATATACTCTTTTTCCACAATCTGTCGGAAATAATTCATCGTCTCTGCATTTTCTTCTGAATTAAAATATCCTTCTACTGTAAGCCCATCTTCGCTGACAAGATTTCCACCATTTGCCCAAATAAACGGTGCATAATAGTAAATACTTGTCTCCCCTACAGGAAACGTCATATCAAGTGGGTATCCTTTTTTCTCTTTCATAATTGGTTTTAATTTTTCCAAAATATCCATAAATTCCGTTGTCGTCCACGGATGATCTGCATCCGGAACCTCAATTCCAGCCTCTTTCAAAATATCTTTATTATAATAAAGACCTACGCTGGATTCCATCACTCCCAAAGCATAGAGTTTCTCATCATAAGTTCCTTGATCAATGATAGATTCCAAATATTTCCCACGTTCCTCTTCTGTCAACGGCGCCAATGGCTGAATGATATTATTCTTTGCATAAGCTGCTACATTAGGCCCATCCAGCGTCAGCACATCTGGTAAATCTCCGGAAAGCACGGAAGAATTAATCTTATCTGAATAACCTCCTCCACTGTCATTTCTTGGGATAAATTCAATATCTGCAAAATACTTTCCATTGTATTTCTCATTAAAGCTTTCTACAGACTCTCTGTATACCTTCCCCTCCAGTGTGTCCTCAATACTATGTACCCAGATTGACAGATACTCTTCTCCTTCTTCATATCCTTTCACATCTCCTGGATGAACTTCTTTTTTCTGACATCCTGTCAGACCTCCGACTGCAAGCAGTCCAGCCAGAAGCAGATACTTTATTCGCCTCATAGTCTCCTCCTTTTCGCTTCTGTTACCTTCTATATTCCACTTTTATAACCGGTAAAGTAACCGGTTACTTTATAGTTTCATACTAGCAAACTTCCATACATTCGTCAAGAAATATTCTCTTTCTTATTTCATTTTCAGAATAATTCACAATTCTACTCTTTCATTTTTATTACATTATTACAAAACCGGTTACTTAACCGTTTCTTTTACCGGTTATCCTTGTTTCAATTTTTCTTTTTTGCTATACTATTTATAAGATTCTCAAAGGAGGGAATTTTTAAATGAATAAAAAAAATATAACTTTTAGCGATATTGCCGAATACACACATTTTTCAAAAACCACAATATCCCGCTATTTTAACAATCCTGATTCTTTGACATTAGAAAATCAACAGATTATTGCAGATGCTTTGGAAGCTCTTAACTATAAAGAAAATAAAGTGGCACGCATTCTCGCCAACGGAAAAACAGAATTTATAGGCATCATTATACCTAACTTATATATGCATTATTATTCTGCCATTCTTGATCAAATCCTTTCCACTTATGAAAAATATGGCTACAAATTTCTTGTATTTACCGTAAAAGATAATGAAGAAACAGAAAGAAAATACATTCAAGAACTGCTTGCCTATAAAATTGAAGGCATGATTATCCTAAGTCACAATCTTACCTCAAAAGAACTGGCTTCCTACAACATTCCAATCGTAGCGATTGAGCGTGAAGACAAGCATATTTGCAGTGTGAACACAGACAACTATATGGGAGGCGTGCAAGCAACAAGTCTTCTTGCAAAATCCGGCGCAGAGATACTAATCCATATTAATGCCGATCTTTCTCCTGAAGTTCCTTCTTATGAACGAATTCATGGATTTTTAAACACTTGTGCAGAACAAAATCTTCCCTATGAATTAATTCTTACTGATACCGGTCATAGCTATGAAGAAAGTATCGATGTTTTTTATCGTCTTCTGGACGAAATTGATCAGAAATATAAAGACAAAGTTAAAGGACTTTTCCTTCCAAATGATACCTTTGCCAATATTATTCTAAATCGTCTCTTCCAGCGATACGGAAAATTGCCAGATGATTATAAAATCGTAGGATTCGATGATTCTCCGATTTCCAGAGAGTCTGTCATTCCTACAAGTACTGTTGGACAACAGATTGATAAAATCGCAGACACTGCTCTACAGATTTTATCAGAACGAATTAAAGAAAATCATAAACGTAAACCACGTACATTTCTCGAACCTGTACATAAAGTTATTACACCGATTCTTTTAAAACGGGAAACAACAAAATAGTTTCTTATTTTATGCTTTTTCATATAATACAAAAAGAGCTTATTCAAGATGTGTATTTTTTAACATCTGAATAAGCTCAATTATCTTTTTGACTAATGACTTTACAGTCCTTTTCCAAGTTCATAAGCATCCTGCATAACAGCAATATGACTCAAAGCATCTTTAGCTTCTTCAATTCCTCCTCCTGTAACAATTCCTTTTAAAGATGCCTTTTCAAAACAATCTACCCATCCCTGCAAACCATTATATGCCTTATCAAATACTAATTTTCCATCTTCAGCCGCAGTAGCAATCATATAAATATCTCTAAAAGCATAATCTGATGAATACAATGGATTCAGTCTGTCAAGAAGAGTCTTCATCTGCCCACACATTTCATAATAATAAATCGGCGTTGCATATACAATGACTTCTGCATTTTTTACCTTTTCCATAATATCTGCCACATCATCTTTTATCACACATACACCTGTTTTCTGACAGGTCAAACAGACTATATCCATTACTATAAAATTCTTCTAATCGCAAAGCATTTGGTACATCATATCTACATAAAAGTCCTACACACTTATTCTTTGAAAACACACGAATAAACGCACACGTGCGTTTATATAATATCTTCTTCCTCTATTCGTATTAAATCTTCTTTGGATACCTGCTTCATTTTAAAAATTCTCCTTGCTTGCATCATTACTGCATCTTCAAATAGATTTCTTACGAATCTTCCATTTGCAAACTGATCATTTTTATTGACAACGGCATCTTTCATAATAGCCTTCAATTTAATAGCTGCCTTTTCTGAAATGACGTAATCATTTATTTTACATATATTTTCAAAAATAGCAACCAACTCATCTTCATTATAATCTGTGAATTCAATGAATCTATTAAATCTTGATTTGAGTCCTGGATTCGACTCAAAAAATTTATTCATAGGTTCTGTATATCCTGCAACAATCACAACCAAATCATCTCTATAATCTTCCAATGCCTTTGTTAACTCTGTGAGACATTCTCTGCCATATGAATCAGAACGATCATTTTCTGTAATACTGTACGCTTCATCTATAAACAGAACTCCACCTTTGATAGACTCTATTACTTCCTTCACCTTCAATGCAGTTTGTCCCTGATATCCAGCAATTAAATCTGTTCTAGAAACTTCCATAAAGTGTCCCTTTGATAACAATCCAAGTTTTTTATAAATCCTTCCAACAATTCGAGCTACTGTTGTCTTCCCTGTACCTGGATTTCCTGTAAAAGCCATGTGAAGTGTATTTTTTCCAACTGCCAATCCATTACTTCTTCTCATTTTCTGCACAGATTGATACGCAATAAGATCATTCACCTCAGACTTTACTTTTTCTAATCCTACTAGATTTTCTAATTCTTCAAGTAATTGATTTAACGTCTTTTCCTCCTTATATTCTTGAATAGCTTCTTTTTCTTTTATTATAATATTTCTCAGGTAATCATATCCTAGAAAACAAACAAATGATTCTCTCAACGATAATGCTACCGTTTTAATTTTAGAATGCAGATTTTTATCTTCTATGATTTTAACAATCCTACTATATAACTCAAAAATAGATTTTTCATCTTTATTTTCAACAATTTTCAATGCCAAATTTGAAAGCTTACCTTCACCATTTGCCATAGCATCTAAGTATGACGCTGTTTGCAAAAATTTTTCTTTGTATTCCGTCTTCATTAGATAACTCCCATTACATTTAAGATTGTCTGAACAACAAGCAGTCCAACAGTACCACCTAAGGCATAATATAATGTTTTTATTTTTCCTTTTAATGCTACTATTTCCTCGTCTACCTTTTGTTCTAATACGTCCGTCTTTTCTACGTGTGCTTGCAGCTCTTGCTCTATAAAACCTTTTGTCTGATTCATATCTAACAAGAACTGCTGCTTTGTTTCTTCTATTTTATTCTGTAATACAACATCTTGTTGATCTATCTGTTCCTCCAATGCTCCTATTTTTCTCACTAATTGCTTGTTAATTTGAACTATTTCAACATCCATTTGTTCCACATGATTTTGCAATTTTTGCTCTATAGCATCTTTTGTCTGATTCACATCTAACAAGAACTGCTGCTTTGTTTCTTCTATTTTGTTCTTTAATGCAGCATCTTGTTGATCTATCTGTTTCTCCAATGCTCCGGTTTTTTCCACTAATCGCTTGTTGCATTCCTCTAAAATTTTAATGTTATTGCGGATTTCTTCACAAGATTGTTCCAACACTTCCGTTTGTTTTGAAAGGTCTCTCACATTATCTCGCATCATTTTACAATCGTGCCAAATGGAATCAATATCCATCAAATGTTCAAGTGATTTTAATCTCTCCTGAAAATTTTGTAACACACGCAAGATTACTTTTTGCTCTTCTTCCATCTTCTTAATCCCAACATATTCAGCATCTAACTTGCTTTGTTGTAAACTAAGTTTATTTGTATGTTCCTTTAATTTATCCTGATGTATTCTAACATCATTGCTTGTTTTTTCTATTGATTTTAGATTTGCAACAATGTCACAGATATAATCATGATCCAAGATATCTATTGCTTCATATACCTCTTTAAACTCTCTAATGACTCTGTTCATTTCGCCATTAAATTTCACCATATATGTTTGAATAGTATACATTCTTTGGTTTAATTCTTCCCCTGTTACTTTGTGTTCAAATAGGCCAAAAAGACCACCCTCTGTTTCTACATCATCAATTTCTACAATTTGTGTTTGTGTCTCTCCAAATTTTTTCAAACTATTTTTTTTTGCGTCAAAGTTATGTCTTTTTTTATTTATTTCCAATAATGTCGTATTTTCATCCATTTTTCTTTCCTCTTTTACTCTAGACTATCAAGCAAATCATTTAATGCGCTACTTATTTCATCCAGTTCTTTATTTAATTTCACGTCTTCCTCATCAACAATTACACTTGTTTCTTCATCTGGAAATTGAACAAAGTCCTCCATAATATTCTCATAAGCCTCTTTCATAATTCTATGTGCTTCTGTATGACGTTCTGAAATATGAGACTGCGTTGTTATCTTTTGTTCTTCATACTTTGCATTTTGATGATTCTTTTGTTCCTCCTGAAGAATTAATATCTCATTCCCCTTTTTAAGGATTTCCTTATCTACTTCTGCTTTTTGTTTATTAGCAATAAGCTTATCAATAAAATTAATTGCCATTGCACCAATCAACCCAGAGACAACAGCTCCAACAAAAATCCCCAAGACATTTGCCAAACTTCCAAAAAACGGAATTTCAATCGCAAATCCAGGTACAACCATTAAACCTTTTTCAATTACTTCTCCCAAGACAATCGCACCAGTTGCTGTTAATCCAGCAATTAGAATTTTTCCCACTTCCATAACAAGAATTTCCATTGGTTTCCCTTTGTTTTCAGGAGATTTGATATAATCAATTGCTTCCTTAAGCGAACTCCATCCTTGTTTTATAAACATCCATGCTTTCTTAATAAGACCTACAACAGGTCCAACAATTGCTGTCACGATTGTCGTCAAAACCGTATTCGTTGCATTATATATATGTGTTTTTAATTTTCCTACAAATGAATGAATTGCTTCTTTTAAGCTGTCTAACAATGTACTCAGCTCTTTTTTTGCTGTCTTAAACCACTGAACCAATTTTGTAAAAATTTCCTTGGCTAATTCCGCTAATAGCTGCATCACAGCTGCGCGAAGTGCTTTTCCTCCAATACGAAAAGCCTCCTCTTTTCTAGACTGTTTTCCTGCTTCAATCGATTTCTGTTCACCTTCTTTTTTTCGCTTTTCGTATTCTTCTCGAGCTTCTTTATCTTTCTCACGCAATTCTTTCTCTGTTTTTTCGTCCATGTCAAAAATTTCTCTTGGTTTTTGTCCTTTGCTATTTGGACTATCTAACCAATCTTCCATTGACAAATCACCTTTTGATCGATTCATATTTGCATTCATTTCATTTAAATTCATATCACTATTAGCAAAAGAAATTCTTTCTTCTTCTGTTAAATGTGCATTCGCTCCAGCATCACGAATAATTTCTCCTGCCGAAACAGTATGATCCATATCTGTCTTTTTTTCTTTCGAACCAGATGGACGTCCTTGATCATAAGGCTTGCGAGCATCTGCTTTTAATGTAGCTTCCTCTTTCCCTGTTCTTGTTGTATGTTTTTTTACATTACCATTTTCATCTTTTTCGAAATTCTTTTGCCACTTATCATATCGTTCTTGATAGTCAATCTTCGTATTATGTGTGGCTATTTTGCCTTTTGCAAAATTATCAGTTGTCTGAATATGAGCTTCTTTTCTCAAATCAAGATGTAATCCATTGTTGTCTTTAATAAAATCTTCTCCTGCTTTTACAGCAACTTGATTCATAAATTGTTCCCATACAACTCCCAACATAACATTTCCCAGATGGTCAGGATCTGCAATCTTTTCTCTTTCTTCCTTCGAAATTTCCCAATTTTCTAGTTCTTTTTCTAACTGTTCTTGCAATTGCTCTTCCAATGCATCAAATTCAGCCTGATTCCTTAATCTCTCATCTACTGGTTTTTCTTTATTCAAAATTGCACTTTCGTTTTTCATTGTTTTTCCCTTCTCTTATTTCTACTATTTATTTTTCTTTATACAAATTCATCATTTTCTCTATTTCTTCTCGCATTTCATCAACAAATTCCTGTGGAGCCAATGCCTTCACATAACTGCCTTGAGCCAACAAAAACATATTTACACCTGTTCCAAATGTCTCCGCCTCAATAATGGACGCTTTCCCATTTTTATCAACTACTTTCGCTGTTGGAATCTTATCTAAAATTGCCTGCACAGATGGCCCTGTAAATTCAAATCGAATTTTCCTATTTCTTCCCGGGAACATGAACTGAATCTTTTCTCTTAATTCCCCTTCATCAAATTCATATACTTCATTCAATCCATAGTGCTTGCGATGTTCTACCATTTTTACAATGCGATCCACTCTAAAATAAACAGCATGTTTTTGTTCATCATCCGATTTGTAAGCAATCAAATAAAAATAATAATCTGAGAATGTAATTGCAACTGGTATCAATTTTCGTTCTACCAATTCTCTAGACATCTTATAATAAGATACTGTAATTTCCTTTTTCTCATCGATACAGCGAATCAACTGCCATAAATTATCAATCACACTTTTACAATCGTGATGCACTTCATTATAGTGGTAAATTTCTTTTCTTATAAAGTTTTCCAGTACACTTCGACCCTTCGGACTTGTAAATCGCTTCAATTTTGTAATAATATCAATAATCTCCATTTTATTGAATGCTCTACATCCAATCATCATTTTTATGATAGCAAATAGCTCCTTATTTAACAAAAAGCTATCTAATTCTAGATAATAACTTTTAGAATTAGAAGTATATCTGAATTCTGTATTACCAACCAAATCACGATTCTCAGACAAAAAATTTTTAATCTCACTTATATCTCTTGAAATACTTTTTGTAGATACCCCATATTCCTCAGCCAATTTTTTCACAGAAATATTTTCTCCACACATTGCTCGATAAAATAATTCAAGCATTCTATTTTTTTTAGATCTGGTATTGCACATAATTTTTGCTTCTCCATTTTTGATTATCACAATTGTTATTATTTTCGTAACTGACCACCTATCCATATCTTATCATCTTATATGGACTGACGTGTGTCTCTCTAAAAAAATCTAGCTTTTTTAAATCGGAAAAGGAAAGAAAAAAGCTGACAGCACATCGGTCATCAGCTCATTCATCGTTAAGTAATTTTAACATATTAAATTAATTTTGTATACGCATGTAAAATTTTATTAATCCTCAAATCTCTTTCTTTAATAAAAAATCCTTATATTCTCAGAAATTTTACCTGTTTTCTGATATTCATGAAATATTTCAAATAACAATTTGAATGCTATCATATCAGTTCCTTCACCGACTTTATACCAGGTTCCACTTACATTTTTCACAAAAATTTTTTTACTTTTAAACAATTGTGAAGTATTCTCTTCACGATCTTTTTTCTGCCTCCTTATATTTATCATGAGCATAGATATAGCTTAATACCTGCTCGATATTTTGAAAGAATCTATTGTCTTTTTTGTCAATGATATTTTCCTAATTCAGAATACTGAAAATCTATCGGAACCTGTCTCGTATTACGATGATACAGAGCAATGTCTTCCATACCTCTGGAATAATCTCCAGCATCCGATTTCTGTTTTGACATACAGCATTCCATCCCTTAGCATACGGGTAGTGACCGGAACCTTTCGATATCCTAGTTGCTTTGCATCAAATCGTCTTCTGTTCCTTCCGACCAGATAAATAAAAAAACAGCCCGTCTGGTTTAAATCTTTTTTAAGATTTAATACCAGACAGACTGCTCTATCTGTAGTGGCATTACCAACAATTGAATATCGTATTTTACTAACAGATGTTGGCATATATAATCTTCATCCATCCGTACTCATTATGATTTCTATCATTTACTACACTTTACACCAATTAACAGACCTAATTTCTGTATATCAGAATACCGAACCCTTTTGGTGGCAAACACACCATTTTCTTCTAATAAAAGGGATTTGCTCAAAAGTACGAAAACACCTTGAAAATCACTTTTGTGGTTAAACGTTTCCTGCGGGAATCGAACCCACAACTAGTGCTTAGGAGGCACTTGTTATATCCATTTAACTAAGGAAACAAATCATATATTCATTTAATCCGAACCTAATCATACTATAAAAAGGCTTATCCGTCAAGCCGGATAAGCCTCTAAATCAGCTATCAATATTGAAAATCCACATATCCCTGCAGCCACACAACACCTTTAAAGCGCCTGCCCACCTGAGGTTCTCCCATTAAGTCCTGTTCATTAATGCAGATATCAAATTCCATATCATTACATCCAATACGCATCTTATAAACAACCTCTTTTGTCATGGAATTGAAAGTCTTTTCCGTCTGCAAAATTTCACCCATAACGCTATACAAATCACATTCCATTCCATAAGGCATAAAATATGTATCCACAATACTGTAAATATCTTCATCCATCACTCGCTTGGAAATCATTGCATACATATCCATGTCCTCTATTGTCAGGCTCTCCATGGCTTCTTCATCACCATTCTTTGCTGCAGCAATTAAACGCCCTCTATTTATTGTATTATCACGACGTTTTTCTTCCTGTCCCTCCTGTTTCAGCGTAGGAAACAAAATTTTTCCGTTTTTCGCTAATCCGGACAAAATCACTCCTCTGACATCTGTAACATAATTTCCTCTGTTTCTCTGTGTCAGATATTCCCCTGCATTTTGCAGATAAAAGATAATGGTAACTCCAATACGCATATCGTCACATGCCCCAGCAAAAGACTCATGTCCCGCATGCTTTTCAATAATTACTTCTTCCTGCAAAGTAATCCCTGTGCCGAAAAAATATGGGAAATAATATTCCATTTGGAACTCATTATTTTCATCATATTCTCCACACACAACAATACCAAAGTCATCTCCATATCTTTTTATCAGCTCTATAAAAGAATGTCCTGCTCTGCCGGCTGCTACAATTTTTTCATCATATTCATTTATTACATTATTCAAAATGCTATCCAGCTCTTTTTTACCGGATATCTCTGAAAAACCAACTGCTTTTAAATAACTGTGCAAGGAGTACCTCCTTCTTATTTATTCGGTTTAATTGCACTCATACCACCCATATATGGTCTTAATGCTTCCGGAATACTTACAGAACCATCTGCCTGCAAATTATTTTCCAGAAATGCAATTAACATTCTTGGTGGTGCAACAACAGTATTATTTAATGTATGTGCCAAATATTTTTCACCTTTACCATTTACACGAATTTTTAATCTTCTTGCCTGTGCATCTCCCAGATTAGAGCAACTTCCTACTTCAAAATATTTTTTCTGTCTTGGAGACCATGCTTCCACGTCTACGGATTTCACTTTCAAATCAGCCAAATCCCCGGAGCAGCACTCTAAAGTTCTTACCGGAATATCTAAAGAACGGAATAAATCTACGGTGTTTTGCCATAATTTATCAAACCACATTGGGCTTTCTTCTGGTTTACAAACAACAATCATTTCCTGCTTTTCAAACTGGTGAATTCTGTAAACACCTCTTTCTTCCAATCCGTGAGCTCCTTTTTCTTTACGGAAACATGGAGAATAACTTGTCAATGTTTTTGGCAATTCTTCTTCAGGAATGATAGTATCAATAAATTTACCAATCATAGAATGCTCACTTGTTCCGATAAGATATAAGTCTTCTCCTTCAATCTTATACATCATAGCATCCATTTCTGCAAAACTCATAACACCTGTAACAACGTCACTTCTAATCATAAAAGGTGGAATGCAATAAGTAAATCCACGATTAATCATAAAGTCTCTTGCATAAGAAATAACTGCAGAATGAAGTCTTGCAATATCACCCATAAGGTAATAAAATCCGTTTCCTGCTACCTTTCTTGCACTATCTAAGTCAATTCCGTTAAAGCTTTCCATAATATCTGCATGATATGGAATTTCATAATCAGGCACTATCGGTTCGCCATATTTCTGTACTTCTACATTTTCACTGTCATCTTTTCCAATTGGAACAGAAGGGTCAATAATGTTTGGAATTGTCATCATAATTGTCTTGATTTTTTCTTCTACTTCTTTTTCTTCTGCTGACAATCTTTCTACTGTTTCAGCATTTGCTGTAACCTGCTTCTTGGCTTCTTCTGCTTCTTCTCTTTTGCCTTCTTTCATTAAGCCGCCAATCATTTTTGAAATTTTATTTCTTTCTGCTCTCAGTGCTTCTACTTCCTGTTTAATTTCACGATTTCTCTTATCCAGTTCAATCACTTCATCTACCATAGGAAGTTTATTATCCTGAAATTTATTTCTAATATTCTGCTTTACTACCTCTGGGTTTTCTCTTAAAAATCTAATATCTAACATATCTTCTCTCCTTTAATTTACATAACTATATATCAAATTCACTTTCTTCTACTCCGAAATTAATTGCGGTTTTCAGAGCTTCCACTTCTTCTTCACTAAGTCTTATATAGGATTCCCCATTTACGATTTCTTTAATATAAAGGAAACAATTTTCTCTACTGTGAATAGCATTTAATAAAAATCCTGTATTATTTGTATCCAACATTGCTAAAACAAAGCTTAATTTACCGCCCATATCCTCAAAAGCATCATATTTTACTATTCCATACTTATTCAAGGACATATTCTGCATTTTTTCCAGTTTTTCAACATTTTCTGCATTCAACTGTAATTCTACAGCCAGTTTCTCAATTAAATCAAACTTTCTTTTAAAAAGCTTCTCTAACGACTGTCCATCTTTCCCTTTCATAAAAATCGCATATTTTTTACTAAGCCGATTAAGTCCTAGGGATAAATTAAATACACATATTAATAGTATAACCACAACTACTAAAAGCATTAGTAATAAAATACCGGAATAAGACTGCATACTACTTACAAATTTCTCCATAGTGTTCTACACAGCTCCTTATCTGACGCTTTCAAAAAGTTCTACAATCCGTTCCAGTTCATCCTGAGAATAATATTCAATCTCAATTTTTCCTTTATTATTGTTTTTACGACGAATTGCAACTTTTGAGCCAATAATTCCTTTGATTTTTTCCTCTAACTGCTCATAAACCAAATCCTGAGCCGTATCTCTTGTTTTTTCTTCCTTCTTTGGTGCAGGATTTAAAAATTCCTTTACTAATTTTTCTGTTTCTCTTACATTTAGCTTTTCATCAAAAACTTTTACTGCCGCTGCATACTGACTTTCTTTATCCTCAATTGCTAAAAGAGCTCTTGCATGACCTGTGGAAATCATTTCTTCAATAAGCATTTGCTGTACTCTTTCATCCAATTTTAAAAGTCTCATAGAATTTGTAACTGCAGTTCTGCTCTTAGCAACTCTCTCTGCAATTACATCCTGTTTTAAATGAAATTCATCTATTAGTCTTCTATAAGCTGCAGCTTCTTCTATGGGATTTAAGTTTTCTCTTTGAATATTTTCAATCAAAGAAATTTCAACAGTTTCCTGTTCTGTAAGTTCTTTAATAATCACAGGAACTTCTTTAATCCCAGCTAACTTTGATGCTCTCCATCGTCTCTCACCGGCAATAATCTCAAAATAGTCGCCCTTTTGTTTTACCAGCAATGGCTGCAAAACACCAAATTGTTTAATAGACTCTGCCAGTTCCAACAAAGCATCTTCATCAAATTGTTTTCTAGGCTGTTTTCTGTTTGGTTCTACCTGCGTAAGTTTCACTTTAAGCACAGAATTTGCTTTTTGTTCCTTAGGAGCAGCCACTTTTTTTGTTGCTGTTTTTCTTGGTTTTGACGCTGTTTCACTAATCATTGCATCAAGACCTCTTCCTAATCCGCCTTTTCTTACCGTCATTCTTCTTCCTCCCTGGATAATACTTCCTCTGCCAAGAGACGATAGCTTTCTGCACCCACAGATTTTGTATCATATAGATTGATTGGAATGCCATAGCTAGGCGCTTCTGCCAAACGCACATTTCTAGGAATAATCGTTTTGTAAATTGACTGATGTAAATTTTCTTTTACATTTTCCACCACTTGTAAGGAAAGATTTGTTCTTGCATCATACATAGTAAATACAACGCCTTCTATAATCAATTCCGGATTTAATCTTTCCTGTACCAGCTCAATTGTATGAATTAACTGTGTTAATCCTTCCAATGCATAATACTCGCACTGAATTGGAACTAATACAGAATTTGCAGTTGTCATTGCATTAATCGTAAGTATATTTAAAGAAGGTGGACAATCCATAATAATAAAATCATATTTATCTTTTACAGTATCAATATGATTTTTCAATAAATACTCTCTTCCTTCTACACTTACCAACTCAATTTCGGCTCCTGCCAAATTCATGTTTGATGGAATTAAAGATAAATTTTCAATCACATTCTCAATAATACAATCCTTTAGTTCGCACTCTCCTACAAGAAGCTCATATAAAGTAGCTTCTGCATTATCTTTATCCACGCCCACACCACTTGTTGTGTTTCCCTGCGGATCAATATCAATCAATAATACTTTTTGATTTAATTCTGCAAGACATGCAGAAAGATTGATAGCAGTAGTAGATTTTCCTACTCCGCCCTTTTGATTTGCGATTGCAATAATTCTTCCCACTTGAATTTCCCCTTATTGTGTTGAAATGTCTTATATCTAATAGTTCAAGACTCATTATAACACCTTTCTATTTTTAATGCTATATAAATGTTTCACGTGAAACATTTTTTTATATTTTTTTAGATACACAAATGTTTCACGTGAAACATTTTCCAGTCAAAGACTTTTTCTTGTATAATCTTTTGCAATGTTTTATAATATATATAATATTAGGAATAGGAAATTCTCCTATTATTTTTTGAGTTTCTATATTTACAGATTTTTTCAGGAGGCTGATAAATTATGAAAAAAAACAAACATAAACTTCTTACAGCAGGTGTCCTTTTTACCGCTGCAGCAGGAGTTATTCACATAGTAAATCATGCTATATTTACCACAGCTACATTAAAAGACTTATTAAAGTCTTCCGCTAATAATTATTATGATTGGCGATTTGGAAAAGTATATTATAAAAAGAAAGGACATGGAAGTCCACTCTTACTAATTCATGACTTGACAGTTTACAGTTCCGCTTATGAATGGAACAAGGTAATTGATAAACTGGCAGAAAATCATACCGTATATGCTTTAGACCTTTTAGGATGTGGACGTTCTGAAAAGCCAAAAATAACTTATACCAACTTTTTATATGTGCAACTAATATCAGACTTTATCAAAAATGTCATTCGTGAAAAGACAGATATTGTTGCCAGTGGTTTTTCGGGTTCTTTTGTTTTACTTGCTTGTCATAATGAATCTGAATTGTTTGGTAAATTATCATTAATCAACCCACCTTCTTTATCTGGACTTTCTAAAGCACCAACTAAAAGAAATAAATTATGTAAATTTATATTAGAGCTTCCTATCTTTGGAACTTTAATATATAATATGAAAACTTGCCAAAGTAATATTCAGTTATTGCTTACAGAGCAATACTTGTATAATCCTTTTTTAGCTTCTGCCGAAATTATAGATACTTATTATGAAGCATCTCATAAAGGATACGGAAATGCAAGATTTTTATTATCCAGCATTGTAGGAAACTATACAAATAATAATGTTACACATGCTTTAAAAGATATTAACAATAGTATTGTTATCATTAATGGAGATGCAGAAGCTCAAAGAGAAGAAACAAAAGATAGTTACTTAAAATGTAATCCCGCTATCGAATATTTTAATATTACCAAAGCCAAACATCTTCCTCAATTAGAAAACCCTGATAGTCTTTTAGAAATACTTAATATCTGTATATAAAGTTTCCCACTATAATACAACCTTAAAAAAGGAGATTTGCATTAGATTGTTTAATGCAAATCTCCCTTTTTTCATTCTAATGTTTCACGTGAAACATTTTATTTTTTCCAATTTTCTATCATTCTGTCAAATGCTTCTATCATCTCTCTTACTTTCATTTTATTAACAAGCATCTGACTTCCGTCTGTTTTTGTTACTAAATAGAAATTTTCATCATAAAGATAATAACTAACTTTATCCTTTATACCATCTTCTTTTCCAAAGGTAATTGCGATTTCTGCGTTTTCACCATTCTGTCCCTCTGTCATATTCTGCCATTCTAATCCACTTACTTTTGAATAGAAATCTGATATATCTTCGTACTGAATTTCTTCATCATTTAAATAATATTTTGTTTCTGTTGTAGTTTCTTCTGAGTCTTCACCTTCCACTTCTGTCTCTTGTCTTGTAAGAACATAAGTTTCACCATTTCTTTCTATGGTAACTTTGTCCATATCAGCCAAAGAATAATCTGTCACTAAAGAACTTACTAATTCCTCTGAAGCTAAATTCATGATTTCTTCCACCGTAGCTGCTGCCATAATATAAATATAGCTGCTGTCTGCGGTTTTCACATAATAATTTCCGTCTTCATCTGTACTTCCTATCAGCAGAACAAATTCTTTCGCAACCATAATCGGTTCTTCTTCTGCATCCTCACCTTTTGTTTCCTCTGAAGCATCTTCACTCTCCTGCTCTTCTTCATAAGAAACGGTTATTTTCTTAGGATTATCCAAACCATAAGCAGACAAATCACTTATATCATAACTGATAAATTTCATCAAACTCAAACTAGAAAAATAATTCATATAATCATTTACTTTAGAAGTATCTACAGATACTTGACTTCCGTCTTCCTTATATAAAGTCCATAATCCTCCAACTTCTTCCTCCTGTAAGGTTTTTACTCCACTCTCGCTGCTAATTTCAATTTTTTTAATATTACCTACGGCAATTTGCGGTAATTCTTCCATTTTTGCCAAATCATTTTTTTCAAACTGTAAATCGGTTTTTAAAGAAGAATTTACCAAATATATTTTTTCATTATTTCCTATACTCATATAAGTACCGGAAATCGCTTCATTATCATCGCCAAAATTCAACACTGTTTGTTCATTATTTTTAGCTGTAATTGTAGCTCTTAACTTAGGTTCTGATAATCCATAATCTGCAAAATTTTCTACATCCGTCAATTCTCTCTGAGCTTTCACAGAAGTCAATCCTGAAATAATATTTGAAATAATATCCTGATTTAATGGAAGATTTTCATCTTCAGCATATTTCCATGTATCTTCTTCTTTTACAAAAGTGTATAGAACACCGTCATTTTCAATAAAAACCTGTGAAATATTCTCCGTTTCCACCTCGAAAGCCGTGATTTCTTTTTCTTCTGTCTGTTCTTCTTTCTCCTTTGGTCCTGCTACTTTTAAACCTATATATACACCAATTAAAATCAAAAGTATTACAATTCCTGCAATCAACCCTTTTTTCTTTTTCATACTACTGTTTTCTCCTTTTCAGCCAAATTCCAAAACCAACAAGCAGAATAGTTACAGGTACAACAGCTGTTACAAAAATACTCCAAAAACTTGCATCGCTGGATGGCACCATCAAAGTTGTCATATCATAAGATTTACTTGGAATAGAAATACTACTATCCTCCTCTGTGCCACACAGCCATGAAAGTGATGAAGAAAGCAATTCGTAATTTGCTCCGGAAACGGTTGCGTTCATCTGATCATTAAAAATTGCACTGGATGCAAAATATACAATTTGTGTCTTCTTATCATCTCCTAAGTCTTCTGTAATGGATACTGCCAATGGAAATGGTCCTTCCAAATCTCCATCCTCTTTTTCTGTTGTCTCCATATTTTCTAAGTCAGTTTTTTGATAAGCACTGTCAGAAGTTGTTAAAATGCTGTCTATTTTTATCGTATCTCTTACGTTTTCCAAGCTCTTAATCCCTGGGGATAATGCGGTCAACACATATTTACTCTTTGAAGATAAATTTGAATTAATTTCATGACTTTCAATATTCGGTAATAAATAATACTGATTTTGTGCTATATAATGATCCTGATCGCCTTCTAATATAATGCCATTTTCAGGCTGAACACCGTAATTTTCCAGTACAGAATTGAAATTCGGCATTTCTATCTCTGTATAATCGGATAAAATAATTGCCTTTCCACCATTTTCCAGATAACTGATAATTTTTTTTGCTTCATCTTCTGCAATATCGGTTTTCGGAGAGAAAATAAACAAACACTCTGTATCTTCCGGCACTGCTTCTTCTGTAAGCAGATTTAAATCGCGAATTTCAATATTCGATTTCTGGATTGTTTCCTTCATGGACTCACTCATAGAAAGTTCGTCATGTCCTGTCAAAGTATACAATACAGGCATATCTTCAGAAACTACATAATTAATCGCACTGGTCAACTGTCCTTCACCGTCAAATCCTGTTACCTGCTGAGAATAAGTCTGATAGTTTACAGTTGTTTCATACATATCCTGATAATCTACAACTTTATTTTTTTCTCCACATTCTACAATAATACTGTTATTGCTCAATTGCTCTGAAGTATATTGAGAAGCGAATTTAGGATAAACTGCCGGATCTTTCTTTTCTACTTTAATATGTTTACTACCTTCTTCATACTTTTCCAGTAGCTTTTCAATATCATTGCTTTCCGTACCATCTTGAGCAATGTAGTACAGTTTGACATCCTTTTTCAAATTCTTCAGGATTTTTTCTGTCTGTTCACCAATGGTATACAGTTTTTGACTGCTCAAATCAAACTCTCTGTATTTTGATGGAATTTCCTGTATTACCAAATTTAAAATTACCACAATGGCAATCATCAGCGCTGTCATAGCAATGCTGTAAGAGCCATGTTTCAACATTTTTTTATTTCCTTTATTTCTGTGAGCATTTACCATTTTTTTTAATTTTTTCATGTCATCCTCCTAGCTCCAACGGCGTTTCTGTATACACTGAACAGTCAGAAATACAAAGATGCAAACAACAGAAACCATATAAATAATTCCTGTTACATCAAAAATTCCACCTACAAAATCATCAAAATGATTTGCAATTGCAAACAAATTTAGAAACTTCTGAATAAGTCCGGTAAATACTGTAGGTTTTATAAAATACACTGCCGCTATACCGATTACCAAAACACCTCCTACGCAGGAAGAAAAAATAATATTTTTTGTCAGCTGATAAACAACAATTCCCACTACCACTGCAATTATCAAAAATGCTACCATAGAACTTATGGCTGTATCTGAGAAAAAGCTTTCAATTCCATCCATCATATAACTGCAAAATAAAATTCCAAAAGTCAATACAGCTGCAATGACCTGACTTTCTGTAACAGAAGAAAGAAACAAGCCCACAGCAATCTGGGCACATCCCAAAAAGAAAAATCCAATCACAGCCACATAAGCCATAGGATATGATATAAGTCCATATTTTCCCATAATTAATGGATAAAAGGCGCTTATAACAACAGGTATGGCATAAATAGTCACCATACTTAAATATTTACCTAAAATAACCTTCCACACAGAAACAGGAGCTGTTAAAAGAAGCTGATCTGTTCGATTTTTCTTTTCCTCTGCCAATATTCTCATCGTTAAAATCGGTGTAATAACCAAAAATAAAAAAGTAACCGAACTTAATGTTGCCCCAAAATCAGGACTTGCATATTGCAAATTGTAGGCAGTAAAATAAATGCCCAATATCAACAAAACAAATGCAATAAATACATATCCTACCATTGAAGTTAAATAACCCCTCAATTCTTTCTTATAGACTGCCAGCATATTTATTGTTCTCCTTCCATTTCCTTATCTCGCATTTTCCCCTCGTCATTTGTCAGCTTCAGGAACACTTCTTCCAAAGACATATTTGTAGGCTGCATACGAAGAATTGGACATTTCACTTCAGAAAGCGCAAAAAAGATATTTTCTCTCATATCCATATCTCCTGAAATCTTTATAGTAAAATCATGCGCACCTTCTGTCATGGAACTATGATATGCAATATTTTCAATATTCTCTACCATACCAAGAGCATCTCGAATAACAGCTTCTTCTCCTTTTACAGTAAGCTCCAGAGAATTCATCCCCGTCATCACCTTACTTAAATTTTCCGGTGTATCACTGGCAACTAATTTCCCCTTATCAATAATCAAGACCTGATCACAAACTGCACTAACCTCAGAAAGAATATGGGAACTTAAAATAACTGTATGCTTCTGTCCAAGGCTTTTTATTAAATCTCGAATTTCAATAATCTGCTTTGGATCTAATCCTACGGTTGGCTCATCTAAAATAATAACCTCTGGATATCCTAAAAGAGCCTGTGCCAGACCAACACGCTGTTTATATCCTTTCGAAAGATTTTTAATCAATCTTCGTTTCATATCTTCCAGCTTAGTAGTTGACATAACTTCTTTGATATTCTGTTCTCTTTGTTCCTTCGGAATAACCTTCAACTCAGCAGCAAATTTTAAATATTCCAATACCGTCATATCCTGATACAAAGGTGGTATTTCCGGTAAATATCCGATTTTTTTCTTTGCTGTTTCCGGTTCATCTAAAATATTATGACCATCAATGAGAATTTCTCCTTCTGTAGAAGCAATATAACCGGTAATCATATTCATGGTCGTAGATTTTCCTGCCCCATTTGGCCCCAGAAACCCGTAAATTTTCCCCTTTTCTACTGTAAAATTCAAATGGTCTACCGCCGTATGGTTACCATATTTCTTTACTAAATTTTTTACTTCAATCAAAATATTCCCTCCTTTTTTGACAATATATTCTTCTTCTAAAACTTCTTTGTCTTTTCCATTCTATGGAAAAAATGTGATAAAAATTAGGTAAGACTGTGTTTTTTTTGTGAAAAAAAGCCCGCTGACTTTATCCTTGATAAAATCAACGGGCTTTTTATTTCCTATATAATTGGCTCTTTTGTCGGAGTTCCTGCTTTTCTTGGATACTTCTTTGGCGTTCCTTTTACCTTTTTAATCACCACCAATGTCCTATCCATATCGGTTTTATAAAGCTTAAAATCCACTTCCTTTTCTAATTTTCCACCCAAAACAGAAATGGCTTTCTTAGCCTCAGAAACCTCTTCTGCCGCCTTTCCTGACTTGTAAGATACAAAGTATCCGCCTTCCTTTACATAAGGCATACAATACTCACTTAAAGATGCCAAACGTGATACTGCTCTTGATACACTTAGATCATATTTCTCTCTGTACTCTGCCTTTCTGGCTGCATCTTCCGCTCTGCCATGAACCGTTTGAATACCGGTAAGTCCCAGTTGTTCTATTACTTCATTTAAGAAATTCAACCTCTTATTTAAAGAGTCAAGCAGTGTAATCTGAAGATGAGGAAATGCAATTTTAAGAGGAATTCCCGGAAATCCTGCGCCTGTTCCTACATCAACACAGGTAGAAATCTTAGACATATCCATACCTTTTACAATAGAAAGACTGTCCACAAAATGTTTTAAAAGCACCTCTTCAAAATCCGTAATTCCGGTTAAATTCATCACCTTGTTCCACTCAACTAAAAGCTCATAATACTGCACAAACTGCTTTTTTTGTTCTTCATTCAGCTGTATTCTATATTCTTTACAGCCTTCTTCCAGAATAGTTAAATCGTAATTCATGCCTTCTTTTCTCCTCTATTTTCCTCTTCTGTAAGACTCCATATAGACCAGTAAAACAGAAATATCCGCTGGAGAAACTCCTGCAATTCTGGATGCCTGTCCTATGGAAATCGGACGATATGCATTTAATTTCTGTTTTGCTTCAATACGAAGTCCACTGATTGCATCATAATCAATATCCTTTGGAAGCTTTTTATTTTCCAGTTTTTTAAATCCTTCTACCTGTTTTAACTGACGTCTGATATACCCATCATATTTGATATTAATGTTAATTTGTTCCCTTACATCATAAGGAAGTTCAGGACGTTTTTTATCTAAAGGAGCTACAATATCATAAGATAATTCTGGTCTTCTGATTAAATCTCCAAGAGAAATTCCATTCTTCAAAGGGGTACTTCCATACTGTTCTAAAAGCTCCTGTACCTCTTTTACAGCCCCTACATGTACATGTTCCATACGCTGTGTTTCTTCTTCTATTTTCTCTTTTTTCCACTGAACATAATCATACTGTTCCTGTGTTACAAGCCCGACCTGATATCCTTTTTCTCTCAATCGAAGGTCCGCATTATCCTGTCTTAACAGCAAACGATACTCTGCGCGGCTTGTCATCATACGGTAAGGTTCACGGTTTTCTTTTGTTACCAAATCATCAATCAATACGCCAATATAAGACTCTGAACGGTCTAAAACCAACTGTTCTCGACCTAAAATTTCCATTGCCGCATTAATACCGGCTACAAGTCCCTGTGCCGCTGCTTCTTCATATCCTGAGCTTCCATTAAACTGTCCGCCTGAAAATAATCCCTTTATATTTTTAAATTCTAAAGTAGGATATAACTGTCTTGCATCAATGCAATCATACTCGATTGCATAAGCATTTCGTACGATTTTTGCATGCTCTAATCCCGGCACAGAATGATACATTTCATACTGTACATCCTCTGGCAAAGAACTGGACATTCCGCCTACATACATCTCATTTGTAGACAATCCTTCCGGTTCAATAAATACCTGATGGCGATTTTTATCTGCAAATTTTACAACCTTATCTTCAATAGAAGGACAATAACGAGGGCCTGTTCCCTCAATCATTCCTGAATACAAAGGAGAACGGTCTAAGTTATTTCTGATAATCTCATGTGTCTTTTCATTTGTATAAGTCAACCAACAGGATATCTGGTCAATTTGCACATCTTCCGGATTTGTAGAAAAGGAAAATGGAACAACTCTTTCATCGCCAAACTGCTCTTCCATCTTTGAAAAATCAATACTTCTCTTATCAATACGTGCCGGTGTCCCTGTTTTAAAACGATACATTTCAATTCCCAGCTCTTTTAAAGAATTTGTAAGATAATTGGCTGCCTGCAGTCCATTCGGTCCTGTTTCATTGCTGATATCTCCATAGATACATCTGGCTTTTAAATAAGTTCCGGTACACAAAACAACTGCCTTTGTATGATATTCTGCTCCCGAATAAGTTTTTACACCTTTTACCTCTCCATCTTCTGCCATAATTTCTGTAACTTCGGCCTGACGAATGGTAAGGTGCTCTGTATTTTCCAAGATTTTTCGCATTTCTCTTGTATATTCCTGCTTATCTGCCTGTGCACGGAGAGAATGCACCGCCGGCCCTTTCGATACATTAAGCATTTTAGATTGAATAAAAGTTTTATCAATATTTTTTCCCATTTCTCCGCCTAATGCATCAATTTCTTTTACCAAATGGCCTTTTGAGCTTCCTCCAATATTCGGATTACAAGGCATTAAAGCAATACTGTCTACACTTACAGTAAACATAATGGTTTCTAAGCCAAGTCTGGCACAGGCAAGCGCAGCTTCACATCCTGCATGTCCAGCTCCTACAATCGCTACATCATAATTTTCTGTTAGTACACTCATTTTGGATTTCCTTTCTACATTTCTTTCTGTTTTTTAAGAACTTATCCACATTTTTCTATTTTCCTGTGCAAAACTTAGAGAAAATTTCATTTACTAAATCCTCTCCTACAGATTCACCAATAATACTTCCCAGAACCTCATAAGCATTCATCAAATCAATAGAAAAGAAATCCTCCGGCATTTGCATTTCAATGCTATTCTCCACCATTTCCAGACTTCTTTTTGCCTCTTCAAGTGCTGCCTTATGACGCATATTCGTAATATAAATTTCATCATTAAAAGATAAATTTCCTTCAAAAAACATATCTTTAATCTGTGCTTCTAAAAGCTCTATTCCTTCTTCTTCCTTCGCAGAAACAGCTACTACAGGATGACTTGTTTTTTCCTTTAATTCCCCTTCTGTAACCTGCTGTTTCAAATCCATTTTATTTAAAATAACAATGGCTTTCTTATCTTTTAAAAGTTCAATAATTTCCCTGTCATTCTCATCTAAAGGCACAGAGGAATCTACTACATAGAGAATTAAATCTGCATCTTTTGCATTTTCTACAGCCTTTTTTACACCGATTTTTTCCACTACATCATCTGTATCACGAATACCCGCTGTATCAATCATTCTAAGAGAAATTCCATGTAATACAATCGTTTCTTCTAATATATCTCTGGTAGTTCCGGCAATATCCGTTACAATTGCTCTTTCTTCTCCTACCAGCAAATTCAAAAGAGAAGATTTACCTGCATTTGGCTTTCCTACAATAACTGTTTTAATACCTTCCTTCATGAGTTTTCCTTCTCTTACTGTATTTAAAAGACTCTCTAATTTCTCTTTTAAAAGGCTTATTTCTCCCTTCAGGGTATCTCCATATCCATCAATACTGATATGTTCCGGATCATCTAAAGCTGACTCAATATAGGCAATTTGGTAAATAATTCCCTGTCTGATTTCCTTAATTACTCTCTGTATATTGCCTCTTAACTGGCTTATGGAGCTCTTTAATGCATATTCATTTTTTGCATTTATTACATCAATAACCGCCTCTGCCTGAGACAAATCAATCCTTCCATTCAAAAATGCACGCTTTGTAAATTCCCCTGGTTCTGCCGGTCTTGCTCCATATTTTATCACAGTTTCCAGCACCCTTTTCATAGCAAGAACGCCGCCATGACAATCTATTTCTACTGTATTTTCTCCTGTATAACTTCTGGGTGCATCCATAATCATTACCAGAACTTCATCTATTACCTCATCCTCGTCACATATAAAACCATACTGAATGGTATGTGACAAAACGTTCTCAATTCTCGTTTTTCCACCTTTAGAACGATATATTTTACCTACAATTTCCCTGCTTTGGGGGCCACTGATACGAATAATTCCAATTCCCGATGCAGTCATTGCAGTTGCAACAGCCGCAATTGTATCTGCCATAATTTTCTCCCTTCTATAAAAAAATTCCAGGAGAAAGCGCAGGGATTTCCCTATTATTCACGCTTTCACCTAGAATAATTTGTTTACTATCTGTTTTTCAATTTTACTACCACATGACGATATGGTTCGTTTCCTTCGCTGTAAGTTTCTACATAACGATTTCCCTGTAATGCAGAATGAATAATTCTTCTTTCATAAGGGTTCATTGGCTCAAGAGAAACTGTTTTTCTTGTTTTTCTTACTTTGTAAGCAATGCTTCTTGCCAGATTTTCCAGAGTTTCTTTTCTTCTGTTACGGTAATCCTCTGTATCAAGTTTTACACGAACATAACCCTGTGTTTCCTTATTTACTACCAGACTGGTAAGGTACTGTAAAGAGTCTAAAGTCTGTCCTCTTTTACCAATAAGAATACCCATATCCTGTCCGATAAATTCAATATCAAGATTTCCCTCAGAAGCTTTATATTCCATCTTAATTTCCACTTCCATATTCATGGCTTTGAAAACTCCGCTCAAGAACTTTTCTGCTTCTGCCTTCATATTTGCAATTTCTTCTTCGCTTCTTACAACAACTTTCTTTTCTTCATGTGGTGTTGCTGTTTCTTGTTGGATTTCTTTTTCAATTTCAGGTTCAACCTCTTTTACCGGCTTTACCTCTTCTTTAACTTTTTCAACTTCTTTTTTCTTTGGTTCCTTTGGTAAGGATTTTTGAACTTCTTTTTTTGCCGCTTTAATAATTGCCGGCTTTGCACCGAAACCTAAAAATCCTGCTTTTCCCTCAGAAACAATCTGAATTTCAAGGTTTTCACTGGATACTTCAAATTCAAGACTTGCCTTTGTAATGGCTTCATCTACTGTTTTAGCAGAAAACTCTCTGAATTCCATCTTTTTTCCCCCTTACCTTCTATTTCTTTTTCCCTTTGTTATTTGCATCAAATTGCGCCACCATATTTGCCTTTGACGCCAGACTACCCGGCTTTGTTTTTGGAACTTCAGCTGTATATGATGCTGTATTCTTTACAGAATTACTCTTGTCCGCAATAGTCTTTTTCTTTGGTTCTTCAATGTTACGCACATTCATCTTTGCCTGTTGGCTGATATTCTGAGAAGTAACACCTAATTTTGCCTTTTTCTTATCCATTTTTGCTTTATTCTTCTGAATAAATTCATCTATATTCATATTATTCAGATGTCTGTTAATAACAACCTGCTGCACACTTCTGATAACCGCACCGATAATCCAATAAATACCAATACCTACAGGGAATGTGAAACAGATAAATGCTGTCATCAATGGCATAAAAGTATTCATTGTTTTCATAGTTGTTTCCATCTGAGATGGTGTACCATTACTTGTGTTAGATGCTGTCTGAACAAGCTTCATATTCAAAACCTGTGTAGCCCATGCCAATACAGGAATTAAAACTGCTGCAAAAATCAACAGATAATGCTGTGTAGACCATCCGGACTGAATTAACGCCCATGGGTTATCTGCAATGTTCAATCCTAAGAAATTCTGCATTGGATGCAGCTGATCTGCTGTCTGATTTAAAACATCTGCAAATCCCTGAAATTTATCAACATCTGCCAGTTTATCCCACTGTGCAGGTGAAAGGCTGTATAAAAAGTCAACCACATGGTCACTGCTTAATTTTCCTGACATTGGAATATAGCTATTTTTAATCGCATTATCCTTAACAAACTGAAAAATAATATCTGAATAACCACTTACATCTGTAATATGAGAAACTGCAGATGCAAACACATCTTTAATTCCTCCAATATATCCGGGAATTTTAATAATAACCTGATATAAAGCAAAGAAAATAGGCATCTGAATTAACATCTGCAAGCAGCTTCCTGTAGGAGAAACGCCGTATTTTTCGTATACTCCCATAGTTTCTTCCTGCATTTTTAACTGAGAATTCTGATCTTTTTTCCCTCTATACTTCTTCTGAATATTCTGTAATTCAGGAGCCATAACTGCATTCATTTTCGCAAATTTCTGCTGTTTAACCTGCAATGGAGTCATAAACGCATAAATGACAAGAGTAAAGATAATAATACATAAACCTAAGTTATGCACTCCAATGCTGTAAATGCCGTTCATCAGCCAGCCAAGCACTTCTGCTACCCAGTTAACAATCGGCATGGTACTCTTCGTTAGTAACACACCCAAAATAATAATCCTCCTTCTTGACCTTTATCTCCTAATAAATCACGGCACAGGATCATAGCCCCCCTTAGAGAAAGGGTTGCATCTCAATATTCTCCATGCGGCCAAAAGGCTTCCTTTTACTGCACCATATTTTTCAATTGCTTCTAATCCATACTGAGAACATGTAGGTATATACGGGCAACATGTACTCTTCAAAGGAGATAAATACTTCTGATAACCTTTAATCAATATTATTAGTATTTTTTTCATTCTCTTTACTGCTCACAACCTTGTGCAGCCTTCCTAAATGTAGAAGGGCGCTCTCTAAAGAATGGTAATTTTGATTTTTTCCATTCACTCTTACCACTACAACAATATCATATCCAAAACAAAACTTTTCTTCGTTCAAACGGTAGCTTTCTCTTATCAAACGTGTCAAATGATGCCTTACTACACTGTTGCCGACTTTTTTACTTACGGATATACCAATTCTATTACGATTCAACTGGTTTTCCTTTATATACATAACCAGATAACGATTTGCATAAGATGTTCCCTTTTTGTAAACCAGTTGAAAATCGTTGTTCTTCTTTAATGATTCTGAATATTTCATACTCTATCCTTTATCGCAAAGAGAAGAAAAGACCACATGTCTGCGGTCTTAAGCTGATAATTTTTTTCTTCCTTTTGCTCTTCTAGCAGCTAAAACTTTTCTTCCGCCAGCACTGCTCATTCTAGCTCTGAATCCGTGAACTTTGGAACGCTGTCTTTTCTTTGGCTGAAATGTCATTTTCATATTCAAGGCACCTCCCTTATATTAATGGACATCTTTCCGATAACAATTTAATTCAGATGTCACTTCTAGTTATGCATGATAGAAAACATCATTTCAATTATATTCAGAAACCCTTATTTCGTCAAGCACTTATTTATGTTTTCTGCGGTTTTTTCCCCTATTTTGGCTATCCACATCGCTTCCACAATATATCCACATCAAAATATTTCATTTTTTCATTAACTAAATTTATCCATTTTTCTATACACACAGTTATTCACATTTTTTCCACCCTTATCTGTTTATCCACAAAATGTGGATAACATGTGGATAACTCCTACCATATATTCACATTGTTTTCCCTTATATTTTTAAAAAGCCTTATTTTTCAGGGTTTTCCGACATGTGGATTATGTATTTTACGTTATACACATTCTTCACATTTCTATTTTCCACATACTTTTTGAATAAACCATGTCCTCATTTTCCACATACTTCTATCCACATGCACACATATCCATTTTTTTCTGGTTTTTTCTGCTTTTTTTAAGTAGTTCTTTCTATATACAATGCAAACATAAAAGTTTTCCACATACCAACATTATCCTAAACACCGGATTTTTAATTTTTCATTGATAAAACTTCTTTTTTATTATATTATATAGATAATAATACTTTTTTTTGCCTATGATTGAATGAGATAATCAGTCAATCATATATTTTTGTGTTTGAAAACCGGCATATAATACTGATTAGGAGAAATGAAAATGCACATTATACAGGAAAAATGGTCAGATATCTTAAATATGATTAAAATTGAACATGATGTGTCTGATGTTTCCTTCAATGCATGGCTTGAACCTTTAGAGGTTTACAAAGTAGAGGGAAATGTTGTGACAATTATTGTTACAAACGGGAGTATGGCATTAGATTATATTAATAAGAAATACCTTCTCCCTTTAAAAGTCTCTATTGCAGAAACAATCGGACAGGATTTTGAGATTTCTCTTGTTCTTCCGGAAGATATTAAGGAAGAATTTAAAGAACCTCCGGCGGCAGCTCCCGCAAGTTTAAATGAAAATATTGAAAAAGCAAACTTAAATCCACGCTATACATTTGATACTTTTGTTGTAGGTAATAACAACAAAATGGCACATGCAGCATCTTTGGCAGTTGCCGAATCTCCGGGAGAAGCCTACAATCCTCTTTTTATCTACGGTGGTGTAGGTCTTGGAAAAACTCACTTAATGCATTCCATTGCACATTTTGTATTACAGAAAAATCCAAATGCAAAAGTTTTATATGTAACAAGTGAATATTTTACAAATGAACTGATTGACTCTATTCGTAATGGTAATAATACCACTATGTCAAAGTTCCGTGAAAAATATAGAAACATTGATGTTCTCTTAATTGATGATATTCAGTTTATTATAGGAAAAGAGTCTACACAGGAAGAATTTTTCCATACTTTCAATGCCCTCCACGGAGCAAAAAAACAGATTGTTATTTCATCTGATAAACCACCAAAAGATATGGAAATTCTGGAAGACCGCCTTCGTTCTCGATTTGAATGGGGCTTAATTGTCGATATTTCTTCTCCTGATTATGAGACCAGAATGGCAATTCTTCGCAAAAAGGAAGAATTGGATGGTTACAAAATTGATGATGAAGTAATTGAATACATTGCCAAAAATGTAAAATCAAATATTCGTGAACTGGAAGGTTCTCTCAATAAAATTATGGCTTATGCCAACCTTGAGAAAAGTGAAATTAATCTGGCTTTAGCCGAAAAAGTATTAAAAGATATTATTTCTCCTAATCAGAAGCGCATTATTACACCGGAACTTATTATTGAAGTAGTTGCAGAACACTTTGATTTGCAGCCATCTGATCTTACCGGTAATAAAAGAAATGCGAAAATCGTATTTCCAAGACAGATTGTCATGTATTTATGCCGCAATATGACAGAAGTAACCTTAAAAAATATCGGCAAAGTCTTAGGAGGCAGAGATCATACTACAATTATGAACGGAATTGACAAAATTGAAGCAGAATTAAATGGTCCAAATGCATCTCCTACTCAGGAAATTATTGATATTTTAAAGAAGAAAATTAATCCATCAAAATAAAATAATTTTATCCACATCACTAGGTGTATTTTATGTGAATTACATGTGGAAAACCTTTTTTGATATTTTTGCGGTTTTTAACCCACATTTTTATCAACAGGTCTTACACTTGAATTTCAACCTTAACCCACAAAGTTATCCATACACTTAAAGCCCGTATTTTCTAGGCTTAGATGAGTTATTCACATATTCACAGCCCCTACGGCGGTTACTACGAATTTTTTATTATTTTATATTTTTATTTAACCACTTCACACAGAAAGGAAGTTATTCACACTATGAAATTAGTTTGTCCAAAATCTGAACTTCAAAAAAGTGTCAGTATTGTCATGAAAGCCGTTCCGAGCAAAACAACAATGCCTATTTTAGAATGTATTTTAATAGATGCATCAACAAATGATATAAAATTTACATCCAACGATATGGAATTAGGTATCGAAACCCGTGTTCAGGGATTGGTTCTTGAAAAAGGTATCATTGCTTTAGATGCAAAAATCTTTTCAGAAATTGTTCGTAAACTTCCGGACAATGATGTCACAATCGAAACAGATGAAAAGTTAAATGCTACAATTACCTGTGAAAAAGCAAAATTTAACATTCCAGGTAAATCAGGTGAAGATTTTTCCTATTTACCTTTAATAGAAAAAAATGATTGTATACGGGTTTCACAGTTTACTTTAAAAGAAATTATCCGTCAGACAATTTTCTCTATTGCTGTGAATGAGAATAATAAACTGATGACAGGAGAACTTTTCCAGATAGAAAACAATATGTTAAGAGTGATTTCTCTTGATGGGCACCGCATTTCTATTAGAAAAATTGGTTTAAAAGAAAATTGTGAAGACCGCAAAGTTGTTGTTCCTGGAAAAACATTAAATGAAATCAGCAAAATTTTATCCGGTGAACTGGAGGATATGGTTGAAATTTATCTTTCTGCAAATCATATTTTATTCGAGTTTGATGATACAAGAGTGGTTTCTCGTTTAATTGAAGGGGAATACTTTAAAATTGATCAGATGCTTTCCAGTGATTATGAAACAAAAGTAAAAATTAATAAAAAAGAATTTTTAGATTGTATTGACAGAGCTACACTTCTTGTAAAAGAAGGGGACAAGAAACCAATTATTATCAATATCCAAAATGGACAGATGGAACTTCGCATTGATTCTCAGATTGGTTCCATGAAAGAAGATATTGATATTGAAAAAGAGGGGAAAGATATTATGATTGGATTTAATCCAAAATTTTTAATTGATGCCCTCAAGGTAATTGATGATGAAGAAGTCAGCATTTATCTCATGAATGCCAAAGCGCCATGCTTTATTCGTGATGATAATCAGCAGTATATTTATCTGATTTTACCTGTAAACTTTAATGCTGTTAGCAGATAAAAGGAGAAAAAATGGAAGTAATTAAGCTTAGAGATGAATTTATAAAATTAGGTCAGGCATTGAAAGCCGCAAATTTGGTAGAAGACGGTGTTGAAGCCAAATATGTTATTCAGGATGGCGAAGTTCTGGTAAATGGAGAGACCGATACCAGACGTGGCCGCAAATTATATGATGGTGATGTAATTTCTTTTCATGGAGAAGAAATTAAAATTGTAAAATAGGTGTATACATGTATATCGAATCAATAGAACTTAAAAATTACAGAAATTATGACTCATTGGCATTAGAATTTGATAAAGGAACCAATATTTTTTACGGAGATAATGCACAGGGAAAAACAAATATACTGGAAGCTGCATATTTATGCAGTACAACAAAATCCCACAGGGGGAGTAAGGACAGAGAGATGATAAAGTTCGATGCGGATGAGGCGCATATTCGTATGTTTGTTAATAAAGACGGTATATCCCGTAAAATTGATATGCATTTAAAGAAAAGTAAGCCAAAAGGGATTGCCATTGATGGAATACCTATCCGCAAAGCCAGTGAATTATTTGGGCTTTTAAATATTGTGTTTTTCTCTCCGGAAGACTTAAATATTATCAAAAATGGCCCGGGAGAGAGAAGGCGGTTCATGGATTTGGAGTTATGTCAACTTGATAAACTCTATTTATCTAATCTGTCCAGCTATAACCATATTCTGAACCAGAGAAATAAGCTGTTAAAAGATATTGCTTTTCAGGATTCTTTAAAAGATACATTGGAAATATGGGATCAGCAATTTGTGCAGTATGGCAGGGAGATTATTGAAACTCGCCGTAGGTTTATTGATGAGATAAACGGTATTATGGAGGATATACATAGCAGTATCACCGGAAATCGTGAAAAAATAGAACTTGTGTATGAGCCAAGTGTGGCAAGCGAAGATTTTTATCAAGAGCTTTCTAAGAACAGAGAAAAAGATTGCCGCTTTAAACAGACCTCTGTAGGACCTCACAGAGATGATTTTTGTGTGAAGGTCAATGGAATTGATATTCGCAGATATGGCTCTCAGGGGCAGCAGCGAACTGCTGCACTGTCTTTAAAACTTTCGGAAATTTATATGGTGAAGAAAGTGATAAAGGATATGCCTGTCTTGCTTTTAGATGATGTTTTGTCAGAACTTGATTCTAATCGGCAAAATTATCTTTTGAATAGCATCAGTCATGTGCAGACCATGATTACCTGTACAGGCCTAGATGATTTTATAGATAAAAGATTTCATATAAACAAAATTTTTAAAGTAATAGATGGAGATGTATTTTGTCCTTCCTGAGTGAAAGGTTTACATAATACATATAACACAGAAAACTGAGCAACTACCGGAATTACCGGAAAACAGGAGGAATTGCATGAGTACAGAAATTAAAACAGAGTACGGAGCAGACCAGATTCAAATTTTAGAGGGACTTGAAGCAGTCAGAAAAAGACCGGGTATGTATATCGGCAGCACTTCTTCAAGAGGTCTTCATCATCTGGTTTATGAAATCGTAGATAATGCAGTAGATGAAGCTTTGGCAGGCTATTGTGATACCATTGATGTAGCAATCAATGAAGACAATTCAATTACAGTTATTGATAATGGACGTGGAATTCCTGTTGGAATTAACCAGAAGGCAGGTATTCCGGCTGTTGAAGTTGTATTTACAATTCTCCATGCTGGCGGTAAATTCGGTGGTGGAGGATATAAAGTATCCGGCGGTCTTCACGGTGTAGGTGCATCGGTAGTAAATGCCCTCTCTACCTGGCTTGAAGTAACAATTTTCCATGAAGGAAAGATTTACAGACAGAGATATGAGAGAGGAAAAACTGTTTATAGCCTGAAGATCGTAGGAGAATGTGAACCGGAGAAAACAGGAACTATGGTTACGTTTTTACCGGATCCGGAAATTTTTGAAGAAACAATTTTTGATTTTGGAACATTGAAACATCGTTTCAGAGAAATTGCTTTTTTGACAAAAGGTTTAAGAATTATTGCAAGAGATAAACGTGAAGAAGAAGAGAAGGAAGTAACTTTCCACTATGAAGGCGGTATTAAAGAATTTGTTCAATATCTGAACAAGAGCAATACAGCACTTTATGAAGAGATTCTTTACTTTGAAGGTAATAAAGACGGTGTTATGGTAGAAGTTGCCATGCAGCATAATGACGCTTATACAGAAAATACTTATGGATTTGTAAACAATATTACAACACCGGAAGGTGGAACTCACATTGTGGGATTTCGAAACGCCCTTACAAAGACCTTTAATGAATATGCAAGAAAGAATAAGCTTCTGAAGGAAAGCGAACAAAACCTTACAGGAGAAGATATTCGTGAAGGTTTGACTGCGATTATCAGTGTTAAGATTGAAGATCCTCAGTTTGAAGGACAGACAAAGCAGAAACTGGGGAACAGTGAGGCAAGAGGTGCTGTTGACAGTATTGTAAGTAATCAGTTGGAGATTTATTTAGAGCAAAATCCTGCTGTGGCTAAAATTATTATTGAGAAATCTCTGCTTTCTCAAAGAGCAAGAGATGCTGCAAGAAAGGCAAGAGAACTGACAAGAAGAAAATCAGCTTTAGATGGAACATCTCTGCCGGGTAAATTAGCAGATTGTGTGGACAAAGATCCAAGTAAATGTGAAATCTATATTGTAGAGGGTGATTCTGCGGGTGGTTCAGCAAAGACTGCCAGAAGCAGAGCAACACAGGCAATTTTGCCTCTTAGAGGTAAAATTTTAAATGTAGAGAAGGCTCGTCTTGATAAAATTTATGCAAATGCAGAAATTAAAGCAATGATTACTGCATTTGGAACAGGAATTCACGAGGATTTTGATATTTCAAAGCTTCGTTATCATAAAATTATTATTATGACAGATGCCGATGTAGACGGCGCTCATATTGCAACATTGCTTTTAACATTCCTATATCGTTTTATGCCGGAATTGATTAAGCAGGGCTATGTCTATCTTGCAAAGCCACCATTATTCAAAATCGAGAAAAACAAAAAAATCCATTATGCGTATACAGAACAGGAACAGGCTGATATCCTTGCCGAAATCGGTATGGATGGCTGTAATATTCAGCGTTATAAAGGTCTGGGAGAGATGGATGCAGATCAGCTTTGGGAGACAACGATGGATCCGGAGAGCCGTATTCTTATGCGTGTGGTAATGGATGAAGACTCTACATCTGAGCTGGATTTGACATTTACTACGCTTATGGGTGATAAAGTAGAGCCGAGAAGGGAATTTATTGAAGAAAATGCCAAGTATGCAAAAAATCTGGATATTTAATAACCCTACATGATAAGGAGAAGCCAAATGGAAGAAAATGTATTTGATAAAATTCAGGAAGTGGACTTACAGAAAAAGATGGAGGAGTCTTATATTGAGTATGCCATGAGCGTAATTGCTTCACGAGCCCTTCCTGATGTAAGAGACGGATTAAAACCCGTTCAAAGAAGAATTCTTTACTCCATGATTGAGCTGAATAATGGGCCGGATAAGCCTCATAGAAAATGTGCCCGTATCGTAGGTGATACTATGGGTAAATACCATCCTCATGGTGATAGCTCTATTTATGGTGCATTAGTAAATATGGCACAGGACTGGTCTACACGTTATCCTTTAGTAGACGGTCATGGAAACTTCGGTTCAGTGGATGGAGACGGTGCTGCTGCCATGCGTTACACAGAAGCACGTTTAAGCAAAATTTCCATGGAAATGTTGGCAGACATCAATAAAAATACCATTGATTTTGCACCGAACTTTGATGGGACTGAAAAAGAACCTACAGTTCTTCCGTCCAGATATCCAAACCTTCTGGTAAACGGAACATCCGGTATTGCCGTTGGTATGGCAACCAATATTCCACCTCATAATCTGAGAGAAATTATCAATGCAGTTGTTAAAATTATTGACAATCAGATTGAGGAGCAGAGAGAAACTACCATTGATGAGTTGCTGTCCATTGTAAAAGGACCGGATTTTCCTACAGGAGCAACAATCTTAGGAACAAGAGGAATTGAGGAAGCATACCGTACAGGACGAGGTAAAATCAGAGTACGTGCAGTGACGGATATTGAGACGCTTCCAAACGGAAAGAGTCAGATTATCGTTACAGAGCTGCCATATATGGTAAATAAAGCCAGACTTATTGAAAAGATTGCCGAACTGGTAAGAGATAAGAAAATTGATGGAATTACAGATATCAGCGACCATTCCAACAGAGAAGGTATGCGTATTTGTATTACTTTAAGACGTGATGCAAATGCAAATGTTATTTTAAACCGTTTATATAAGCATACACAGATGCAGGATACTTTTGGTGTAATTATGTTGGCTCTTGTAGGCAACACACCAAAGGTTATGAGTCTTCTGGAAATGTTGGAGCATTATCTGGCGCATCAGGAAGAAGTTGTTACAAGAAGGACACAGTATGACTTAAATAAAGCAGAAGCCAGAGCGCACATTGTATCAGGTCTGTTAAAAGCTTTAGATGTAATTGATCAGATTATTAAAATTATCAGAAGTTCAAAGACAAGACAGGAAGCAAAGGAAACCTTGATGGAGACATTTGGCTTCTCAGAAGTACAGGCTCAGGAAATTGTAAATATGCGTCTGTATCAGCTTACAGGTATGGAAAGAGAACGTCTGGAAAAAGAATTCCAGGAGTTGGAAATCAAGATTAGAGAATTAAAAGCAATTCTTTCAGACAGAAATCTGCTTCTTCGTGTTATCAGACAGGAAATTCTTGCCATTGCAGATAAATATGGCGATGACAGAAGAACTGCTATTGGATATGATGAATTTGATATTTCCATGGAAGATTTAATTCCGAAGGAAAATACAGTAATTGCTATGACAAAACTGGGATACATAAAGAGAATGACCGTAGATAATTTCCGCAGTCAGAATCGTGGAGGAAAAGGTATTAAGGGTATGTCTACCATTGATGATGATTACATTGAGGAACTTTTAATGACAACAACCCATCATTACCTCATGTTCTTTACCAGTGCAGGTCGTGTATATAGAATTAAGGCTTATGAAATTCCGGAGGCAAGCCGTACAGCAAGAGGAACTGCGATTATCAACCTGCTTCAGCTTCAGCCGGAAGAAAAGATTACAGCTGTAATTCCAATCAACGAATTTAAGAAGGGTAATTATCTGTTTATGGCAACCAAAAACGGTCTGGTGAAAAAGACACCGATTGAAGACTATGAAAATGTAAGAAAAACAGGTCTTGCAGCCATTGCTTTAAGGGAAGATGATGAGCTGATTGAGGTTAAATTTACAGATAACAAAAAGGATATTATTCTGGTTACAAAGTTCGGACAGTGTATTCGATTTAATGAAACTGACGTAAGAAGTACCGGTAGAGTTTCTATGGGAGTAAGAGGTATTAATCTTCAGGAAGAAGATGAAGTTATCGGTATGCAGCTTACCTGTCAGGGTGATTATCTGTTAATTGTATCAGAGAATGGACTTGGAAAGAGAACGTCAATCAGTGAATTTACACGTCAAAACAGAGGCGGAAAAGGTGTAAAATGTTATAAGATTACAGAAAAAACAGGTAATGTAATTGGTGTAAAAGCAGTAAATAGTGAAAATGAAATTATGATGATTACTACAGAGGGAATTATTATTCGTCTGGAATGTGAAGGTATTTCCATTTTAGGCAGAATTACCTCAGGTGTAAAACTCATGGATTTAAAGGACGACATTACAGTTGCAAGTATTGCAAAGGTAAGAGAGAAAGAGGAAGAAATTTCTGAAGAAACAGAGAAAGAAAATCTCGCCGATTAGGAGAATGGGGAGCATGAAGAACAAAAAAGGGATTATAATTTGTATGATTATGATTTCTATCCTGCTGTTGGGCGGCTGTGGTACAAAAGTAAGCCACAAAAGCCCTGAATCAGCAGTGAAATCATTAATCAGTGCGTATCAAAATCAGGATGAGAAGGCAGTAAAAAAATGTTTTGGTGTTAATCCGGATAAGAAGTGTGCAAAGGAGATTAAGAAGGAAATCGACTATAATATGAATTATTTTAAAGCACACGAGGCAAAAAAGGTGGAGTTTAAAAAAGCAAAATCTTTAGGTAAATTCGATAAATATGAATTGGTATACGTGTGGTATGATTATAAAGTGAAAAAACAGAAGGAAACTTTGGAAGTACCGGCGATGTCATTCTATTATGTGAAACAGAAAGACAAAAAATACTATGTTGTACCTGCAAAAGATGTAAACGAGGAAATGAGTGGAAACTCCAGAAAACAATACAGCGAATTTATGAAGGATGATGCTTATAAGGATTATGATAAAGCATATCAGACTTTTATCAGAAAAAATCCAAAATATGAAAATAGTCTTCAGAATAAATTTCAAGAAATAATAAAATAGCGGAGAGAGCAGTGAAAAGAATAATTTTGATGGTAGCATATAATATTCTCTTAGTACCGGTTATGTGGTTTAAATTGTGTTATTATGCACGGCATGTAGAGAAGTACACAGAAGAAGAACGTTATAAAATGCTGCGTTTTATTGACAGTCGGGCAATTAAAGGCGGACGTATTACCATTGATGTACATGGACAGGAAAATATCCCAAAAGAAGACGGTTTTATGTTTTTTCCTAATCATCAGGGACTGTTTGATGTGCTTGCAATTATGCATGCATGTCCAAGACCGTTTTCTGTAGTTATGAAAAAGGAAGTGCAGAATATACCATTTTTAAAACAGGTATTTGCATGTATGAAAGCTTATGCCATTGACAGGGATGATGTAAGACAATCTATGCAGGTTATCCTTCAGGTGGCAAAAGAAGTAAAGGAAGGCAGAAATTATCTGATTTTCCCAGAAGGTACCAGAACAAAAGATCCTAATCATGTACATGATTTTAAAGGAGGAAGTTTTAAAAGCGCCACAAAGGCAAGATGTCCTATTGTGCCGGTTGCGCTTATAGACTCTTATAAATCCTTTGATACAAAGTCTGTTAAGCGAGTTACTGTTCAGGTTCATATTTTGAAACCTATGCTTTATGAAGAGTATAAAGATATGAAAACAGTAGAGATTGCTGCAGAAGTAAAATCAAGGATTGAAAAAGTAATAAAGGAAAACGAATAAAAAGGAACTATCGCTTTAAATATTATTCAGTAATAGTTATACACTTTTCGCGAATTTGTCGAGCACGCTTTGAGATTATAAGCTCAAAGTGAGCGCAAACTGAGCGTAAAAGGTATAACTATTCCGAATAGATACCGAATGCGACAGTTCCTTTTAATTTAATTTCCGAAACTCTAAAGGTGTCATTCCTGTAGTTTTCTTAAACATGGAAATGAAATGGCTGGAATCTGTAAAACCACTTTTTCGGGCAATTTCCTGAACCTCTGCATGAGGAAAAGTCAGGAGAAATTCTTTTGCTTTATTCATCCTCCAGGTTGTGAGATATTCATAAGCGGAACAACCGAGAAAGCGCTGAAAGAGGCGAGTGAGATATTGTGGAGTAATATAAACCTTATTACTTAATTCCTGTATGGTAAGTTCTTCGGTATAATTATTTTCGATTTCTTTTAAAACAGGAGCTATGTATCTTTGATAAAGTGGTTCATGGATAAAATTTTCTGTAGAAACACCATCAGCAAAAAACATAAGAAGACGATAACAATCAATAGACAGGGATTTTGCGTCTAAAGGAGGATGTTCATATTTTTTTATAGTGCATTTAATAGTCTGTTCAATTTGCATACCTTGTTCTTTAGAAATAAAGATAATAGGTTTGCTGCCTAGAATTTTTCCAATATGGCTTTCCAGTGTTCCTGCAAAAGTAAAAAAACAGGTAGTCCATATATCAGTTTCTCCATAATAAGAATGACTGATGAAAGGGGCAATTAGAAAGCCCTCCCCTTCTTTCAAGGTATAATGTTTTCCCTGGATAGAAATATTTCCCAATCCTTTTTCTGTTTGCAGATAATGATAGAGAGGATAGCCTTTGGGGCGAATAGTTGCTTCCTGTGCCCAGTGGTTTCCTATGGAATTAAAGGTAAAAGGTTCATTTACGGGAGTGTCTCTAAAGTAAATCGGCATTTTTATCACCTGTTTCGAAATGTTATATTATTTAGCTAAACATATCATACAATATGGGAAATATCAATGATAAAATAAAGGCATATCAGTGAGAGAAAGGGAGAAACAAAATGAATAAATTTGATTATAATCAGGTTAGAAATCCTGAATATTTCAAAGATAATCGTTTAGATGCACATTCCAGCCATAAATATTATAGCTCTTTAGATGCGATGGAGCTGGAGGATGAAGAATTTAAATACAGCTTAAACGGACTTTGGAAATTCCATTATGCAAAAAACTATAGGAGTACCATACAGGGATTTGAAAAAGAAGAATATTGCTGTAAATCATGGGACGATATTCGTGTGCCTGCACATATTCAGATGGAAGGATATGATGTACCTCAGTATGCCAATGTACAGTATCCTTGGGAAGGAAAAGAATATATTGTGCCGGGAGAAATTCCAGAAGAGTTTAATCCGGTAGCAAGCTATGTAAAATATTTTGAAGTTCCGGATAACATGAAAGGCAAAAGAATTTTTATATCTTTTCACGGAGCAGAAAGTGGACTGGCAGTTTGGTTAAACGGAGAATTTGTAGGATATAGTGAAGATAGTTTTACACCTTCTGAATTTGAATTGACACCTTATATCAAAGATGGAAAAAACAAGCTGGCAGCGCAGGTATTCAAATGGACAAGCAGCAGTTGGTGCGAAGATCAGGACTTTTTCAGATTTTCAGGTTTATATCGAGATGTATACATGTATACAATTCCGGAGGTTCATATTACAGATTTAAGAGTCAGAACTCTTTTAGATGATACTTTTACAAAAGCAGATTTGGAAATTAAAGTAAAAGCTTCTGCACAAGGAAAAATCAGACTTACTTTATCTCATAAAGGAGAACATATTTGCCAGCAAGAAAATCCATTGGAAAAGGACAGTACCTTTGTAATTCAAACAGAACATCCTGAGCTTTGGAGTGCAGAAGTACCAAATCTATATGATTTATTACTGGAAGTAATGAATGAGAATGGAGATGTTGTGGAAGTAGTTCCTCAAAAAGTAGGATTTCGTAGATTTGAGATGAAAAATAATCTCATGACATTAAACGGAAAACGCATTGTATTTAAAGGTGTTAATCGTCATGAATTTTCATCTTCTACAGGGCGATATGTGAAAAAAGAAGATGTAATAAAAGATATTATTACGATGAAGCAGAATAATATCAATGCAATTCGCACCAGTCATTATCCAGATGAGACTATGATTTATGAGCTTTGTGATGAATTTGGCTTATATATGATTGCAGAAAATAATATGGAGTCCCACGGTTCATGGGATACTCCTGCGGTATATGCAGGGGATAAGTCCGGAATTGTACCTATGGATAACCCGAAATGGCTGGCAATGATGTTAGACAGAGTAAATTCTATGTATCAGAGAGACAAAAATCACCCATCTATTTTAATCTGGTCCTGTGGAAATGAGTCTTATGGTGGTAAAGATATTTACGAAATGTCCAGATTTTATAAAAATGAAGATCCTACCAGATTAGTGCATTACGAAGGGATATTTCATGACAGACGATACAATGACACCAGTGATATGGAAAGTCAGATGTATACAAGCGTAGAAAATATTAAGAAATTTTTAGAAAAAGACAGAACAAAACCATTTATCTGCTGTGAATATACACATGCTATGGGAAATTCTTGCGGTGCAATGCATAAGTACACAGATTTAACAGATACAGAGCCTTTATATCAGGGTGGATTTATCTGGGATTATATTGACCAGTCTATTGATAAAAAAGACCGTTACGGAAAGGTTTATCAAGCTTATGGCGGAGATTTTGGAGACCATCCTTGTGATTATAACTTTAGTGGAAATGGAATTGTGTATGGAAAAGACAGAAATCCTTCCCCTAAAATGCAGGAGGTAAAATTTAATTATCAAAATATAACAGCAGAAGTAGAGGAAGATAAAGTAACCGTTATAAATAAAAATCTTTTTGTAAATACCAATACTTTTGAATGTGTGGTGGCTTTACAAAAAGATGGAAAATTGATGAAAAAAATAACTATTGAAACGAATACAGAGGCTCTTTCCAAAGGAGAATATAAACTTCCAATTCCAGTACAGACATTGCCGGGAGAATATACAATTACAGTATCCTTCTTGTTAAAAGAAGACACTCTATGGGCAAAAAAGGGGCATGAGGTAGCCTTTGGACAGAAAGTTTATAAAGTCGCAAAAAAAGAGCAAGCGCATAAAGGTGAATTTGAAGTGATTAACAGTGCTCATAACTTTGGTGTAAAAGGTGAGAACTTTGAAGTTATGTTTTCTTACTTAAATGGTGGTTTAGTATCCTATCGATATGGCGGAGTTGAAATGATAAAAGCGATTCCAAAACCTAATTTCTGGAGAGCACCTACAGATAATGACGAAGGAAACTTAATGCCTATGCGCTATGCACAGTGGAAAATTGCAAGTATGTATCTTTCACATAAAAAGCCATTGGATGGGAAATATCCTGACAGCATGAATCCTGAAATCGAAATTACAGATGAGTATGCAAAGATTATATATACTTATTACTTACCTACTACACCAGAGGCATATTGTAATCTTTCTTACAAAGTATATGGTGATGGATATATTGAAACAGAGTTGTATTATGAGCCTGTAAAAGAGCTGAAGGATATGCCGGAGTTTGGAGTTATCTTTAAATTTGATGCAGATTATGACAATGTTTCTTGGTATGGAATGGGATATGAAGAAACTTATGCAGATAGATGTAAAGGAGCAAAACTTGGTGTCTATACAAATAAGGTGAAAGATAACATGGCAAAATACTTAAATCCTCAGGAATGTGGGAATAAAACAGGTGTACGCTGGGCTTCTGTTACAGACTTGAAAGGAAGAGGTATGTTGTTTACTGGTGATAACATAGAGTTTTCTGCACTTCCTTATACACCACATGAAATAGAAAATGCCAGACATGACTTTGAACTTCCTCAGATACACTATACTGTAGTACGTGTTTCAAAGCAACAAATGGGTGTTGGCGGAGATGACAGCTGGGGCGCAAAAACTCATGAAGAGTATCTTTTGAATACAGAAAAACCTATGAAATTTACATTTGGATTTAAAGGAATATAATGCAAAAGATGGCTGCATCAGGTGAAATATCTGGTGCAGCTTTCATAGAAAAAACAGAAAAAATAAAATTCAAAAAAAGTTGTTGACAAATGTAGGTAAAATAAGATATAATCAATTTTGCTCATACAGAGCAGCTAATTGAATAAAATGTTTATTCAGGCGTTGGAGAAATACTCAAGTGGCTGAAGAGGTGCCCCTGCTAAGGGTATAGACGGTTTGCGCCGTGCGAGGGTTCAAATCCCTCTTTCTCCGCTGTAACAAAAAGTTACAAAAAAGTGTTGACAAGCAGTTACGGTTGTGTTATTATACAAAAGTTGCTGCGAGCAACAAAGAAAAAGTTTTAAAAAAAGTTCTTGACAGAGAGGTACAGATGTGATAATCTAGTGTGGCTGTCGCAAAAGAGCAGAGATGCCGAAAGGCAGCAAAAAAACTTTTAAAAAAGTACTTGACAAGCAAAAGACAATGTGATAAAATGTTGGAGCTGTCAAACGACAGGAACCTTGATAATTAAACAG